>DASSOD010000154.1:0-7672 GCA_035700905.1 Gemmatimonadales bacterium | reverse complement strand
GAGGCGGCGGACGCGGTGCTCCTGGCCGACGATCCGACCCGCATCGCCGAGGCGGTGCTCATCAGCCGGCGGACGATGCGGATCGCGCGCCAGAGCATCTGGGTCGGCCTGGGGTTGAGCGGCGTCGCGATGGTGGTGGCCGCGCTGGGTCACATTCCGCCCACCGTGGGCGCGGTCCTCCAGGAGCTCATCGACGTCGCGGTGATCGTGAACGCGCTGCGTGCGAGTGCGCCGCCCGCCTGACGCCCCGTCGCTTTCCTGAAGCACTCTTCAAGCCAACTAGCAAATCGGTTCATCCCGCGCGGGGACGTTCCCGCCACCGGCTGCCATGGGGCCGACCCGAAGGGCGGCACGGGCCCAACCTGCCTGGATCCACGGCGGGAAGCCGCAGGGTGTCGGGTGTACGGGGCGTCGCCGCGGATCCGGTCCAGCGTGGTCTGCACCGCGCCGTCGGGCACGCGCAGCAGCAACGCGCCGCCGGAGCGCGGGTCGAGCGGGCCCCACGCGAGCAGGACGCCTTCCTCGCGCAGCCTCCGGGGCGTACGCCCGGTGCTCGTCGACGAAGGCGAGGATTTCCTCCAGCGGGCGGCGCTAGCGGAGCAGCGCGATGGCGTACATGTCGCTCTCGGCTGGAAGTGGGAACGCGCGGTGCGGGCCGACCGACGATACGGGCGCGGTGGACCCGGGGAGGCGGCGGGCGGCGCCGGGCTTTTCCGCCACGCGAGGCACGCCCTATCTTGCCGTGTCCCCCTCACGCCAACGGAGCGCTCGGTGCAGCAGATCAAGGGCGCGGTGCTCAAGTCGCGGATCGCGTTCGTGGAGGAGCACTTCGGGAAGGAAGGCGTGCGCCGCGTCATGGACGGCCTCGCGCCGGAGGACCAGCGCCCGCTCCGGATGCTCTTCACCTCCAACTGGTATCCCTTCGAGCTCGGCCGGCGACTTGACGATGCGATCGTCCGGGTGCTCGGCGACGGACGGCCGGAGTTCTTCGAGCGGCTCGGGGCCGCGTCCGCCGACAAGAATCTGTCGTCGCTCCACAGCGGGTATCTGGTGTCCGGGAATCCGCAGGCCTTCCTGGCGAAGGCCCCGCAGATCTACGCGCTCTACTACGAGACCGGGCGCCGCGAGTACCGGCCCACCGGCGAGACGTCGGGGGTGCTCACGACGTACGATGCGGAGACCTTCAGCGCTCCCGATTGCCTCACCGTGATCGGCTGGTACCGCCGCGCCCTCGAGATGTGCGGCGCACGCGCCGTGACCATGACCGAGGAAGAGTGCCGGGCCAAGGGCGGGAGCGTCTGCCGGTACCGGCTGGCCTGGCAGTAGCGCAGGCGAATCGCCCGCGGGCGCCGCGGCCTTCGCCCGTCGCCGGCCCGCTTCAGGGCGAAAGCCGCTCGACCACCCAGCCGCCGCCTTGCCGCGTGTACCGGACGCGGTCGTGGAGCCGGTTCTCCCGGCCCTGCCAGAACTCGACCATCGCCGGCTCCACCATGTAGCCCCCCCAATGAGGCGGCAGCGGGACGTCCTCCCCCGGAAAGCGGGCGTCGATCTCGCGCACCAGCGCTTCCAGTGCGTCCCGGCTCGGAACCGGCCGGCTCTGGTATGAAGCCCACGCGCTCAGGCGGCTGCCGCGCGGCCGCGACCGGAAGTACGCGTCGCTCTCGTCATGGCTCAGCCGACGCACCGTCCCCGTAACCCGCACCTGCCGGTCCAGCTCGCCCCAGTAGAACACCAGCGCCGCGCGCGGGTTCGCCTCCAGCTCCCTGCCCTTCTGGCTCCGGTGGTCGGTGAAGAACGAGAAGCCGCGCGCGTCCGCCCCCTTGAGCAGCACCATGCGGGCGGAGGGGGCGCCGCTCGCGTCCGCCGTGGCGAGCGTCATCACGTTGGGCTCGAGCAGCTCCGCGCGCCCGGCGTCGTCGAACCAGCGGGCGAACTGCTCCAGCGGGTCGCGCGCGACCTCGCGCTCGTCCAGGCGGGCGCGGGCGTACTCTCGCCGGAGGTCGGCGATCGACATCCGCTAGCGGATGAGCCGGAGCTCGGTCTGACGCCGATACGCCCAGCGGGGTACGCCGTCGGGGCCCATCACCATGTCCTCCTCCTGCGCCATCCGCACCGGCTGGCCGTCCCACTCGGGCACCGGCGTCGTGGCCTGCAGCTCGATCGAGAACCACATGTTCGGGATCACCTTGTGGTCGCCGCGACCGGGGACGCCTTCCTGGTAATCCCAGAGCCCGATCAGCGGGCCCGCGCCGTGCCCGTTCAGCCCGATCGGATGCGAGTAGATGGTCCCGTCGATCTGCTCGGCCAGCATGCGTCCCCGCGCGGAGGCGAGGATCTCGTTGCCGCTGCGGCCGGGGCGGATCTCCTCGATCAGGATGTCCTGCATCCGGTTCGAGCGCGCCAGCGCGGCGCGGAGGCCCACCGGCGCCTCGGTCTCGCCCTCCTGCAGCACGTACGCCATGTGCTGGATGTCGGTGTTGAGCCCGAGGGCGGTGATGCCGACGTCGCAGTGCAGCACGTCGCCGCGCTCGATGACGGGGTCGTCGCCCAGAGTCTCGTCCGTTGCGCCGCGGCGCTGCACGTCCACGCTGGGCTGGAACCAGGTGCCAAGGCCGAGATCGTTCACCCGCTGGCGGAAGTACCAGACCAGGTCGCTGGTGCGCGTCGTCCCGGGCCGGATCCGCGCGCCGGAGAACATGCTGTCGATGACGGTCCAGGTGAGCTGCGCGAGATCGTGATAGAAGCGCTGCTCGTCGGGGAGGCGGGCCGCGATGAGATCCACCGGCAAGGCTTCGGCGCGGCGGAACCTGCGGGTCCACTTCGGGCCCAGCGCGAGCCGCATCCCCTCGTACTCGCCGGCGCTCAGGCCGTCCGCGAAGGCGAACGTGCGGGAGATGTCGATCGCGATCGTCCGCGGCCGGCGCGCCTCGATCACGTCCTTCAGCACCTGCCACTGCTGGTCGCCCCAGAGCTCCGCGCTCCGCCCGGCGACCGCGGCGGTGACCTGCCGGGTGGAGCGCACCGCGCGGTAGAGGCCGCCCTGCGAGCTGCCGCCAAGCGCGATCCGCTCGACGCCCTTGGCCGGGCCCCGGTCGTAGAACACGTAGATCGTGCGGCGCCGCGCGGCGAAGGTGGTGGGCGACACGATCGCGCTGAACACCGGGTCCTCGTTGTACTCGCGCATCGGCACGACCCACATGTCGATCCGGTACTTCCGCATGAGCGCGGGGAGGACGGTCTCGAGCCGCTCCCGCAACCACGCCTGCTGCCGGTCGGCCTGCTCACGGAGGGTGCCGAAGGGACGGAGGGAGTCGGGGGATTGGGCCGCGGCCGGCGCGGCGGCCAGGAGCGCGCCCGCGAGCACGGCGGGCGCGAGAAGCCGGCGGGATAGTGCGGGCATGCGGGAATGATACCGTCAGGATCCGGCCCCGCCCACCCCTTTCTGCGCCTCGGCGGCAGCGCCGAAGACCAGGCCCGCCTCGGCGCGGGCGTTCACCACCGCGGCCTGCAGCGCGCGGATCTCCTGGTCGCTCCGCCCGGCGGCGCGGAGCGCACGATAGGTCTGCAGGCTCCTGGCCGCCATCTTGAGCGTCCCGAGCGCCAGGGTCGCGCAGCGCTCGCGAAAGCCCACGATGTCGCGGCCCAGCATGTCGATCATCCGCTCGTAGGGGAACTCCACCACTTCCTCGAGCGTGGGATGGGCCTTGTTCACGTGATCCGAGAGGATGGAGGCCGCGGCCTGGCTGATGGTGCAGCCCTCGCCCTCGAAGCGCACCGCCTCCACCCGGTCGCTCCCCGGCTCCGCCTTGAGGTGGATGGTGACCAGGTCGCCGCACCCCGGGTTGCCGCCGGGCACGCTCACGTCCGCACCCTCCAGCGCCCCCTTGTGCCGGGGGTGCTGGAAGTGGTGGACGAGACGCTCGATCTGGAGCTGCCGGTCGGTCACGGCTTCTCGATCGGCAGGCGCACCGAGTTGCCCCACTCGGTCCACGAGCCGTCGTAATTGCGCACCCGGTCGAAGCCTAGCAGATAGGTGAGGGCGAACCAGGTGTGGGACGAGCGCTCGCCGATGCGGCAGTACACGACGGTTTCGGCGTCGGCGGAAAGCCCGTTTTCCTGCTGGTAGATGGTGCGGAGCTCGCTCGCCGGACGGAAGGTGTGCGTCTCCGGGTTCACCGCCCGCCCCCACGGAATGCTGCGCGCGCCGGGGATGTGGCCGCCGCGGAGCGCGCCCTCGTTCGGGTATTCGGGCATGTGGAGGCGCTCGCCCCGGTACTCCTCCGGGCTCCGCACGTCCACCGTCGGGCCGCGCCGCCGCACGTGCTCGAGCACCTGCTCGCGGAAGGCGCGGATGCCCGAGTCGTCCCGCTCGCCCACCACGATGTCTCCCTCGGGATAGCGCGGCGTGTCCGTGGTGAGCGGGCGCCCCTCCTGCAGCCAGCGGAGCCGGCCGCCATCCATGATCCGGAGGTTCTCGAGGCCGAACAGCCGGAGCACCCAGAAGGTGTACGTGGCCCACCAGTTGTTCTTGTCCCCGTAGAGCACGATGACGGTGTCGCGGTTGACGCCCTTGGCGCGGAGAAGCGCCTGCAGCCGGTCGCGGGCGACGTAGTCCCGCTGCACGGGATCGTTCAGGTCGGCCACCCAGTCCAGCTTCACGGCGCCGGGTATGTGCCCCGTCTCGTAGAGGAGCACGTCCTCGTCCGACTCGATCAGGCGGACCTTGGGATCGTCGAGGTGGTCCGCCACCCAGTCGGTGGACACGAGCACCTCGGGGTGGGCGTAGCCCCGCTGCTCGATCGGCTCGACGGCCGGTACCTGCTGCTCCTGCGGCATCACGACCTCCTCGGCTGACTGCTATCTTTGCTCGCGCGCGCGCACCGATGGAGATCGAAATTGCGACCGTTTAAGTCGGATTGCAAGCGGCGGCGCGCTCAGGCGCGCGCATGCGACGAGGGGCGGCCATCGAGCCGCCCCTCGCCTCGATCCGCGCCGCCGGATCGCCTACACCACCCGCCGGCCGGTGACGAGATTGTAGATGAACGCGATCACCGCCAAGACCAAGAGCAGGTGAATCAGCCCGCCTGCGACGTGGAACACACCGAACCCAAGTATCCACGCGATCAGCAGGATCAACGCGAGCCACAGCATAGATTTTCTCTCCGCTCGAGACCAGGGATCCCAACCCGCAGCACCACTCTACCGCCGAACCGCGCCGCCGTCTGTGACCCGAGTTACGCGGCGGCTGTGGACGGCACCCGGGAGCGACGCATGCAATTGCCCGTCCGGTCGGCCCTTAGCTGCATGACAGCCGCGGCGCTCGTCGCCGCCACTCCGGTTCGGTCCGACCCGCCGCCGCGGGGGTTCGCCCTGGTGAGCGGCGCGGCGGAGCGCGAGTGGGAGGAGAAGTTCAAGGCCCTGCCGAGCCCCGACAGCCTGCGGGCCTACATGCAGCGGCTGTCGGCGCGCCCGCATCACGTCGGATCCCCCTGGGACAAGGCGAACGCGGAGTGGATCCGCGACCGGCTCGCAGCATGGGGCTGGGACGCATCCATCGAGCGGTTCGACGTGCTCTTCCCGACGCCGAAGGAGCGCGTGGTGGAGCTCGTGGCGCCGATCCGGTTTCGGGCGCGGTTGGAGGAGCCCGCGGTGCCGGGAGACGCGACCTCGTCGCAGAAGTCGGAGCAGTTGCCGACCTACAACGCCTACTCGATCGACGGGGACGTCACGGCCCCGCTGGTCTACGTGAACTACGGTGTGCCGGCCGACTACGAGCGGCTCGAGCGGATGGGCGTGTCGGTGAAGGGCGCCATCGTGATCGCGCGCTACGGCGGCTCCTGGCGCGGCATCAAGCCGAAGGTGGCGGCGGAGCACGGCGCGGTGGGCTGCCTCATCTACTCCGACCCGCGGGACGACGGGTACCGGGTGAGCGACGTGTTCCCCGGCGGCCCCATGCGGCCGCCCTACGGCGTGCAGCGCGGGAGCGTCGCCGACATGCCGCTCTTCGCGGGCGATCCGCTCACGCCCGGCGTGGGCGCGACGGAGGGCGCCAAGCGGCTCCCGCTCGATCAGGCCCCGACGCTCACCAGGATCCCCGTGCTGCCGCTCTCGTACGCCGACGCCGAGCCGCTGCTGCGGGCGCTGGGGGGCGCGGTGGCGCCCGCGGAGTGGCGCGGCGCGCTGCCGCTTACCTACCACGTCGGACCCGGCCCCGCCCGCGTGCACCTCAAGGTGAAGAGCGACTGGAGCATCAAGCCGCTGTACGACGTCATCGGGCGGCTGCGCGGCGGCGATGCGGCGGACGAGTGGATCGTGCGCGGCAACCATCACGACGCCTGGGTGAACGGCGCCACCGATCCGACCGCCGGTCAGATCGCGCTGCTGGAGGAGGCGCGTGCCCTGGGCGCGCTCGCGCGGCAGGGCTGGCGGCCCCGCCGCACCATCGTCTACGCGGCCTGGGACGGGGAGGAACCGGGGCTCCTCGGCTCCACCGAGTGGGTGGAGGCGCACGCCGACGAGCTCGCCCGCCACGCCGCCGTCTACATCAACACCGACGGCAACGGTCGGGGCTTCCTCAGCATGGGCGGCTCGCACTCGCTCGAGCGATTCGTGAACGACGTCGCCCGCGAGGTGCAGGACCCGGAAACCGGCATGAGCGCGTGGAAGCGGCTTCAGCTCCGCCGCATCGCGCGCGGGTCGGCCCACGATCGGCGGGAGGCGCGGGAGCGTCCGCAGCTCCGGATCGATCCGCTCGGCTCCGGCTCGGATTACACGCCCTTCCTGCAGCACGCCGGTGTCGCATCGCTCGACTTGAGCTACGGCGCCGAGGGACCCGGGGACGGCGGCGTCTATCACTCGATCTATGACGACTGGTACTGGCATTCCCGTTTCGGCGACACGTCCTTCGTCTACGGCCGGGCGCTGGCGCAGACGGTCGGGCTCGCCGTGATGCGGCTGGCCGGTGCGGAGGTGCTCCCCTATGAGTTCGGCGGCCTGGCCGACGCGGTGAACAAGTACGCGCGGGAGGTACGGGAGCTCCTGCAGCAGCGGCAGGATTCGGTGCGCGAGCGGAACCGCCAGCTCGCCGAAGGCGTGTTCGCGGCGATGAACGATCCGCGGGCGCCGGAGGCCCCGCCGCCCGCCAAGGAGGTGCCGCCGTTCCTCAACTTCGCGCCGCTGGACAACGGCGCGGCGAAGCTGGAGGCGAGCGCACGCCAGTACGATTCGCTCTTCGCGCGGTGGACCGGCCGGCGCGAGCCGCCGGACCCGGCGGCCCTCGCGACCCTCAACGCGCGGCTCATCGCGATCGAGCGGGCGCTCACTCGCGACGACGGGCTGCCGGGGCGGCCGTGGTTCCGCCACCAGATCTACGCGCCCGGGTTCTACACGGGCTACGGGGTGAAGACGCTGCCCGGCATCCGGGAGGCCATCGAGCAGGAGCGCTGGGGCGAGGCGGCCGCGCAGACGACGCGCGTGGGCGAGGTGCTCGACTCGGCGGCGGCGGCGATCGACGCCGCGGCTGCCGCGCTGCGGCCGCTCGCCGGCGGGTGAGCGCGGGCCGGGAAACCTGAACGGGCGGGAGCGGCCGGCTTCACGCCGGCTTCATGCGGCGGCTCGTAGCTTGAGACCGCGTCCGCCGTTCAGCCCAGCCCACACCGCCGGAGGAACCCAT
>DASSOD010000153.1:0-24448 GCA_035700905.1 Gemmatimonadales bacterium | reverse complement strand
GGCCGAGCGGAGCTGCTCGACCGCGTAGGCCAGCGCCTCGAGATCGGTGACCCACGCGCGCGCCACCAGCACGACGCCGTCCACATGGGCCGACAGGAGCGCCGCGTCGGTCACTACGTTGAGCGGCGGCGAGTCGATGATCACCACGTCGTAGCCGGTCTTGGCCTCGTCCAGGAGCTCGCGCATGCCGCGCGAGCCGAGCAGCGCGTTGGGGAACGCCGGCCTCCCGCCCCGGCCGAGCACGTCGAGCGCGCCCCGCGGTCCGAGCGACACGGTGCGCACCGCATCCCCGAGCCGCACCCGCCCCGAGAGCGCCTCCGCCAGCCCCACGCCCTTGGCCCCGTCGAACAGCCGGTGGATCACCCCGGCGCGCAGGTCCGCGTCCACCAGCAGCACCCGGATGCCGCGGCGCCCCAGCGTGATCGCCAGGTTGGCGGCGGTGAGGGTCTTCCCCTCGCCGGGGAGCGGACTGGTGAACATGAGCGTGCGGAGCCGCTCCTCCGGACGGGCGAAGAGGATGTTCGCCTCGAGCCGGGCGTACGCTTCCTCCACCGCGGCGTCGCTCGCGCCGTCGGCCGCGCCCACGAGGCGCGCCCCCAGCGGGTTGGGCGCCGCGCGCCCGCGGCCGATCCGGTGCCGCGCCGCCGTGACCTCCGAGGGCGCGAACTGCAGCGGCGGATGGGAGCGCTGGAACCTGCGGCTCCGGCCGCGGCGGATCCGCGGGATGAAGCCGAGCACCGGCATGCCGGTCACCTGGTACACGTCGGCCCGGCTCCGCACCGCCCGGTTGCCCAGATCGCGCCCGAGCGCGCCGCCGATGCCGAGCACCAGGCCGAGCACGACGGACGCGGCGAGATAGCGCACCGGACGCGGGCGGATCGGTCGCTCCGGCGACACCGCGGGGTCCACCACGCCGATGCTCGGGTCGTCCACGCCCTGCACGATCTCCGCTTCCTTGAGCTTCGTCTGGAGCAGGTTGTACATGTCCTGCAGGATCGCCGGCGTGCGCTGCAGCCGGCCGAATTCGACCTCCTTGGCCGGCACCCGCTTGAGATCGGTCCCGAGTCCCTGGAGCGAGCGGTCGAGCGCGGCCACCTGGCCGGTCAGGCCCTCGAGATAGGTCGTGGTGATCGCGGCGAGCTGCGCGTCCACCTCGCGGATCCGCTGGGTCAGGTTCTGGACGTCCGGATCCTCGCGGGTGCGGCGCTCGAGCAGCGCCGAGCGCTGGTTCTCGAGATCGGTGAGCGACTTGAGCAGGCCGGCCACGGTGCCGTTGTTGATCAGCGTCGGAAACGCGGCGAGGCGGCGCATCGGGGAGGGCGCGGTCGGGTCGGCGGCATCGCCGGCCTGCGCCGCGCCCGCCAGTACCTGGGCCAGCGCGGCGCGCTCCGCCTCGAGCGCCGTCCGGTCCTGCTGCAGCCTGGTGAGGCGCTCCACCTGGCCCTTTGCCTCCTCCGGGAGACTCACGACCTTTTCCCGCTCCCGGAACGCGCGGAGCTGCTCCTCCGAGGCGGCCAGCTGGCGCGAGAGCGTGTCGAGCTGCTCGTGGAGGAACCGCACCGTGCTCCGCGCCTTGAGCTTCTTGGTCTCCTGCCGTTGGGCGATGAACTCCCGCGCCATGTAGTTCGGCACGTCCGCCACGAGCCCCGGGTCGGATGCGCGGTAACGGAGCGTCACGATGTTCGCCTCGCGGCTGGGCCGCGCCACCGACATCGTCCCCCCGAACGCCTTCACCGCGTCGTCCATTCCGGCGACGGCCAGTCGGATGGTCGGCTCGGCGCGCGCCGCGGGCAGGAGCGTGAACGCGACGCCCGCCACGCGCAGGCGGTCGCCCGCGTGCACCACGCCCAGCCGTAGCCCTTGGCCGCGGTCCTCCATCACGAAGCTGCTGTCGCTTTGGCGGGTGAGGCGGATGTCCGCCGGCCGCGCCGAATCGCTCACCACGAGCCCGCCGAGGAGCCGAGACCGCGGCGCCTTTCGGGGGCGTGCGAGCGTCACCTGCAGCCCGAAGTGACGGATCACGTCCTCGGCGAGCGCCCGGCTCTGCAGCACCTCGACCTCGGTGCTCACCTGGCTCTCGGTGGAGAGCCGCCGCACCAGCTCCGGGAGGTTCACCTCCTCCTCCTCGAAGCGGAGCGTCGCCGTCGCCTCGTAGAGCGGGCGGGCCCACAGGAAGGTGTAGGCCGCGATCACGCCCACGGTGAGCGTGAGACACAGCAGGACCAGCCAGCGGCTCCGCCGGATGATGCTCCACAGGTTTCCGGCGGTCAGCTCCTCGGCGCGGCGGCCCCCGAGCTGGCCGATGATCGCCGGCGCCGCCGCCGGCACCGCCCGGACGGCAGGAAGGTGCTGGTGCATGGCGACCTCAGTTGATCGCGGCGGCGGCGACGAGGCCGATCGCGGAGATGCCCGCGGCGACCACGCCGGCGTTGCGGCTCAGCCAGCCGCGCTGCGGCACGTAGAGCTGGTCGCCCGACCGGATCGGGGTGTCGGCAAGCCTGGTGTCGCTCCGGAGGTCGGTTTGGAGGCGCGCCCCGCCTCGGACCAGCTCGACGTGATCGCCCCGCCCATCGCCCGCGACGCCCCCCGCCAGCGCGAGCGCGTCCGCCACGCTCATCGTGGGGTCCACCTGGTAGAGGCCCGGCGACTTCACCGCGCCGAGCACCTTGACCCGCCGGAGCGCCGTCACCTCGATCGAGGGGTTCACCAGGTATGCGGCGTAGCTCTCCACCAGCATCGCCTTGAGTGAGTCGGCCGTGACGCTCGCGACCCGTACGGGCCCGAGGCGGGGAAACACCGCGGTGCCGGTTTCGTCCACCGGGTAGTCGCCCGAAAAGTCCGGCTCCCGCCAGATCTTGAGGCGGACCACGTCGCCCGGCCGGAGCGCGCCCGGACGCTCCGGCGGGGAAGGCGCCTGCGCCGCGAGCGGCGCGGCCAGCGCGAGCACTGCGAGAGTGGATGCCAGCAACGGCACGGTGGCACGGAACACGTGTGGTCTCCGGCGATGAGAGTCACGGCGCCGTGGTGCACGCCGACGTTTGCATGATGGTCGCTCGCGAAACGGCGAAGCCTGGGTGGTGCGTGAGTCGGGAGCTTGCGTGCGCCTCTCGTTTTGCGACTGAGGATGCAGAGGGCCTGAGGACGAGGTTTGCGCTGTGCGCCGCGTGCGCGAGACGATAGCCGTTGCGTTCCCGCGATTTGGATTCACAGTGCGCGGATCGTTCGCGCGTTGCGCGCGCTGTCGCCTGCAAGGTCTACGCCCCCATGCATCGCTCGCCCGAGCCCGCACCCTTTCGCGTGCGAGGCTCGTCGCGTGTATCATCCTCGACGGTGTCGCAAGCATGGTCGCGCAAAACTCGTCACCGGGAAGGCACATGATTCTGTATCGCGTCGTGACGCTCGCGGGCGTCGCCGCGCTCGCACATTCGGCCGCGCTCGCCGCGCAGCGGCCTCGGCCCACCGCGCGTCCCCCCGCGCCGGCGACGCCCCCGCTCCGCTCCGCGCCGGTCGGCAACGTCCGTTACGACGTCACCTTCGACTCCACCACCGCGCGGGCCCGCACGATCAAGGTCGCGATGACCTTCGAGGCGCCGGGTGGCCGGGATCCGGTGCTCCTCTCGCTGCCGGCGTGGACGCCCGGGGCCTACGAGATGAGCTGGTTCGCGCGCTGGGTATCGAACTTTGCCGCGGAATCGGGGGGAGAGCCCGTGGCGTGGGACAAGGCCGACTACGATACCTGGCGCATCCGCGCGGGGCGGGGCACGGTGACGGTGCGCTTCGACTACCTCGCCGACACGCTCGACAACGCGATGTCGTGGGCCCGGCCGGATTTCGCCCTGTTCAACGGGACCAACCTCTTCCCTTATCCGGAGGGGCGGGGCTTCGATTTCGGGGCGACCGTCACGATCCACACCGAGCCCGACTGGCGCGTGGCCACCAGCATGCAGCCGGGCGGCGCGCCCCGCACCTACACCGAATCGAACTACCACGATCTGGTGGACATGCCGTTCTTCGTCGGCCGGTTCGACCTCGACAGCAACGTGGTGGACGGGAAGATCACCCGGCTCGCGACCTATCCGGCCGGCATGCTCACCGGCCAGCCGCGGGCGGAGTTCTGGGGCCAGATCGGGAAGGCCATTCCGGCCATGTCCAAGGTGTTCCAGGTGGTCCCGTGGAAGGCCTACACCATCATGGACATCTTCGACTCCTCGTACGGCGGCGGGAGCGCGCTGGAGCACCAGGCGTCACACGTGGGGATCTACAGCCCCCAGTTCATCGGCAACCCGTTGCTCCCCTCGATCACCTCGCACGAGATCTTCCATGCGTGGAACGTGAAGCGCCTCCGCCCGGCGGACATGGTGCCGTACGAGTATCGCGAGCCCGAGCCGACGCCGTGGCTCTGGGTCAGCGAAGGCATCACCGACTACTACGCCGACCTCGCCCTGGTGCGCGGCGGCATCGTAGACTCGAGCGCGTTCGCCGGGCTGACCTCGGAGAAGACCGCGACGGTCGCGGCCGCCCCTCCCACGGCGCTCCAGGATGCCTCCCTCTCGACCTGGATCCATCCCAAGGACGGGAGCGAGTACTTGTACTACCCCAAGGGCTCGCTCGCGGGCATGCTGCTCGACATCCTGATCCGCGACGCGAGCGACAATGCCCGCTCGCTGGACGACGTCATGCGCGACCTCTACAACTCCACCTACAAGCGCGGGCGCGGCTTCACCGGCGCGGACTGGTGGGGCGCCGTAAGCCGCGCCGCGGGCGGCCGCTCCTTCGCGGAGTTTGACGCGCGCTACGTGGATGGGCGGGACCCGCTGCCGTACGACAGCGTCTTCGCGCTGGCGGGGCTGCGCATGGTCGAGGACACGATCCGCGAGCCGCGGCTCGGGGTGGCCGCCGGGCCCGACGAGACCGGTCAGGGCGTCCGGATCACCGCGCTCCAGCCCGGCGGTGTGGCCGAGACCGCCGGCGTCAAGGTGGGGGACATTCTGGTCGGCCTGGGCGATCTCTCGATCAAGGACCCGAACTTCGGCCCCGAGTTCCGGACCCGATTCCGCAACGCCGAGGGACAGGACCTGCCCATAAAGGTCGTGCGCGGCGGGCAAACCCTCACGCTCGCGGGGAAGGTGCGGCTCGACCAGCGGGTCGAGGCCAAGGTCGAGGCGGACCCGAACGCGTCACCCAAGGCGGCGCGCATTCGGAGCGGGTTGTACCGGGGGACGACGGGCTGAGCGGCGGACACCGCCGGCAGAGCGTGCGGGCAGCTGCTCGATACACTCGCGCGATCGGCCGTTCGGCCGCACCGAGCCGGGCCGTTCAGTACACCGACCGGCGCTGAACGGCCTTCTTGGTCGCCAACGAAAAGCGCGCTTCCGGCCGGTCGAGCCGTCCCAGGACGGCTCGGGACACGTACTCGCCCACCGCCGGCCCGTGCTTGAATCCGTGGCCGGAGCCGCCGCCCACCAGCCAGACGTTATCGAACGCGGGGTGGCGGTCGATCAGGAAGTCGCCGTTGGAGGTGTTCTCGTACTGGCAGACCCTGCCCTCGACCAGCGGTGCCCGGCCGAGTCCGGGGAACCGCCGCGCGAGGTAGTGGCGGGCGGCCTCGAGCTGCGCGGCCGAGACCTGGCGCTGCATGCTGTCCGGATCGGCCGGCGGTCCGTGCGCGTCGAACGCGATCTTGAACCCGCGGCTCTCGAGATCCGGCATCCCGTAGACGATCCCGTCGAGGTGCGAGAAATCCGCCCACACCGGGAGCGCCGGCGCGGCGAACCGGTTGTCGCCCGCCGGCACGCCGAAGAAGAACACCTCCTGCCGCGTGGGGTGAATCCGATCGCGCAGCACGTCCGGGAACACCCGCGGCAGCCACGGTCCGCAGGCGAACACGAACGTGCCCGCCCGCACCTGGCCGCCATCTCTCGTCCGCGCTGCCTCGAGCCGGCGCTGGCCCTTGGGCGGCGCCACCGCGCCCACCTGGTAGGTGCCGCCGCCGCGCACGAACTCCTGCACCAGCGTGAGCACCGCGCGGCGGGCCATGACCGCACCGGTGTCCGGCTCGAGGTGCCCGCGGGAGATGCCGTCCAGCCCGATTTGCGGGTAGCGCCGGGCCAGCTCGGCGCGTGACAGCTCCTCGATCCTCCCGCCGACCCGACCGATGGTCTCGGTGCTGTCGCGCAGGTAGCGGTCGTCCGACCCGATCAGCACCAGCACCCCGATGCGGTGCAGCACCGGCAGCCCCGCCCGCGCCGAGAGCGTCTGCCACTGCTCCAGCGACGAGAGCGCCATCCTGGTGTAGATCTCGTCCTTCCCGTAGCTCAACCGGGTGACCCGCGATTCCCCGCCCGAGCTCGCCCGGGCGTTGGCGGGGCCGTATGCGTCTAGCAGCACCACGCGCTTGCCGGCCCGCTGGAGGTGCCACGCCGTCCAGCTCCCGAACACGCCCGCGCCGATCACGGCGGCGTCGTAGGTGTCGTCGCGCCCCCAGCCGGCACGGCCGCCGGATCGGGCGCTGGAGCTCGCTCCGGCGTCGGCCGGTCCGGCCGGGCCCGGCTGCGCCGACCGCGGGAGCACGGCCGCCGCGGCCGCCAGCTTCATGAAGTCACGTCGTCGCATGTGCGTGTGCCGTGGTGGGTGGTCCGGAAGATTCCGCCCGGGCGCGTATCTGCCAAGGGGAGAATGCCGACCCGCGCAGGCGAGGATGCGTCCTCGCCTGCGCGGTCGGTGTCGCGCCTGCGCCGAGGCTCAGGGCGATCCGGGCTCCGGCGAGCAACCGGCGGCCGGTTGCGGGTTCCGCGCCAGGCATTCGTTCCGCGGGAACGGGAACCGGCTGAAGTGGTGCGTGCCCGGCTCCAGCGGAAGCGATGCGAGCCTGCCGTAGCGCCGCGCATCGATCCACCGGTGCCCGCCCTCGAAGAAGAGCGAGTAGCGCCGGTTGTACAGCAGCTCGTCGATGAGCGCCGGTTGGGTCACCGGCCCGGAGTACGCCGGCAGGTTGCCCGCGACCTGCCGGACGAGGTTCAGGTCGGTCACCGCGTCGGCCAGATTGTTCAGCTGGATGTTGGCCTCCGCCCGAAGCAGCACGAGCTCCTCGTCCCGGATGATCGGGATCGGGGCCGAAGGCGAGGTGTACACGTTCACGCCGAAATTCGACGTGTATCCTTGCGGAACCGACTTCGGGTCGGTGAGCGGGAACGTCTTGTCCACGATCCGCTTGTCCGGCGTGACCCCGTCGACCTGGAGCTGGGCGTCCGTCAGCATCGACGGATGCGCTGCCAGGGCGCGGGTGTTCGGGTCGAAGAGGTTGTTGGTCGAGTCGCCCGCGGTCGTGCTGAACGTGTGATACGCGCCCAACGCGAACGGCGGGCTCGCCACGATGGATGGCGTCGCGGGACTGATGAACGATTCACCTAGCGCCGCCAGCACGCCGGGCCAGTCCTGCAGGTACGCCGCCACCCGCGCCCGGAGCGCCCGGTTGAAGGTGAGAAACGTCGCGGGCGTGCTGAAATCGCTGAAGCCGGGGCTCATCGGGAACGGAAAGTCCGCGGCACCCAACTGCAGGTGGGTCTTGGCCTGCTCCAGCAGGCTCACGATCGTGTCGTACACCTCCTGCTTGGTGCGGATCGGGGCCGGCGTGGCGGTGGGGTCGATGTCCACCTCGGTCGGGGCGCCCAGATCGTCCCGGGTGAGCACGACGCGGAGGTAGTCGTACGCCTCCATCGTCTGCACGTACCCCGTCGTTACCTCCTTCTCGGCCGCCGACATTCCGCCGACCTGGGGATCGTCGGTCAGATTCGCCATCGCGTGCAGCAGGACGTTGGCCGTGCGGAGGTTGCTGTACCGGTCGCCGTACAGATTGCCGCCGAACGCCGGGCTGCCGCCGTCCAGCGGGCCGATCAGCATCTCGGTGACGAACCGCGGGTCCGCGTTGTCGAAGTTGTAGATTTCGCGGCCCACGATTCCCAGCAGGGCGTTGTATCCGTTCTGCTGGCCGACGCCGTACCGGCTCCCGGTCTGGAGCCCGGTCGCGAGGTTGAGCACGCCGGCGCGGGTGGGGGATGCTTGCACTGCGTTCACGCCGGGATCGTTCAGGTCGCCGACGTCCAGGTCGTTGCATGCGAGCAGGGCGGCGCCGAGCAGTGCCGGCAGGATGCGGGTCAGGCGCATCGATTGAGACCTCGTGAGTGTCGGCATGGCTCAGAGCCCCACGTCGATCGAGAACCAGAAGCTCCGGCTCGGCGGGAACGGCGCCACGTCGATGTTCCGGAAGATCGCCTGGTTGCCGAAGTTGCTGACCTCGGGGTCGAGGCCGGTGTAGTCGGAGACGGTGAACAGGTTCCGCGCGCTCAGGCTGAGCCGCGCGCTGCGCCGGGCCCCCAGGATGCCGCGCACGACGGAGTTCGGCAGCTCGTAGGTCAGGGTCACTTCCCGCAGCTTGAGGAAGCTCGCCGTCTCCACGTAGTTGCCCGCCGTCACGCCGAAGCCGGCGAGGCGCTGCCCGCCGACCGTGGTGAGCAGGTCGTTCCCGAACGGCACTGGTTGCGGCAGCGGCACGGCGAAGTCCGGCGTCACCCCGCCGAAGTCGTCCAGCAGCTTGGTGAGGTTCAGGATGTTGCTCCCCTTCTGCCAGTCGAACAGGAAGTGGAGCCCGAACCGCTTCACCGTGAAGTCGCTGCCGAAGCCCATGCGGAAATCGGGATTGCTGTCGCCGATCCGGCGCACCACCGCGCTGCCGGTCGGCAGCACCGTGCCGTCGGGCAGCGTGAGCGGCGCGGTCAGCGTGTCGTTGCCCACGATGCGCGTGGCCGAGGAATCCTCGGTGAACTCCCAGGTGCCCAGCGACGCGCCGAACCCGCCCTGCTGGAACGACGGCACGTCGAGCTGGGTGATCTTCGAGCGGTTGTGCGCGAACGTCGTCCGGAAGAACCAGGCGAAGTCCTTGTGGTCCACCAGCTGCAGTCCGAGCGCCGCCTCGATGCCGCGGGTGCGGAGCTTCCCGCCGTTGAAGATCTGCCGCGCGAATCCCGACGACTCGAACAGGTCGCGGCGGAGCAGCAGGTCGCTCACGTTCTTCTGGTAGGCGGTGACCTCGAGGTTCGCCCTGCCGTGCGCCAACTGCATGTCGAAGCCGCCCTCGAACTCGCGCATCCGCTCCGGACGCAGGTCCGGCGCGCCGGTCTCCGCCCCCGACGACACGATCAGCGACGGCACGCCGCCGATGTTCACCGTCGAGGTGAGCGGAGTGAAGATCTGGCCGTAGCGCGGCTCATTGCCCGATTCGCCGTAGGCCCCGCGGAGCTTGAACTCGCTCCCCTCGCCTATGAGGTTGGGGAAGCGGTAGGAGGCGGCCGCCTTGGGGAAGAAGTACAGCTTCCCCGCGTCCGCGTTGGCGCTGCTCTGGTCCGCGCGGATGCCCGCGGTGAGCAGCAGCCGCTCGCCGGCGGTGAGCACCTCTTCCTGCAGGAAGTAGCCCAGGTTCTTGATCAGCTCGCGCCGCTGCTGGACCTGGATGTTGGTCGCCGCGTCGATGTTGGACTGGCCGCCCACCAGGTTGCGGCCCGTGGTACGGTCGATGTCCAGGTTGCGCCGCCCGAACTGCACGCCGGCGGACGTGGTCGCGCTGAACCCGCGCCCGGCCGGAGCGTAGTTGTGCACCACCGTGCCGAACAGGTTCAGGTTGGTGTTGTCGCTCTTGGAGAGCAGCGACGTGCCCGCAAGCCCGTCCACCGGCTCGAACTGCAGGTCCGGCGGGAAGAAGAGCGCGTTCCGCTGATTGAAGAAGTCCAGCCCGCCGTTCGCGATGAACCTGAGCGACGAGTTCTGCGACTGGATCGCCCGCCACTCGAGGTTCGCGCCCGAGAGGATCCGCCACACGTCCTCGTTGTTGGACGAAAGCGCCGCCGTCTGCAGCGGATTGCTGGGCGGGAACGGCGGGGAGGGCGCCGTCGGCTTGAACGTGCCGTCGGGGTTGCGCGTGAGATCCACGAACGACGGAATGAACGCCAGCGCGACGTAGTAGCTCGTCGTGCTGTTGTCGTTGTTGGTGAGCCCGCGCTCCGCCTTGGTGTGGAGGAAGTTGGTGTTGACGCTCAGGGTGACGCGGGAGCCCAGCTGCTGGTCGAGGTTGAGCCGCACCCCTTCGCGGTTGAACCCGGTGTTCTCGATGATCCCGCCGTCGTGCTTCACGTTGCCGGAGGCGTAGTACTTGGTGTTGTCGTCGCCGCCGCTCACGCTCGCCAGCGTCTCGTAGGAGAGCGGCTTCCGCCCGGCCAGCTCCTGCTCGTGGTCGAAGAACGGGCAGGAGGTGGGCGTGCAGCCCACCGCCGCGCCCACCCCGGCGCCGTAGGCGGCGTCCACCTCGGCGTCGTTCGCGAAGACCCGCGACCCGAGCTTGTTGGAGAGGCTGAAGAACCCGAGCCGCTGGGTCGCGTTCACCTGCGCGCGGCCGGTGCGGCCCTTCTTGGTCGTGATGACCACCACGCCGTTGGAGGCGCGGCCGCCGTAGATCGCCGAGGCCGAGGCGCCCTTCAGCACCTCCACCCGCTCGATGTCGTTCGGGTTGAGGTCCGCGATGCGGTTCACCTGGTTGTCCTGCGTGAGCTCGGGGTTCGAGCCCTGGCTCGCCGCGGTGACCGCGTTCTGGTTGGAGGCGATGGCGACGTCGCTCATGACGACCCCGTCCACCACGTACAGCGGCTCGGCGGCCGAGTTGATGGACGTGATCCCCCGCATCCGGACCTGCACGCCGCCCCCGGGCGCCCCCGAGTTGGTCTGGATGTCCGCGCCCGCCACCTTGCCCTGGAGCTGCTGCTCGATGCTGGGCGTCGGCACGTCGCGCAGGTCCTCGCTGCTCACGGTCGAGATGGCGTTGGCCAGGTTGCGCCGCTCGACGCCGACGAACTGACCCGTCACGACCACTTCCTCGAGCTTGAAGGGATCCTTCGCGAGCGCCACCGCGACCGGTCCGGACTCCTCGAGAGGCACCGAGACCTCGAGGCCCCGGTAGCCGATCAGCCGGACGCCGAGCGTCACGCCCTGGTTCGGCACCCGGTTCAACGTGAAGCTGCCATCGTCACGGGACTGGGCGGACTGGAGCCCGCCCTTCACGTTCACCTGCGCTCCGGCGAGCGGCTGGCCCGTCGCGGAATCGGTGACCGTGCCCGTGATCGTCCGCGTCTGCGCGGCCAGCGGCCCCGCCAGCGCGGCGATGAGCACGGGAACTACCCAACCCCTCAAACGCATGCGACCTCCTCCGAGTGTGTACCAGCGGGAGACAACACGAGGATTCCGACCGCCGCGCGCGCGCGGCAGGCGGATACGCCGGCTGCCCCGGCGATGGGGTGCGGAAGGTGTGGCCGTGCCACGTGTGTTTGATGCGGTGGATGCCCGCGCGGGGGATGCGGCGGGCTAGCTAAGCTCCTCCTCGGCAGCGGGTTTGTCAAGCACGGGCGGGCGCCGGGGGGCCGGGGAGCCTTCCGCGCGCCGGGCGGGAGGTGGGCGGCCGCTAGGGCATCGGGCGGAACAAGCCTCCGAGATCCTCCGCCGCCACCGGACGGGGCCGCTCGATCAGCCCCCCGCGGAACGCCGCCTCCCCCAACACGTCCTCCGGCCGCGCCCCAGCCGCCCGCAACTCCCGGAGCCCGGTATCCCCCGTCGCCTTGCTCAGCTTCTCGCCCGATGGCTTCATGATGAGCGGATGGTGGACGAACCATGGCGGCGCCTTTCGTCCCAACATGCGTGCGAGCCGGATCTGCCGGCCCGTCGAGGCCAGCAGGTCGCGTCCCCGTACCACCAGTTCGACCCCGTGCCGCAGGTCGTCCACCGCCACGCTGAACTGGTAGGTCCAGTTGCCCAGTCGGTCGCGCAGGAGGAGATCGCCGCACTGCTCCGCGGGGTCCTGCACCACCTCGCCGAGCAGCCCATCCACGAACCGCTCCCGGCCCGGCTCGAGCACCACGCGGAGCCCGCGGCCCGGCCCCGGGGCCAGGCCGCGTGTGCGGCAGCGGCCCCGGTACGGGCGCTCGCCGCCCCGCGGCGCCCCGCCGTCCGCGGCCACGTCCTTCCTGGAGCAGGTGCACGCATAAACCTGGTGATCCGCGGAGAGGCGGCCGAGCGCCGCGTCGTACGCCGCATCGTTGTCGCTCTGCCGGTAGGTCGACGCCCCCGCGCGGAGCTCGGCCGCCGTCCCCAGATCCGGCTCGAGCCCGAGCCACTCGAGGTCCTCGAGCAGCGCCCGCTCGTACTCCGGGCGGCAGCGGCCGCGGTCGTGATCCTCGACCCGGAGCGCGACCCGGCCGCCGAGGGCCCGCGCGAGCCCCCAGACGTACACCGCATTCACCGCGTGGCCGAGATGGAGGTAGCCGGTCGGGCTCGGGGCGAACCGGGTGAGCGGCCGAAGCGGCAATTCGCTCGAAAAAAGTCTTGACATAGGGACGTCTTCATGAAAGACTGCCACACTTGCTGCGTCAGTCGCGAACGGTCGTGGCCGTTCATCCACGCAACCGTGTTCCACAGTGAACGTCGATGGCGATGGGGCGCGAGCCCCGTCGGGGAGGATAGCAGTGCCGCTACCCCGCTGTCGCGCTTGCCCGGAGGCCCGATGGTCCGCAAGCGCGCCCTGACCACCCTCGAGCGCTCCCTGCGCCGGTTCCTCGGCCAGGCCGCCCGCATGGGGCACGAGGAGCGCACCCGCGCGATGTCCCTGCTGCTCAAGACGGCCGACGACCTCCTGCGGCTCCGCTTCGCGCCGATGCCGGGCAAGGCCGCCATCTCGATGTACCTCGACGAGCTCGCGGAGGAGGCCGCCGCGCTGCGTGAAGCGCCCGCCGACTGAGCGGGCGCCGGGCGCCGCACGGCGCCCGCCGTCACCCGGTCCCCTTTTCGCAGGAGCCGCGATGCCCGCGCTCACTTCCGGAGTCGGCTTCCATCGCTGGGAGGACATGCCGCGCGAGCGCGTCACCGACCTGCTCGAGCGCCGGCTCATCACCGGCGAGCGCATGATGCTGGCCCACGTCTACCTGAAGAAGGGGTGCGTGGTGCCGGCGCACTCGCACGACAACGAGCAGCTCACCTACATCCTCCAGGGCGCGCTCAAGTTCTGGCTCGGCGAGCGGGGCGAGGAGGAAATCGTGCTGCGCTCGGGCGAGGTGCTCACCATCCCGCCCAACGTGCGGCACAAGGCGGAGGCGCTCGAGGACACGCTGGACGTGGACGTCTTCTGTCCTCCGCGCCGGGACTGGCTCGACAAGACCGACGACTACCTGAAGCAGGGCGTGGACGACCTCTTCCGCGGCCGCTGACCGGTGGACCTGGGGCTTCGCGGCCGGGTCGCGCTCGTCACCGGCGCGAGCCGCGGCCTCGGCCACGCCATCGCGGAGGCGCTCGCGGCCGAGGGGTGCGACGTCGCGATCTCCTCTCGCACCGCCCAGGCGCTGCGGGCCGCCGCGGATGCGATCGCCCGGGAGCACGGCGTGCGCGCCGTGCCGATCGCCGGCACCCTCGGCGCACCCGGGGAGGCCGAGCGCATCGTGCAGGAGGCGGCGGGTGTGCTGGGCCGGGTGGACGTGCTCGTCACCAACGCCGGCGGGCCGCCGGCCGGGCCGTTCGAGAGCATCCCCCGCGAGGCCTGGCAGGAGGCGGTCCGCACCCTGCTCGAGAGCACGGTGGATCTCTGCCGCGCGGCGCTGCCGGGCATGAAGCAGCGCCGCTGGGGCCGCATTCTCACCGTCACCTCGATCAGCGTGAAGCAGCCGGTGCGGAGCCTCATGCTCTCCAACAGCGTGCGAGCGGCCGTCGCAGGCTTCGCGCGCACGCTGGCCGACGAGGCCGCGCCTTTCGGCGTGACGGTGAACAACCTGCTCCCGGGCTGGACCCGCACCGAGCGGCTGGAGGAGCTCGCCGCCGCGTCGGCGCGCGCGCAGGGGACGACCCGCGAGGCGGTGCTCGCCGGATGGGAGCGCGAGGTTCCGATGGGCCGCCTGGGCGAGCCGCGCGAGCTCGCGGCGCTCGCGGCATTCCTCGCGTCCGAGCGCGCCTCGTACATCACCGGAACCTCGATCGCGGTGGACGGCGGCTGGATCAAGGGACTGCTCTGATCCCGCGCCCGCGCGCCGGGCGCCGCGAGCGGCTCCGAAGCACCTCAACGAATCGCGAAAGGACGCGCACGGCATGGCGCCGATCACCAAGGCCGACTGGATCTGGAAGGAGGGCGAGTTCATCCGCTGGGAGGACGCCCAGATCCATCTGCTCAGCACCGCCGTCCAGTTCGGCACCTCCGTGTTCGAGGGCATCCGGTGCTACGAGACGCCCGACGGCCCCGCGATCTTCCGGCTGCGGGATCACCTCCGCCGGCTCCACGACTCCTGCCGCATCTACCGGCTGGAGACGCCCTGGGGGCCGGACCGGCTCCACGACGTCTGCCGCGCGATCGTGGGGAAGAACCAGCTCAACGCGTGCTACATCCGGCCCATGATCCTGCGGGGGTACGGTGCGGCGGGGCTCGACGCCATCGGCAGCTCGGTCGAGGCGTACGTCGCCGCGTGGCCCTGGGGGACCTATCTCGGCGCGGGCGCCCTCGAGAACGGCGTGGACGCGTGCGTCACCAGCTGGCAGCGGGCCGCCCCCAACACGCTGCCGATGATGGCCAAGACCGCGGGCCAGTACCTCAACAGCCAGCTCATGAAGTGGGAGGCGCAGCGGAACGGCTTCCACGAGGCCATCGCCGTCGGGCCGGGCGGGCTGCTGAGCGAGGGCACGGGGAACAACCTCTTCCTCGTGCGAAACGGCGTGCTGATCACGCCGGAGCTCGACGGCACCATCCTCGCCGGGATCACCGCCGACACCATCCTGACCCTGGCGCGCGATCTCGACATCCCCGTGAGCGTGCAGCAGGTGCCGCGCGAGATGCTCTATACCGCGGACGAGCTCTTCCTGACGGGCACCGCAGCCGAGGTGACGCCGATTCGCAGCGTGGACCGGCTCCCCGTCGGCGACGGGAAGACCGGGCCGGTCACCCGCGGGCTGCAGCAGCGCTACCTGGCCACCGTGAAGGGCCAGGCGCCCGACCACTACGGCTGGCTCACCCCGGTCAGCGCGCAGCCGGTGCCGGCGTAGCCGGCACCGCGATGTCGGCGAGCCCGAGCTCGCGCGCCTGCCGGTTGAGCGCCGCCACCTCGTTCGAGACCAGCCCGCGGAACCGCGCCTCCAGCGCGTCCAGCTCCTTCACCTGGTCCGCGAAGACCGCGCGCATGCCCTGCGTCGGCGCCCCGTCGGCCTCGGTCGCCCAGGTGTACACCGGCGCCATCCGGGAGTAGAGCTTCGCCCCGCCCCGCTGCATGAGGATGTCGTACACCACCTCGGCTCGCGGGTTGTGCAGCCGCGCCTCCAGCGAGTCGAGCTTCCCCGCGAGCGCCTGCGACCCCGCGACCAGCGGCCCGGCCTTGGGCTCCGCCTTCCAGAGCTCGGCGCGCGCGTTCATCTGGCGGCGCACCGACCGGAGCTCCTCCACCACGCCCACGAGCCGCGATAGCTGGTCCCGCGCGGCCAGCCCGAACTTGAGCTGCTCGGCCAGGTCCTGCGGACTCACCTTCACCCGCGGGTCCGGCCGCACCTCGAGCCGCGTCGTGAGCGTGCGCCCGTCCACCACCAGGCCGAGCGAGTAGGTGCCGGGCGTCGCGAGCGGGCCCTCCGAGGGCTCGCCCTGGTCGAGCTTGGCGCGGTGGAGCTTCCTCGCCCCTTCGTAGCGGAGGTCCCACACCGCGCGCTGCACCCCCGAATCCGGGGCGAGCGCCGGCTTCGGCTCCTCGGTTGGCTCGTCGGGATCGTCGGGCGGATAGTCGGCCGGCTCGGGCGTGCTCCGGAGCGTGCGGACCAGGTTGCCCTGCGGATCGCGGATCTCCAGCCGGATCTCCCCCTTCGGCTTGTGCTTGAGGTAGTAGTTCACGATCGCCCCGCGCGGCGGGTTGTCGCCCGCCCCCAGCTCCTCGCGCCCGCCGTGCCAGCGCCAGCGCACCGCCGGCGCCGGCTGGAAGAGATGCGCGTCCTCCGCCGCGATCCGGGGCGACCACTCCCGGATGGGCGTGAGATCGTCGAAGATCCACGCCGACCGGCCCATCGTGCCGAGCACGAGGTCGTTGTCCTTGACCACGAGGTCGGCCACCGCCACCGTCGGAAGGCTCAGCCGAAGCGGCTGCCACGTCGCGCCGTCGTCGGTCGAGTAGACCACGCCGCGCTCGGTGCCCGCGTAGAGCATCCCCCGCCGCTTCGGGTCCTCCCGCACCGAGCGGAGGTACACCTCCTGCGGCAGCTTTGCGCTCAGACTTTTCCAGCTCCGGCCGTAATCGGTCGTCTTCCAGAGGTACGGGCGCATGTCGTCGAGCCGGTGCGCGTCCGCCACGAGGTACGCCGTGCCGGCGTCGAAGGGTGAGGGCTCGATCATTCCGACGGTGGCCCACTGCGGCAGCCCCGGCACGTTGCGGGTCACGTCGGCCCAGCTCTTCCCACCGTCCCGCGTGACGTGCACCAGGCCGTCGTCGCTTCCCGTCCAGATGACGCCGGCCTGCCGCGGCGACTCGGCGATCGCGAAGATCGTCCCGTAGATCTCCACCCCGGTGTTGTCGCCGCTGATCGGCCCGCCCGACCAGCGCTGCTTGCTCTTGTCGTTGCGGGTGAGGTCCGGGCTGATCGCGGTCCAGGTCTGGCCCAGGTCGGTCGAGCGGAAGAGCACGTTGGCCCCGTGGTACACCACCGTGGGATCGTGCGGCGACGTCGCGATCGGCGCGGTCCACTGGAAGCGGTACTCGAGGTCCTCCGCGCCGTGCCCGGAGTTGTTCTCCGGATAGATCGAGACGTTCCGCGCCTGCCGCGTGCGCTGGTCGTAGACCGAGATGTACCCGCCGTACTCGCCCGCATAGATCACGTCGGGGTCGTCCGGCTTGGGGACCACGAACCCGGCCTCGCCGCCCCCCACCGTGCGCCAGTCCGATCGCGCGATCCCGTCGCGGCTCAGGCTGTTGCTCGGCCCCCAGGCCGTGCCGAGGTCCTGCAGCGCGCCCATCACGTGATACGGGGTCGCATCGTCCACCGCGACGTGGTAGAACTGCGAGATCGGAAGCGGCGGCGCGAACCAGTGCTCGCCGCCGTCCTCGGTGATGTCCACCCCGCCGTCGTTCCCGCCGATCATGCGGCGCGGGTTCGCGGGATCGATCCAGATGTCGTGGTGGTCGCCGTGGTGCGCGCCCTTCACGCTCACGATGGTGCGGCCGCCGTCGATGCTCTTGAGCAGCGGCACCTGCGGAAACCAGATCACGTCGGGGTTGGTCGGATCGACGGTGAGCGTGGTGTAGTACCAGGCGCGCTGGCGGAGCGCGTGGTGACCGGTCGCGAGGCGCCAGCTCTCGCCGCCGTCGTCCGAGCGGTACAACCCGCCCTCCTCCGCTTCGATCAGCGCGTACACCCGCCTGCCGTCCGACGGCGCAACCCGCACGCCCACCTTGCCCCAGATGCCGCCGGGGAGGCCCTTGCGGAGCTGGGTCCAGGTGTCGCCGCCGTCGCGCGAGACGTAGAGCCCGCTCCCGGGACCGCCGCTCGTCAGCTCCCACGGCCGGCGCCGCGCCTGCCACAGGCCCGCGAACACGATGCTCGGATTCGAGGGATCGAGCGCGACGTCGGACGCGCCCGTGTCCGGATCCTTCGTGAGCACCGCCTGCCACGTCTTCCCGCCGTCGCGCGTGCGGTACACGCCGCGCTCCGGGTTGGGGCCGAACGCGTGCCCCAGCACCGCGGCGAAGGCGATGTCCGGGTCGGTCGGATGCACCACGATGGTGCCGATCTGCCCTTCCTGCCGCCACACGTGCTGCCAGGTCTTGCCGCCGTCGGTGGACTTGTAGATCCCGTCGCCCGCGGCGACGTTGCCGCGGATGTTCGCTTCCCCGCTGCCCACGTAGATCACGTTGGGATCGGACGGCGCCACCGCGATGGAGCCGGTGGACGACGTCTGCTCGTCGAAGATCGAGCTCCACCGATACCCGCCGTCCACCGATTTCCATACGCCGCCCGAGGCGGTGGCCGCGTAGTAGACCAGCGGGTTCCCGGGCACGCCGGCCACGCGCGAGACCCGCCCGCCCGCGGCCGGGCCGATGGAGCGGAACTTGAGCGCGTCGAAGGGGGCCGGGCCCTTGTTGGCGTCCTGCGCCGCCGCCGGCGCGACGGCGGCGGCGAACAGGCAGAGCGCTGCGGCGGTACGTGCGAGCAGCATTCGCCGTCGAGCGAAGATCATGGAGGTGCTCTCGGGAGGTGGTGCGACGGGCCGCCGGCACGCGGCCGGGGCGAGCGGGACCGATGAGGTGAGAGTATTAGCCTGCGACGATCCGGCGCGCAAGCGACCGGGCGCCGTCGCGGCACTCGCCTTGCTGGCGGTGTACGTCCCCCGACCACAACCCGGACATCACCGCCTCCATGCGCCTACCGCTGTGGCGCCTGCGCGGGGCGGCGCTCGTGCTCGGCGCGGCCGTTGCCGCCTGCGCCGGAGACGCGACTGCGCCCGGCACCGCCCCGCGTCCCGACGATCCGCCCGCTCCAGCCGTGCAAGGCTACCTCAATCCGGTGTATGCCGGAGATTTCCCCGATCCTTTCATCTTGCGTGACGGACGCTTCTACTACGCCTTCGCGACCAACACGGGCGGCGCGAACGTTCCGTTCATGCGCTCGGTGGACTTCGTGCACTGGGATCCGCTGGGCGACGCGCTCCCCGTGCTGCCGCCGTGGGCCGCGGCGGGGCGCGGGCTCACCTGGGCGCCCGCCGTGCTCCGCCGCGGCGGCCGCTGGGTTCTCTTCTACACGGCGCGCGATGCGCGGCGCGGCCGCCAGTGCATCGGGCGCGCGGTGGCGGCGTCGCCCGCCGGACCGTTCGTGGACGCGTCCGTCGCCCCGTTCCTCTGCCAGCGCGCCCTCGGCGGCTCCATCGATCCCGCCGTCTTCGCCGATGCCGATGGCGCGCTCTATCTCCTGTGGAAGAATGACGGCAACTGTTGCGGCGCCGCCGTGAGCATCTGGAGCCAGCGCTTGACCGATGATGCGACGGCGCTGGTCGGCCCGCCGGCACGCCTCGTGGATCGCGATCGCGCGTGGGAGGGGCGGCTGGTGGAAGGGCCGGCGCTCTGGGCCGCCGGCGGGCGCTACTACCTCTTGTACTCGGCGAACGACTACGCCACCGACCGCTACGCCGTGGGGTACGCCCTCTGCGCGTCGCCGCTCGGCCCCTGTGCCAAGCCCGGTGACGCTCCCATCCTCGCCAGCGCGCCCGGGGCCGCGGGCCCCGGGGGCCAATCGCTCTTCGCCGACGCTCGCGGCGATCTCTGGATGGCGTACCACGCCTGGGGACGGCTTGTGGGCTACGGCGCCGGCGGGGTGCGGAGCCTGCGGGTCGATCGCGTGGCGGTCGACGGCGACGCCGTCGTGATCCGCGGCCCCACCACGACGCCGCAGCCGCTGCCGTGAGCGGCGCCGCGAGCGTGCCGGCCTGAAGCGGCGGGCGCCGCTCCACCGCTTCCGCTGGCACCGTCTTGGCTCGCCGCAGCGTCGCTCCACACCGGCGCGACGTGAGCCGAGGCAGCGCCGTACGCGTGATGCTGGTCGGCGACGGCGAAGCGCGCCGCTGCGCATGTTGGCTCCGACGGTGCTTCGGAGGATGCGATGGACGGCGCGGGCGGCGAGGAACGACGGTTGGCACTGCTCATCCATCCGGACGCCGCCATGCGGCGGCGCATCCGCCGCATGCTCGCCGAGCGCGGGCTCGAGCTGATTCACGCCACCAGCGGCATCGCCGGGCTCGAGTTGCTCCAGCACCTCGACGGGGAGTTCGCGCTGGTGCTGGTGGACTTGGAGCTCCGCGGCCTGAGCGGGGAGCTCGTGGTTCACACGCTGCGCCTGCTCCGCCCCGAGCTCCCCGTGGTGTGCCTCTCCCGTTCCGCGAGCGCCGCGCGGATGCCGAACGGGCCCTGCCTGCCGAGCGACGCGCGCGAGGACGACTTCGACGCCGACCTCCCCGCGGCCCTCGCCGGCATGCCCGCCGCGTGGGAGCGATGGGCCGCGCCGTTGCCGACCGGCGTCGCCGCGCGGGTCCGCGCGCGATATCGGGAGACGGGAGACCTGGTGGAGGCGGCTTACGAGCTGGCGCGCTGCACGGCCAACGGCGACGCCGATTCGTGATTCCCGGCTCGGCGCAGGAGGCTCAGCGGTTCGGCTCCTGGTTCCGCTTCGGGTTGCGCGGCTCCGTGGGCGAGGGCGGCCACGGCGCCCGCAGCACCGCGGCCACCTTGCCCAGCAGCTCCTCGCGGGTGAACGGCTTGGCGAGGAAGGGAACCGACGGATTGGCGATGCCCTCCCGCACCAGCACCTCGGCCGCGTGCGCCGACATGAACAGCACGCGCGTGCCGGGCCAGCGCTCGCGGACCAGCCGAACCAGGTCCACCCCGCTCACCTCCGGCATGACCACGTCCACCAGCACGAGGTCCACCCGGCCGCTCGGCATGTTCAGCACTTCGAGGGCTTCGATGGTGGAGCTCGCCTCGAAGACGCGATACCCGGCCTCGGAGAGGAGCCGATAGGCGAGGCGGCGAACGATGCTCGCGTCGTCCACCACGAGAATGGACCGCGATCCCGGCAGGCCGGGCTGTGAGCTCAAACCGTTGGGCACGCGATGACTCGATCCGAGTGACGAGGGGTGAGAGCCGCGCTCGTTTCCGATTCTAGTCCTGGGCTCCGCCGGCGGCAATGGCCGCGCGCCGTCATCCGCGCTGCGGGCTGGCCGCCTTGAGTCGCCGCTTGGCGTCCCGCTCCAGGCACCCGCAGACCAGCTGGCAGAGCTGCAGCACGTCGGCGTCGCCCAGCCGGTAGAGGATGCTCACCCCTTCCCGCCGGCGGCTCACGAAGCCGGCCCCGTAGAGCACCTGGAGGTGCTTCGAGAGATTCGCCTGCCCGAGCCCGGTGGCCTGGATCAATTCGCTGACGCTCAGCTCGCCGTCCCTCAGCGCCTGCAGGATGCGGAGCCGCGCCGGCTCCGCCAGGGCCTTGAATCGCTCGGCCACGAGCTCGATCTGCGCGGGCGTCATTGGTTTCCCCATCTGTCGCGTATGCCTCCGTTTGGGCCGTCCGGGCGGGCCGGGCCGCCGCTGCAAGCTCGCTCTCCCATCCCGCCCGCACCATCCCCGGCCGGGGGGGTTGACCACGCCGGCATTACTCTATAGTTATATAGCCATGAAGCCCACTTTGGCAAGTGTGGTGGTGGCCCTCGGCATCGGGGCGGCGCCCGCCGCCGCCCAGACGCTCGGCCTGGCCGAGGCGCTGGGGCGCGCCGATCGCTCGGCCTACCCCAACCGGATGGCCGCCGGCGAGGCGCGCGCCCGCGGGGGCCAGGCCACCGCCGCGCTCGCCGCGTTCCTGCCAACGGTCCGCGTGGAGAACCTCTGGAGCCGGACCACCGACCCGCTCGGCGCGTTCGGCTTCACGCTGCGGCAGCGCGCCGTCAGCGCCGCCTCCTTCGCGCCCGACCGCCTGAACTCGCCCGATCCGATCAGCGACTTCGGCTCCGACCTCGTGCTGGAGCAGCCCCTGTTCAACCCCGATGGGCTGTTCGGCCGCCGCGCCGCCGTGCGGGCGCGAGCGGCGGGCGACGCCTCGCGCGACTGGACCCGGATCACCACGCGGACGGAGGTCGTGCGGGCGTACTTCGGGGCCGTCCTCGCCGCCGCCCAGGTGGCCGCGCTCGACGGCGCCCGCCGCGCCGCGGAGGCGCACGTCCGCCAGGCGGAGTCCCTCGTCCGGAACGGTATGGCCACGCGGTCGGACGCGCTCCTGGCGTCGGTGCGCGCCGGCGAGATCTCCGCCCGGCTGCTGTCGGCGCGAGCGGAGACGTCGGTGGCCGCACGCCGCCTCGCCGTGGCCATGGGCACGCCCGGCGATACCGCCTTGCTCCTGCCGCCGGAGCTTCCCCCGGCCGACCGAATTCGCGGCGTCCTCGCAGGTGCTGCCGGCGAAACGCCCCCGGGCGAGCCGCGGGCCGACGTGCGCTCCGCCCGGCTCGCCCTCGAAGCGGCCGATGCGGACGTGCAGCGCGCCGGCGCGGCGATGCTGCCCCGGCTCAACTCCTTCGGCCGGCTCCACTGGAGCTCGGGCTCGACGCCCTACGGCGGACAGAACGCCTGGACCGTGGGCGTCGCGCTTTCCTGGACGCCGTTCGGCGGCGGCGCCGAGTTGGGCGCGCGGCAGGCGGCCGCCGGCCGGCGGGACGCCGCCGCGGCCGCGGCCGATGCCGCCGCGGCGCGCGCCGAGCTCGAGACCGCCCAGGCCGGCGCGCAGCTCTCGAGCGCGCTCGCGCGCCTCGACATCGCGGAGCGCGCAGTGGAGCAAGGCGCGGAGGCGCACCGCATCGTCGCCCGGAAGTACGAGGGCGGCACCGGGACGGTCGTCGAACTGTTCGACGCGGTCGCGGCGGAGACCGATTCCCGGCTGGCGCTCGCGCAGGCGCGGTTCGACGCCATCGCCGCCGGCGCGGCTCTGCGCCAGGCCCTCGGGTTGGACGTGGGCGGACTGGAGGATCTCGAGCGATGACCCGATTGACCACCCTTCCGCTGCTCGCCACGCTCGCGCTCGCCGCGTGCGGTGGCGAAGGCGAGCGGTCCACTGAGCTCGCGGCGGCGGCGCGCCCGTCCGCCGGGCAGATGTACACCGTCATCGACACCGTGCTGCCGTCCGTCATCGAGGCGGCGGGGATCGCCGAGCCGGTGCGGCGCGCCGTCCTCTCCACCAAGCTCATGGGCTCGGTCGTCTCGGTGCGGGTGCGAGAGGGCGAGCGCGTGGGTCCCGGCCAGGTGCTCGCGCGGGTGGACGCGCGGGACATCGCGGCCAGGCGGGAGCAGGTGCGGGCGCGCGTGGCCGAGGCCGAGGCGCTGCGCGCGGACGCGGCGACGCAGGCGGAGCGCTTCCGCGCGCTGTACCGCGACGAGGCCGCCACGAAGGTCCAGCTCGAGGCGACGGAAACGGGGCTCGCCCGCGCCGAGGCGGCGCTGGCGGCGGCGCGCGGCGCAGAATCGGAGCTCGAGGCGATCGGCGCTTACGCCGCGCTGCGCGCTCCGTTTGCCGGCGTGGTGGCGTCCCGCGCGGTGGATCCGGGAGCGTTCGTCGCGCCCGGCCAGCCGATCCTCACGGTCGAAGACGGCGCCACGCTCCGCATCACCGTCACCGTGGCGCCTCGCACGGCTCGCGGGCTCCGCCCCGGTGACCGGTTGCCGGCCACCATCGAGGGCGTGCCCGCCGAGGCTATGGTCGAGGGCGTGGTGCCCTCCGGGGGCGCGCTGTACAGCGTCAACGCGCTGGTCGAGAACCGCGGTCGGAGGTTCCTCGCCGGGAGCGCCGCCACCCTCTCCATCGCCGAGGGGAGCCGGCGAGCGGTGCTCGTGCCCGGCGCGGCCCTGGTGCGCGAAGGCGATCTCACCGGGGTCCGCGTCGTCGGCCTTGCGGGCGTCGAGCTGCGCTGGATCCGTACCGGCGCGCGCCTGGGCTCGACGGTGGAGGTGCAGGCGGGACTTCGCCCGGGCGACCGGGTGGTGCTGCCGGCCGCGGAGGAGTTCCGGTGAAGCTGGGCCTGGCCGGCCGCGTCGCCGCGGCGTTCCTCCAGTCCAAGCTTACGCCGCTCCTCGCCGCGGCGGCGCTCGGCGTCGGCGTCATGGCCGTCCTCGCGACTCCGCGCGAGGAGGAGCCGCAGATCTCGGTGCCGATGATCGACGTGATGCTCGCCCTGCCGGGCGCCTCGCCGACCGAGGTGGAGAACCTGCTCGTGCGTCCGGTCGAGCGCCTCATGTGGGCGATCCCGGCGGTGGAGCACGTGTACTCCTCGGCGGGCGAGGGGCGCGGCCTCGTGACGGTGCGCTTCAAGGTGGGTGAGGACCAGGAGCGAAGCGTGGTGAAGGTGCACGCCAAGCTGCTCGCAGCGGCGGACGGGGCCCCGCCGGGCGCGCCGCCTCCGATGGTGAAGCCCCACTCGATCGACGACGTTCCCATCGTCACCCTCACGCTGCACTCGCGGGAGTACGGCTCGGGCCGCCTGCGCGAGCTCGCCACGTACCTGGAGTCGGACATCCGGACCATCCCCGACGTCGCCGAGACGTTCGTCACCGGCGGCGAGCCGTGGGAGGTGCGGGTGGAGTTGGACCCGGCGCGCCTCGCCGCGGCGGGCGTATCTCCAGCCGAGGTGGCGGGGGCGCTGGCCGGCGCCAACGCGCGCCTCGAGGCCGGCGAGTTCCCGGCGGGCGACGTCGTGCGGCTGGTGCACGTGGGCGCCCCCCTCGAGACGGCGCGCGACGCGGGGAGCGTCGTGGTCGGCGAGCGGAACGGCGCACCGGTGTACCTGCGGGACGTGGCGCGCGTCGAGGAGCAGTACGGCGAGCCCACCAGCTAC
>DASSOD010000152.1:0-5578 GCA_035700905.1 Gemmatimonadales bacterium | reverse complement strand
GCCGGCGCGCTCCTCCTGATCGGCCTGCCGATCATGCTGGTGACCGGACTCCACGAGCGCCGGCGCGCCATCGCCCAAACCACGCTGGTGAGCGCGCCGCTCGCCGAGAGCGGTCTCGCCCGTTGGTTCACCTGGCGGCGGGCCCTCCTCGGCGGCGGGCTCGCGTTCGGCGGTCTCGCCGTCGTCGCCGTCGCGTACACCGCGATGCGCGTGCTGGGCATCGGGCCGGTCGGCACCCTGGTCGCCTCCGGCGTGCTGGAGAAGCGCGAGCCGATCGTGCTGGCGGACTTCGAGAGCCACACCACCGACACCACGCTGGGCTCGGCGCTCACCGAGGCGCTCCGGGTGGACCTGGCCCAATCGCCCACCGTACGCCTGGTGCCGCCCCAGGCGATTCGGGACGCGCTGCAGCGGATGGAGCGGCCCGCGACCGGCACGCTCCCGGTCTCACTCGCGCGCGAGCTGGCCGAGCGGGTCGGGAGCAAGGCGGTCGTCGCCGGACAGATCGACCAGGTCGCGGGCGGCTACGTGCTGTCGGCGACCATCCTCGCCGCCACCGACGGCCGGGTGCTCACCGCGGTGCGCGAGACGGCGGACGATCCGACCAAGCTGCTCCGCGCGATCGACGCGCTCTCCCGCAAGCTGCGCGAGCGGGTGGGCGAGTCGCTGGTCACCATCCGCGAGAACCCGGCGCTGGAGCAGGTGACCACCGCGTCGCTCCCCGCGCTCCGGAAGTATTCCGCGGCACTCCGGCTGGAGGACGCCGACCGGCCCGCCGAGGCGATTCCGCAGCTCGAGGAAGCGGTCGCGCTCGACAGCGGGTTCGCCATGGCCTGGCGCAAGCTGGCGGTGATCAACTCGAACCTGGGCCGGTCCAACGCCCGCGTCATCGCCGCGAGCACCAAGGCGTACGAGCACCGCGACCGCCTGCCGGAGCTGGAGCGCGACCTGGCGGTGGCGTTCTACCACGCCAATGTCGAGTACGATCCCGCCAAGGTGATCGCCGCCTATCAGTCGGCGCTGGCGTTGGACCCCGACAACGGCATCGCGCTCAACAACCTCGCGCTCACGTACAACGCGTCCCGCCGCTGGGCGGAAGCCGACACCCTGGCGCAGCGCGCCATCCGGGTGGGGACGGGATCCGCCTCGGCGTACTTCGACAACGCGCTCGAGGCCGAGATCGCGCTGGGACGCTTCGATGACGCGCGGCGGACGCTCGCGCGCAACGCGGCCGTCGCCGCCGGGCGCCCCACCTACCTGATGCACCAGGCCACGCTCGCCGCCGCCGAGCGCGACTGGTCGACGGCGGACAGCGTCGTGCGGCGGCTCCAGCGCGATTTCCAGTCGTTGCCGGACCTGCAGGTGGTGACGGCCGAGATGCTCGCGCGAATGGCCGAGCGGGCGGGCAAGTTGGGCGAGGCCGAACAGCAGCTCCGGGCGAAGATGGCGGCCAACGAGGCGCGCGGCCTGGGTCCGGCGTACGTGGCCGCTGCGACCGACCTCGCCGACATGGCGCTTCGCTATCGCGACCGGCCCGCGGCGGCGCTGGACCTCACCGCGGCGGCGCTGGCCAAGTACCCGCTGGACTCGATGCCGGCGCTGGACCGGCCCTACGCGGAGCTAGCCTCGATCTACGCCCGGGCCGGGAAGCTGGACCAGGCGAAACGGTTGATGCGCCGCTTCGATGCCGAGGTGCCCGCCGGCGTGCGCCGCCGGATGTGGTGGCGGCACTGGACCGAGGGCGACATCGCGCGCGCGGAGGGCCGCATGACCGACGCGCTGGCCGCCTACCGCGCGGTCTATGACGAGGGCGGCGCGTGCAACGTCTGCGGGCTCTTCGACCTGGCCGAGACGTACGATGCGATGGGGCAAGCGGACTCGGCGATCGCGCTCTACCAGCGGACGATCTCGACGCCGACCGCCGACCGCATCCGGGGCGACGGGCGGACGCTGGCGCCGAGCCTCAAGCGCCTGGGCGAGCTGTACGAGGCCAAGGGCGACCGGAAGCAGGCGGTGGAGTACTACCAGCGCTTCGCGGACCTGTGGAAGGACGCCGACCCGGAGCTGCAACCGGGGGTGAAGGAGGTCCGCGCCCGGCTGGCGCGGCTGGCGCGGGAGCCGGGGGAGTAGGGCGGAGCGAGCGTCAGTGCGGCTTGCATGCACGCGCCGGGCTGTCAAACCGGCCGGAAAAGCTCCGCCAATGACAGCACGAATGGCTCCGCCGCGCCGGCAGGATGCCAGACCAGCCGCGCGTCCTCGAACCGCGGGAACGTGTCCGCCGGCGTCCAGATCTCGACGCGACGCTCGTCGGCATCCACGATCCAGTAGAGCGGAACGCCGGCGTCCTGGTAGCGGCGCCGCTTGTTGAACCGGTCGAAGCGTGCGCTCGAGGGGCTCAACACCTCCGCCACCAGGAGCAGGTCCCGCATCTCGGCCCAGTCCAGCGTCCGCGCCTGCTCCAGCGGCACCACGAACACGTCGGGCGAGACCAGCGTGTCGGGGCTCCACGAGATGTCGGCGCGGGAGCCCAGCACCTCACCTACCCGATGCTCTCTTAGATACAGGTCGAGAGCCACCAGGAGGCGCCGTTGCACGATCTCGTGCAGCGGCCGGGGCGCCGGCGTCACCAGCAGCTCCCCGTAGACGACCTCGTACCGGTTCCCGTCGTCCGGGAGCGCCCGCACCATCTCGGCGGTGTAGTAGATCGGGGCGGCCATACCCATATGATTGCGCTCCGCGCGCGGGGGCCGCAAGGCGGCATGCGGCACGATGGCGCGCCGCAACGTGATCGCCGGGATCAGAACCCCGCAGAGCGGAGCAAACCCGCCCAACGCCTCCAGCATGCGCGCCTATTGTTCGCCCGTCCGCCCGTCCGCCTCTTCCGCCTTCCGCCTTCCGCCTTCCGCCTTCCGCCTACGGCAGCCTCATCTCCCGCAGCAGCCGCCGATACCGGGGCTTGTCCACCAGCCAATCGTTTTCCGGCTCCACCCCGATCCACGCCATGGTCCCGTTCCGATCCTTCAGGCCCTGCTCCATCAGGCCAAGCGTTTCCTCCTCGTCCCGGAAGCCGAACCGCACCGTCGCGAAGTGGTACGGCGGCACGAAGCGTTGCCGCGACTGCTCCTCGAGCTCGGCCAAAACCGCGTACGCCTCCTCCCGCTTGCCCCGCCGCGCCAGCACGTTGCCCAGCGCGCTCAACAGAAGTGACCACCCGCGCGAGCGCGTCACTCCTTCGCGCGCAGCCGCCTCGGCCTCGTCCAGCCGGCCGAGCGCGAGGAGCGCGCGGACCAGCGTGTCGTAGCCCGGGTGGAACGACGGGTCCATCTCGAGCAGCCGCCGGTTGCGGTCCAGCGCTTCCTCGTAGCGCCCCGCGTACAGAAGAACCCGCGCCACCATCTGGTGCACGATGAGCGAGAGGGGCTCGACCTCGGTCGCGCGCCGCAGCACCTCCATCGCCTCGTCGGGGCGGCGGAGCACCGTGAGGAGCATGGAGTACCAGAGGCGGGGCTGGACGTAGTCGGGGTTGAGCTCGAGCGAGCGCCGGAACTCTCGCTCCGCGAGCGGCCAGTCCCAGTCGTAGAGCATGCTCACCATCCCGAGCGACGAATGCGCCTCCGCCAGGCTCGCGTCCAGCTCCAGCGCGCGGAGCGCCGCGGCCTTCGCCTTCGGCATCCCCTCGTGCGCCGGAAACACCCCGTAATAGTCGAACGAAAGGATGGTGAAGCAGTCGGCGATGCCGGTGTATGGCAGCGGATAGCTGGGATCCGCGGCGACCGCGCGCTCGAACAGCTCGATGGCCTTCCGGTACCCCTCGACCAAGCGCGTGTTCCAGAAGTAGCGGCCCTGGAGATAGAGGGTGTACGCCTCCAGGTTCGTCGTCGCCGGCACCACCAGCGGCTCGGCGCTCGAGCCTATCAGCTTGGGTCTCAGCGTGCGCACGATCGAGCGCGAAAGCTCGTCCTGCACCTCGAACACGTCGGCGAGCTGCCGGTCGTACGTCTCGGACCAGAGGTGGTAGCCGTCGGCGGCGTCGATGAGCTGGGCCGAGACCCGGAGCCGGTTGCCCGCGCGCCGCACGCTCCCCTCCAGCACCGCGCCCACGTTGAGCCGCTGCCCGATCTCCCGCACATCGGTGTCGCGGCCCTTGAAGGCGAACGCGGAGGTGCGCGCCGCCACCCGCAGCCCCTCCACCCGGCTCAGCGCGTTGATCAGCTCCTCGGTCATGCCGTCGCTGAAGAACTCGTTCTCCGGATCGGTGCTCATGTTGACGAAGGGCAGCACCGCCAGCGAGGCGACCCGCGGCGCGGCCCGCGTCGCACCCGAGATCACCGCCGGCTGCGACGCCGCGACCCCGCCGCGCTCGGCATCCACGATGGCGTGCGCCAGCTCGCCGGCGGTCTGGAACCTGGCGTCGGGCTCGCGCGCCAAGGCCCGGGCCACGAGCTGCTCCACCGCGGGCGGCAGCGCAACGCCGGCCGAGCGGAGATCCGGAGCGGGGGTCGTGACGCGCCGGGCGAGCGACGCGATCGGCGAGTCGTCCGCGAACGGCGACCGTCCCGCGAGCATCTCGTAGAGCACGCAGCCGAGCGCGTAGACGTCGCTCCTGCCGTCGAGCGGCGCCCCGGTCGCCTGCTCCGGGCTCATGTAGGCGGCCGTACCGATCGGCGTGCCGGTGCGGGTGATATCGGCCTCGGCGGCCGCGCTCACCGCGCGCGCCACGCCGAAATCCGCGACGATGGCGTTGTCCTCCTCGAGCAGGATGTTCGCGGGCTTGATGTCGCGGTGGATGACGCCCTGCCGGTGGGCGTAGTCGAGCGCGAGGGCCGTCTGGAGCGCGAGCCGGAGCGCCATCGAGAGCGGCAGGCGGCCGTCCCGGTCCAGCCGTTCGCGGAGCGAGCCGCCCTCGATGAACGGCGTGACATAATAAAGGAAGGCGTCCTCGCCGCCCGCGGCGGGCGCGCGGCCGGAATCGTAGAGCGGCAGGAGGTGCGGGTGGTGCAGCCGCGCCGCCACCCGGATCTCGCGCAGGAACCGCTCGGCCCCGAGCGCCTCGCTCACCTCGGGCTGGAGGAGCTTGAGCGCGACCACCCGGTCGTGCCGGAGGTCGCGCGCGCGGTAGACCACGGCCATGCCGCCGTGGCCTACCTCTCGTTCGATGGTGTACTGCCCTTCGAGCGCTGCCTGGAGCCGCTCAGTGAGGTCGAGCACGGACTCACGTCCCGATGCGGTATCGCTAGGATACCACCCGGACGCTGGCGTGTCATCCCAAGGGTGCCCGGGCCGGCACGGCCCCGATCCGGCCGACACGATCGCGCCGTGCCCACGCGCGCCGCCGCGCCTACGCCCGTATCGCCGCCGCGAGCACCGCCGGCACGCGGGTCCAGCTCGAGCGCTCCTCCAACGCCGTCATCCGCTGCATCAGCCGGTGCGCGCTCCGGTGGCTGATCGAGTACCCCGGCTTGGGCGTCGCCACCAGCGGATGGCGCAGCACCGACTTCTCGATCCCCTCGAGCATCGCCGTGTTGTGCACGAACCCGGCGCCGCTCTGGATGTCGGCCGGCGTGGACGACGGGTGCGC
>DASSOD010000151.1:0-2187 GCA_035700905.1 Gemmatimonadales bacterium | reverse complement strand
CGGTCTCCCGCTTCGCCGCCACCGCCGGCGTCTCGCCGTCCTCCAGGTGGCCCTTGGGAAAGCCCCAGTTGTCGTAGGAGTCACGAATGAGGAGGAACTCCGCCGAGGCGTCGGGCAGCCGGCGGAAGACGATGCCGCCGGCGCTCACCTCCAGCTCCGCGCGGCGGCGGCCCATCAGAACACCGACACCTTGAAGTAGCGCCGTGGGTTGGCCTTGATGTCGGCGAGCAGTTCCCGGAGCTCGCCCACCGCCCGCGTGGTCTCGACGTAGAGCGCCGAGTCGGCCGCCAGCCGGCCCAGCGTGCCCTGCCCCCGCTCGATCCGGCTGAGGAGCGAGTCCGCGGTCTGGAGCGCGCGCACCAGGCTGCCCTGGTTCTCCCGGGTCGCGGCCATGACCGAGCGGAAGTCGGTCGCGGCGGCCTTGAGGTCGGCGCTCGCCGAGCGGGTGTTGTTCAGGATGTCGCGGAACTGATTGTCGTTCGTGGCCGTGTCCATGCGGGCCACGGTCCGCTCGAAGCTGCGCGAGATCCCGGCGAACGCGTCGGCCGAGGTGGCGACGCTCTGGCTCACCTTGTCCAGCCGGTTCGCCTGCGCGTCGGTGAACTTGGCGACCCGGTGCGAGATGCTGGCCAGGTCCAGGATGCTCTGCTGCAGCTCGTGGAGCGCGGTGGTGTCGAACACGCCGCGGATCCGGCGGGTGACGTCGGCCACGTCGCCGGCGATGCGGCTGGCCTGCGCCGTGAGCTGGCCGATGTCGGGGAGCGTGGCGCCGGGCCAGGCATCGCCCCCGGTGGTGTCCGACTCGATCAGCGCGGCCCGCACGTTGGGGTCCTCCGGCAGCGGCTCGAAGGGGATGATGTTCGCTCCCCACTCGCCGAAGAGACTGTTGGAGGTGGAGATCACCGCGGGCTTTCGGGGCAGCGCGACGCTCTTGTCCACGGTGAGCTCGGCCTCGACCCACTCGTCCTTCGCCAGCCGGATCGCCTCGACGCGCCCCACCCGCACGCCCCGGAGCGTCACCGGCGCGCCCACGCCGAGCCCGCCCACGGTGCGGAAGCGCGCGACGTAGGAGTTCTTCTTCTGGTTGATGTCGCGCTCGCTCAGCCAGAGCCCGCCGCCGATCACGAGCGCGAGCGACGCGAGCACGGCCAAGCCCACCGCGAATTCATTGCCTCGCTTCACGACGCGGACCTCCGCACGGGGGGCGCGCCGAGCTCGTCGGGCTCGGCCCTGCCCTCGATGAACTGGCGCACCACGGGATCCTCGGTGGACTGGATTTCCGCCACGGTCCCCGCCTGCCGGATTCGGCCCTCATGCAGCATCGCGATCCGGTCGGCGACGGTGTACGCGCTCCGCATATCGTGCGTGACCACGACGCCCGTGACGCCGAGATCGCGCGTGCGCAGCATGAGGCGGTTCATCACCGCGGTGGTGACCGGGTCGAGACCGGTGGTGGGTTCGTCGTACAAAATGTAGCGCGGCCGGAGCGCCACGGCGCGCGCGATGCCCACCCGCTTCCTCATCCCGCCCGAGAGCTCCGCCGGGTAGCGGTCCTCCGCCCCGCTCAGCTCCACGAGCCGAAGGCTCTCGGCCACGCGGGCCTTGATGGCGTCCTCGTCGTAGCCTCGCTTGCGCAGGCCGAGGCGGATGTTGTCCGCCACCGTCATCGAGTCGAACAGCGCCGCGAACTGGAAGACGTACCCGATCTGGCCCCGGAGCTCCGCCAGCTCCGCCCGGTCGAGGTCGGGCACGTTCCGCCCGTCCACCTCGACCCGACCCGCGTCCGGCTCCAGCAGCCCGACGACGAGCTTGAGCATGACGCTCTTGCCGCTCCCCGAGGCGCCGATGATCACGGTGTTCATCGCCTCCGGCACGTCGAGGGAGAGCCCCGCGAGCACGACCTTCGGGCCGAAGGCCTTGTGGACGTCGAGGAGGCGGATCATGCGGGAGGCGCGAGGCGGGAGGCGGAAGGCGCGAGGCGGGAGGCGGAAGACGCACCGCGTGCGACACCGACGAACGGCATCCCTGGATCCGCCCGCGATGCATCGAACCGGAGCGCGGTGGTTGGCCCGCGTTGCGCCTTCCGCCTTGCGCCTTCCGCCCTCATAGCAGCACCAACGCCCAAAACGCGTCCAGCACCAGGATCGCCTCGCAGCCGAGGACGACGGCGCGGGTGGTGGCGCGGCC
>DASSOD010000150.1:0-2837 GCA_035700905.1 Gemmatimonadales bacterium | reverse complement strand
CGGCTCGGCAGCGCCATGGCCATGGACAAGGACATCTCCAAGCGGCTGTTTCGGCAAGCCGGGGTCCCCACCCCCGAGTGGCTCATGGCGCCCGTCACGGAAAGCCGGGCGGCCGCCGCCCTAGGTTGGCCGATGGTGGTGAAGCCGTCCAAGCAGGGCTCGACGGTCGGCCTCACCGTGGTGAAGGGCGCCGACGAGCTGAAGCCCGCTCTGACGCTGGCCCGGCGGTATGACGACGAGGTGATGCTGGAGCGGTTCGTGCCGGGCCGGGAGCTGACGGTGGGGGTCCTCGAGGGGCGCACCCTGGCGGTCGGGGAGATCATTCCGCGGCACGAAATTTTCGACTATGAGTGCAAGTACACCCCGGGAATGTCGGAGGAGATTTTCCCCGCCGAGCTGCCGGCCGAGATGGCGGACCGGTGCGGGAAGCTCGCCCTGCTGGCGCACGAGGCCCTCAAGCTCGGGGGGTATTCGCGGGTCGACTTTCGCTTGACACCGCAAGGCGAACTCTTCTGTTTAGAAGTGAATACGCTGCCCGGCATGACCGCGACCAGCCTTCTCCCCCAGGCTGCGCGGGCCGTCGGGATCGAGTTTCCCGAGTTGTGTGACCGAATCTGCCGGATCGCTCGGTCGCCGCGTGCCGTCGAACCTTCCTGAGCCGGGTGGCGTTGAGCAGTCGGTGAGCGTCAGGGCCATGAACCTCAGTCCCCAATCCCGCATGAGCCCCTGGGTGGGCCGCCTCATCATCGCGAATGCGGTGGTGCTGTTGCTCATGCTGACGCTGTTCACCTCGCCCGCAGTCGTCGCGCAGCTCGAGTTCTCGCCGGCCCGCGCGTTCGTCCGGCCCTGGACCTTCGTCAGCTACATGTTCGTGCACGGCGGGCTGCTGCACCTCGCCGTCAACATGCTGATGCTGTTCATCTTCGGCGCGCCGGTCGAGAACCGGATGGGGAGCCGCGCCTTCGTTCTGTACTACCTCTATTGCGGCATCGGCGCGGCGCTCTTCGGGGTGGCGCTCTCGGGCTTCATGTCGGTGCAGCCGTTCATCGGGGCATCCGGCGCCGTGCTCGGCGTGGCCCTCGCGTTCGCGGCCTACTGGCCCGACGCGGAGCTCATCATCTTTCCGCTGCCCATCCCGATGCGGGCGCGCACCTTCGTCATCATCCTCGTGGCCCTCGAGGTGGTGCTCTGGTGGCTCACGCCGAACGACGGCATCGCGCACGTGGCCCACGTCGGCGGCGCGCTCTTCGGGTATCTCTATTTCCGGTTCCGCGCCCTGGCCCACCGCGAGCCCGGCGGCGCGGCCCGTCCGGTGGAGCGGGTCGTGGTGGTACAGTCGGCGAGCGCGGAGGGATCGCGCCCTTCTCCGGTCCCGCACCCCCGGCCGCCGCGCCAGCGCGCCCAGGGAGATCCGGTCGCCGCCGAAGTGGACCGCGTGCTCGACAAGATCAGCGCGCAGGGCCTGGGCAGCCTCACGCCGGCCGAGCGCCGGTTCCTCGACGAGGTCTCCCGCCAGAAGAAACAGGAGCGCTGACAGAGTCGGGCCGATCTCTTATCTTGGTCCGTGCTCATCAATCTCCTTCCCGATTTTCTCGCCATCCTCGACGCGCCCGATCGCGAGAGCGCCTACCAACGTTATCACGACAGCCACCGCGCGATCCTCGACGCGTACTGGCGCAACTACGTGCTCGATCCCGAGGGGCCGCACGCCGAGGAAGTGATCGCCGCCGCGCTGCGCGCCCGCCGCGACGATCTGCGCGAGCTCGCCGCGACCGTGAACGTGGTGCAGCTTGCCGAGGAGGCGATCGCCCGCGCGGAACAGCTGCTCCAGATCGATCGTCCGACCGACTGCTATCTGATGGTGGGCGTGGGAGGCGCGAACGCGGGCGAGCTGGTGGTGGCCGGTCGCGGCGTGGCGTTCGTGTGCCTGGAGCACTTCACCGGCCGCGCCAACCCGGAGACCTACGGGATGGGGCTCCCGCCGGATCTCATCCCGCTCTGGCTGGCGCACGAGCTGGCGCACACCGTCCGCTACACCTCGCCTGCGAGCCAGAGCGAGCTCTACCGCCTCGTGGCCGACGCCGGCGGCTACTACGATTACTGGCAAACCGGAAGCCGCACGCCCCTGCGCGAGCTCCTGCTCAACGAAGGTCTCGCGGTGCACGCCGCGCGCGCGGTCGCGCCCGGGTTCGATGCCGCCGATTACTTCGGGTACCCGCGCCGGCAGTATCACCGGCTCCGCGAGCTCGAGGCGTTCCTGCGCCGAGCCGTCGAGCCCGATCTCGATCGTGCGGCGCTTGGGCTCCGGCTTCGCTATCTCTCGGGCGGCATGAGCCCGGCGGCGCGCCTCGTGGCGGGGCGGGTCGTCCCGGAGCGCTCGGGATACTACCTGGGCTACCGGATGGCGGAGGCGCTGGTCGCCGAGCGGGGGCTCGCGGCGGCGCTCCGAGCGCCCGCGGCGGAGTTCCAGGCGGCGGAGAGCGCGGCGCACGGGATCCAGACGGCATGAGCGAGCATGCTTCCGACAACGGTGATCGGCGCGGGGTCGTGATCACCTGGAAGCCGAAGGGCCCGCTGGTCGTCGAGGGCCCGGTCGTGGTGCGCGATCGCGACGGGAACGAGCTCACCCCGCCGCCGGCCAAGGTCCCCGGCCAGGTGAAGTTCTGCGGCTGCGGTCACTCCGCCAACAAGCCGTTCTGCGACGGCTCCCACAAGCGGCAGCTATTTCCCGACGCAAAACCGGGCGAAAACTCTCCCTAGCACTTCGTCCACGTCCACCGCGCCGATGAGGGCGTCGAGCGCCGCCACGGCCGCGCGCACGTGATGGGCCGCGAGCA
>DASSOD010000149.1:0-11990 GCA_035700905.1 Gemmatimonadales bacterium | reverse complement strand
CGCACCTTCGCCGCGCTCCGCGAAGAAGCCGAGCGCACCATCGTGCGCGGGGCGCTGGAGCGGAACGATTGGCACGTCACCCGCACCGCCGAGCAGCTCGGCCTCGCGGACCACGCCAGCCTCCTCAAGGTGATGCGGCGCCTCGGCATTCGCCGCCCCGACCCCGGCGCGTAGCTTCGCGACGGCGTGCTTGCGCCCCGTCGGCGGCGCCCGTACACTCGTCCGACCTTCAACCCCGGAGCGCCGGGTGCACCGCCGCTTGCTTTTCCTCGCCGCCGCGCTCGCGTCCGGTGCCCCGCTCCGCGCCCAGTCCCCGACGGCGTCCGAGGACGTCACCGCGCTCGCCGACCGGTACGTGGCCCGCTCGATGGCGCAGTTCCCCGAGGGCGCCGAGCTCTCCGGCATCACCGCCGCCCCGCACGATCATTTCACCGACAACTCGCTGGCCGCGCTCGCAAGCTGGGAGGGGTTCGAGGACAGCATCCGCGCCGAGCTCGGGCGGGTGGACGCGGCGTCGCTCGCCGGCACGCCGGCGTGGGTGATCTACGGCTACCTGCGCGAGGTGCTCGACGCCTCGACCGGCGCGCGCGTCTGCCGCCAGGAGCTCTGGCCGGTGAACCAGGCGTTCGGCTGGCAGACCACGCTGGCGCAGGTCGCCACGCTGCAGCCGGTGGGCACGCCGGAAGCGCGGGCCACGGCGCTCGCGCGGTGGCGCACCATCGGCCGCTTCGTGGACACGGAGCTCGCGAATCTGCGGGAGGGCGCCCGGCTGGGCTACACGGCCACCGCCTCGACCGCGCGCGTCGTGGCCGGCCAGCTCGACGCCCTGCTCGCCGCTCCCGTGGACAGTCTGCCGTTCATGGACCCGGCGCGGCGGGACAGCACGCCCGAGTTCCGCGAGGCCTGGCGCGCGCTCGTGACCGAATCGCTGCTACCGGCGGCGCGGCGCTACCGCGATTATCTCCGTGCCGACTACCTGCGGCAGGCGCGCACCGCCGCCGCGGTCGCCGCCAACCGCGATGGCGCCGCATGCTACCGCGCGCTCCTGCGCCAGGCCACCACGGTAGACCGCGATCCGCGGACGCTGTTCCGCGAGATCTCCCGGAAGGTGACCCGCGATTCGACGGCGATGATTCGCATCGCCGCCCACATCTACCCGCCCCCCAGGCGCGGCCCGCGAGACGCCCGCTGGCTGCGCGAGCGGATCGAGGCGGACTCGAGCAATCTGATCCCCACGGCCGCCGCGGTGCTCGCCTTCTCCGACAGCGCGGTGCGCCGCGCTCGCGCGGCCGTGCCCCGCTGGTTCATCGACGCGCCGGACGTGGACGTCATCCTCCGCCCCTTCCCCGACTACCAGCAACCCACCGCCCCAGGCGGGCAGTACCTGCCGCCCGCCGAGGACGGGAGCCGCCCCGCGGTCTATCTCTACCGTACCTATCCGCCGGTCCGCCGGATCGGGCTCAAGTCCACCATCTATCACGAGACCTGGCCCGGCCACCACCTCCAGGGCATTATCGCCTCACGCAGGCGCGAGGCACACCCCATCATCCGGCTGGTCTGGTTCGCCGGCTTCGGCGAGGGCTGGGCCACCTACTCCGAGCGTCTGGCCGAGGAAATGGGCCTGTACCAAACCGCGCGCGACAGCCTCGGCTTTCACGCGGGCGGCTTGGCGCCGCTCATGGTCGCCGATCTCGGGATGCAGGTGATGGGCTGGACCCCGGAGCGCGCCGTCGAGTACGTGACCAGCCACGCGCCCAACCTGCTGCGGGAGCGCGCGGCGGTCGCGGTGGACCTGATCGCCGCCCTTCCGGGCTACGTCGCGAGCTACACCGTGGGCGCGCTCGAGATCGAGCGCCTCCGCGACTCCGCCCGGAAGGCCCTCGGCCCGCGATTCGACGTCCGCGAGTTCCACCGGATCGCGCTGGAGGACGGGGCCGTGCCCCTTCCACTCTTCCGCGACAAGCTGACCCGCTGGATCGCCGAGCGGCGGCGGACCTGACCGACGTGTTCCACGGGACACGCTAGCTCCGCTTTAGCCGTGTCCCCCGGAACACCGGCGGCCCGGCGAGGGCGATCCCGCGCCGCTCCGCTTGTTCGCCGAACCTCAACCCGCACCGCGATTTCCCCTCGGGCACCGCCCATCGCCCGGCGAATGGCCCTCCGCCTGCCCTTCTCGGGCGCGCATTCGGTCGCCACCGCGCCACCGGCGCCTCACCCGAGGAGAGAGCCATGACCGCCCGCCATGCCCGCCTGTCGCTCGCCGCCGTCTCGCCCCTGCTGCTGATCGCGCTGAGCTGCAAGGGAGGGGAGGCCACCCGCACCACCACCGCCGCCGCGACCGTGTCCAGGCACGCCGACGCCGTCGCGCCGGCCGAAGTCGCCCCGACGGAGAGCAGATCCCCCGCCCCCACCGCTGCGCCCGCAGCCGCGCCGGAGCCCGCGGCGGCCTACAGCGATGCCGAGGCCGCGTTCACCGCCGGCCGCTTCTCCGAGGCGGCCGAGGGCTTCGAGAGCTACACCAAGGCGCGCCCGGAGAATCCCTGGGGCTTCTACATGCTCGGTCTGTCCACCTGGAAGGCGGGCAACCCGGGCGAGGCGCTCCAGGCGTTCGACCAAGCGCTCGCGCTCGATCCGCACCACACGAAGAGCCTGCTCAACTCGAGCCGGGTGCTGCTCGAGCTCGCCCGCCCTGCGGAGGCGCTCGACCGCCTGCACGCGGCGCTCGCGGTGGACCCGGAGTCGGGCGTCGCCTACCGCCTCATCGGCCGGGCGCAGGCGCAGTTGGGCGCGGTGGATTCCGCCGAGGCCGCCTACCGCCGAGCCATCGCGCTGGATGAGCGCGACGCGTGGGCCATCAACAACCTCGGCGTGCTCTATCTCGATCGCGGCCGCGCCGGCGATGCCCTCCCGCCGCTCGCGCGCGCGGTCCAGCTCCGCGGCAATGCGCCCGTGTTCCAGAACAACCTGGGCCAGGCGCTCGAGCGGAGCGGGTACTTCGGAGCGGCCAGGGAGGCGTATGAGGCGGCGCTCGCCGCGGACAGCAGCTACCCCAAGGCCGCGGTGGGGCTGGAGCGCGTCACCGGTCGCGAGGATCAGCCGAGCTTCGGCCCGCTGGACCTCGACGCGCTGGCGCTGACGTTCGAGGGCCAGGTGCAGGAGTGGCGCGACGCCGTGGGGACGGACACCGAGGGGATGGCACGCGACGACGGCTCGCCACAGGACTCGGTGCAGATCCAGGACAGCGTTCCGCAGTAGGCCCAGCGCCCAGCCGGCGCGTTGCGAGAGCACGCGGCCCGGGCGCATGCCCGGGCCGCGTGCCGTTCAGTCCCCGCCCTCCCGCGCCGCGGGTGCCCGCCGCTAGCGGCGGCCGGACGCCTGCTGGAAGAGCGGCAGGTACTGGCCGTAGCCCTCCGCCTCGAGCCGGTCCACCGGGACGAACCGGAGCGCCGCCGAGTTCATGCAGTATCGGAGTCCGGTTGGCGCCGGTCCGTCGTCGAAGACGTGGCCCAGGTGCGAGTCGGCGTGCTTGGAGCGGACCTCGGTACGGCTGTAGATCAGCTTGTGGTCCGTGCGGGTCGTGATGTTGTCCGGCTCGAGCGGCTTGGTGAAGCTCGGCCACCCGGTGCCCGAGTCGAACTTGTCGGTGGAGCTGAAGAGCGGCTCGCCCGAGACCACGTCCACGTAGATGCCCGGGGCGTGATTGTTCCAGTACTCGTTCGCGAAGGGGCGCTCGGTCCCCTCCTGCTGCGTCACCTTGTACTGCTCCGAGGTGAGCCGCTGGCGCAGCTCCCCATCGTTCGGCTTTCGGTACTCCAACGGATCCCATCCTTTCTTGGGCGCCTGCGCGCCCGCCGCGGCGGGGAGCGCCACCGCGAGCGCCAGGGCCATGCTGACCACGAGCTTCATCTATTTGCCTCCGCGAGGGCCGCTTCCTGGCCCCAGAGCGCCTTGAGCCGCTGGTCTCGCCCACAGTTCCACCGATAGAACTTGTAGCGGATCGGGTTCTTGGCGTAGTAGTGCTGATGGTACTCCTCGGCCGGGTAGAATGCGGACGCGGCGACGATCTCGGTGACGATCGGCTGCGTGAACCGCCCCGACTCCTCGAGCTCCCGCCTGGACGCCTCGGCCGCGCGGCGCTGCTCCTCCGAATGGTAGAAGATCGCGGAGCGATACTGAGATCCGTGATCGCAGAACTGCGCGTTGGGCGTGAGCGGGTCCACGTTGCGCCAGAAGACCCGGAGCAGCGTCTCGTAGGCGATCCGGGCGGGATCGTAGATCACCTGCACCGATTCCGCGTGGCCCGTCGCCCCCGACGAGACCTGCTCGTACGTGGGGTTCACGGTACGGCCACCGGTGTAGCCGGAGGTGACGGACACCACGCCGGCCAACTGGTCGAACGGGTGCTCCATGCACCAGAAGCAGCCGCCGGCGAACGTGGCGGTGGCCAGGCTGTCGCGCGCCGAATCCGGTGGGACGGGCGCGGCTCGGGACTGCGCGCCGGCGCGGCCGGCGAGGCCCAGCGTCGCGAGACCGACGGCGGCGTACAGCGGGATTCGCACGGGGCGCGCTCCACCCAGGGGGTCGCGGGTGAAACGCCGCGGAGGGCCAAACGGTTTCGGGCGACCTCATGCGCCGGGCTCGGCTCTTGACGCCCGGCCCGCCGGACGGCATATATTCGGCGGAGCCGAACAAAACCCGAAGGTGGCGTATGAGCCCGCTCGTCCTCCCATCCATGCTCGCATCCAGCGCCCCTCGCCACGACCTCGCCGCCGCTCCCCGCGTCTGCCCCGAATGTGCCGGCCCGCTCGTCCGCGCGTCGGGATGCGTGAGCTGCCTCCACTGCGGTTGGGGCCGCTGCGCCGGATGACCGCGCAGCTCGAGCTGCTCGGATCGGGAACGCATTCGCCATCCGGCGCGCAGGCGTGGAGCACGCTGGATCAACGCGCGCGTGGGGCGAGCTTCGTCGCGCTGCCGGTCCGCTCGGTGCTCAATACCCCCGCGGCGACCGGCATGAATTTCTGGTCGCTCAACCCGTACGTCGGATGCGAGTTCGGCTGCGCCTACTGCTACGCGCGGGACACCCACCGCTACGCGGTCGAGCGCGCTGGCCGGACCGGCGCCGGCCTGCCGCCCTGGCTCGACTTCGAGCGCCGCATCCTGGTCAAGACCGAAGCGCCCGCCGTGCTCGCGCGCACCCTCCGGCCCGCTCGGCTCGGCGAGCACTCCCTCGTGATCGGAACGGCCACCGATCCCTACCAACCGGCCGAGCGGCGCTTCCGGCTCACCCGTCGCCTGCTGGAGACGCTGCTCGGGTTCAGCGGGCTCTCGATCGGCCTCATCACCAAATCGCCGCTGGTGACGCGGGACCTGGACCTGCTCTCGCAGCTCGCCGAACGGCACGATGTGAGCGTCAACATCTCGCTCGCCACTCTGGACGCGGCGCTGGCGCGGCGGCTCGAGCCCCGCACGCCCGTGCCGCGCGCCCGCATCCGCGCCTTGCGGCGGCTCGCCGAGGCCGGACTCCATGCGGGGCTCCTCGTCGCCCCGATTCTTCCCTGCCTCACCGACGGGCAGGCTGCGTTGAGCGCTCTCTTCGCGGCCGCAAAGGACGCAGGCGCCGGCTACGTGGTCGGAATGGCGCTCCGACTCGGCCCCGCGGCGCGGCGCCGCTTCCTGCCCTTCCTCGCCCAGGAGTTTCCCGATCTCGCCCCGCGGTACGAGCGGCACTACGCCCGCCGCAACAACGCCGGGTGGAGCTATCAGCAGGCGCTGAGCGCGCGCCTGGCGGCGCTGCAGCGGAAGCACGGCTTTCCGGTGGGTGAGAGTACGCGCCGCCGGCGCCAGCTCGAGAGCGCCCGGCCGGCGGGCTCGCCCCTGCAGACGGTGCTCCTGTAGGCGCGCGGCCTACCCGGCCGGATCGTCCGCCACGGCCCGCTCCGCCTCCCCTTCCCACACCACCACCAGCTTCCCGAAGGTCTCGTTCCGCTCCAGCGCCCCGTGCGCCTCGCCGAGCCGCGAGATCGGATAGGTCCGCTCCACAACCGGGCGGAGCGGCGCCGCCTGCTCCACCCGCTGGTCGAAGAGCGGCAGCATCGTCCGGGTGAAGTCGCGCACCAGCGCCACGCGCTCCTGGTGCCCACGGGTGCGCATGACGGAGCCGATCACCTCGAGCCGCTTCCGCAGGATGGGCGACAGGTCCAGCGACGCGTGCGGCCCCATGAGAAACCCCAGCAGCACGAGCCGTCCGCGCGGGGCGAGCACGGCCAGGTTGTCGGCCACGGCGGGGCCGCCCAGCACGTCGAGGATCACGTTCACCGGCTCGCCCACGCGCTCGCGAAACGAGTCGCTGCTGGTGTCGATGCCCACGTCGAGCCCGTACACCGCCGCGCGCGCCAGCTTGTCGGCGCTGCGCGAGGTGCCCAGCACCGTCGCGCCGAGGTGCTTCGCGATCTGCGTGGCCGCGGTGCCGACGCCGCTCCCCACCGCGTGGATCAGCACCCGCTCGCCCCCCGTGACGCGGGCTCTCGTGACCAGCGCATCGTAGGCGGTGAGGAAGACCTCGGGAACGGCGGCGCCTTCGACGAACGAGAGCTGCGCCGGCAGCGGCATCGCTTCGTCCTCGTGCACGACGACGGCTTCGGCCTGCGCTCCGCCTCCGACCAGTCCCATGACCCGGTCTCCCCGCCGCCAGCGGGTCACCCCCTCCCCGAGCTCCTCCACCTCGCCCGCGTATTCCAACCCAGGGATGTTGGCGGGCCAGCCGTGCGGCGCGGGATAGCTTCCGCGTCGTTGCAGGATATCGGCGCGGTTGAGCCCCGCGGCGCGAACCCGCACGCGCACCTGGCGCGGGCCCGCCACCGGGGTCGGCACCTCCGCGATGCGGATGACGTCGGGCCCGCCGGGCCCGGTGAACACTGCGGCGCGCATGAGCGTCCCCGGATGCGACCGGGACCAAGATACATCGCGGCGGCACGCCCGCGGCGCGCCGGATGTAGCATTCCAGGCATGGAGGCGAGCATGCGAATCCGCACGGCGCTCACGCTGGCCGCGTCCGCCGGGGCCGCCGCCTGCGGCAGCACGGCGGCGCCGGCGCCCTCGACGCTGGCGCTCGACACCGTCGTCTCGGGGCTCGCGAGCCCGCTCGGCCTCGTGTCCCCGCCCGGAGACTCGCGCCTGTTCGTGGTCGAGCAGGCGGGAAGGATCCGGATCGTCGAGAACGGGTTGCTGCTGGACACGCCGTTCCTGGACGTGAGCGACCGGATCAGCGCCGGAGGCGAGCGGGGACTCCTCGGCCTCGCGTTCCATCCCGACTACGCCGCGAACGGACGCTTGTTCGTGCACTACACGGTCGCGGGCACCGGCGACGTGCGGATCTCGGAGTTCCGCGCCTCCGCCGATCCCGACTTGGCCGATCCGGCGAGCGAGACGCCGCTGCTCACCATTCCGCATCGCACGTTCGGCAATCACAACGGCGGGCAGCTCGCCTTCGGGCCGGATGGCAAGCTGTACGTCGCGGTGGGCGACGGCGGCGGCGGCGGCGATCCGCTGGGCAACGCGCAGAACACCGGCGCGCTCCTGGGCAAGCTCCTCCGGCTCGACGTGGACGCTCCCGCACCCTACCTCCCCTCCGACAATCCCTTCGTGGGCGCGAGCGGCGCGCGCGGCGAGATCTGGTCCTACGGCCTGCGGAACCCCTGGCGGTTCTCGTTCGACCAGGCCACGGGCGACCTCTACGTCGCGGACGTGGGCGAGGGCGAGCGCGAGGAGGTGGACGTCGCGACCGGCGAGTCGGGCCGGGGCCGCGGGCGCAACTTCGGCTGGAACGTGATGGAGGGCTTTGCCTGCTTCAACGCCGGCGCCTGCGACCAGACGGGGCTCACGCTTCCCGTGCTCGACTACCCGCACCAGGGCGGCGCCTGCACGGTGATCGGCGGCTACGTCTACCGCGGCGGCGCGATGCCCGAGCTTCGCGGTACCTACTTCTACGCCGACCTCTGCGCCGGCTGGGTGAAGAGCTTCCGGCTCGCGGGCGGCCAGCCGGCCGAGGCTGAGGAGTGGCCGGCGCTCCACACGTCGCTGCCCACGAGCTTCGGCGAGGATGCGGCCGGCGAGCTCTACATCGTGAGCCAGGAGGGCACCGTCGCGCGGATCGTTCCGGCGCCGTGATCGGCCCCGCCCGCCATCGGCCCCGCAGCGGCACGCCTTGATCTTGTGACCGGCGCCGCCATCCTACAGCACGGCACTTTGAGCAGGAGGAGAGATGCTGCGCACCATCCTGACGCTCGTCGGCGCGAGCGCGGCCGTCGCACCCGCGGCGCTGGTCGCACCGCCCGTCCGCCCGCCGGCTCCCGTCGCGATCACGGAATGGACCGTCCCCTGGTCGGACACCCGGCCGCGCGATCCCTACCCCGACGCGCAAGGGCGGATCTGGTTCGTGGGCCAGGCGGGGAACTACATCGCCTACCTCGAGCCGAAGAGCGGCCGGTTCAAGCGCTACGAGCTCCCGGAGGGGACGCTCCCGCACAACCTGATCGTGGATCGGCGCGGGCAGGTGTGGTTCGCGGGGAACGGCAACGGCACGATCGGCCGGCTCGATCCCGCGACCGGGAAGGTCACCTCCCTCCCGATGCCCAACAGCGCGGCCCGCGACCCGCACACGCTGGTGTTCGATCGCGCGGGTGACATCTGGTTCACCGTGCAGCGCGGCAACTTCGTGGGCAAGCTGACCACCTCCAGCGGAGCGATCCGGCTGGTCGAGGTCCCCACGCCGAAGGCCCTGCCCTACGGCATCGTGGTGGACTCGAAGGGGCGCCCCTGGTTCTGCGAGTTCGGGAGCAACAGGATCGGCACGATCGATCCGGCGACCTTCGCCCTCAGGGAATATCCTCTGCCCGATGCGGCGGCCCGCCCCCGCCGCATCGCCGTCACGTCGGATGACAAGGTCTGGTTCGTGGACTACGTGCGCGGAACGCTGGGCCGGCTCGATCCTGCCACCGGCAAGGTCGACGAGCACGCCCTGCCGGCCGGCGCGAGCGCGCTTCCGTACGCGATGGCATCGGACACCCGCGACCGGCTCTGGATGGTGGAGACCGGGCCGCAGCCGAACCGGCTGGTGGGCTTCGACGCGCGGAGCCGGGATTTCCTGGGCGAGACGCCGATCCAGCCGAGCGGCGCGCGCGTGGTGCGGCACATGGTGTACGATGGCAGCCGGCGCGCGCTCTGGTTCGGCACCGACGCCAACACCATCGGGCGCGCCGCGCTGCCGGAGTGAGCCGGCTCAGCCCGATCCCACGGTCTCGCCGCCCAGGATCGGCAGCACCTCGCCCGTGATGTAGCTCGAGTCCACCGGGCTCGCCAGGAACACGTACGCCGGCGCGATCTCCTCGGGTTGCGCCGGCCGCTTCATCGGCACGTCCGACCCGAACTTCGACACCTTCTCCGGCGGCGAGTCGGCCGGGTTGAGCGGCGTCCATACCGGACCCGGGGCCACGCAGTTCACCCGAATCCCCTTCTCGACCAGGTTCTGCGCCAGCGACTTGGTGAACGCGTGGATCGCGCCCTTGGTCGCGGAGTAGTCGAGCAGCTGCTTGCTCCCCTCGATGCCGGTGACCGAGCCGGTGTTCACGATCACGGCGCCCTCGCCCAGGTGCGGCAGGGCGGCCTTGGCCATGTGGAAGTAGCCGTAGATGTTGGTGCGGAACGTCCGATCCCACTGCTCCTCGCTCAACGTCTCGAGCGAGGCGGTGTGCTCCTGGAACGCGGCGTTGTTCACCAGGATGTCGAGCTTCCCGAATTCCTTGACCGTCTCCTCCACGGCGTGACGGCAGAACTCAGGATCGCTCACGTCGCCCGGGATGAGCATCGCCTGCCTGCCCTCCGCTTCGACCGCGCGCCGCGTCTCCTCGGCGTCCTCATCCTCGGAGAGATAGACGATCGCGACGTCCGCGCCCTCCCGGGCGAAGAGCACGCAGACCGACCGCCCGATCCCGGAGTCGCCGCCGGTCACGAGCGCTGCTTTCCCCTCGAGCTTGCCGGAGCCACGGTACTCGGGCGCCTGGTATTCCGGGCGCGGCTCGAGCGCGCTCTCCCGGCCGGGCTTGGCCTGGTGCTGCTTGGGAAGCGGCGGCGTGGGATACTCGCGGCCGGTCGGGCGCGGCGGTTCCTGCTGCTGTCCGCCGCCCTTCGACTGCTTCTGCGCCGACGTCTTCTGCTCCGCTGCGCGCTGCAGACGCCGCTGGGCCTCCGCGGTGCGGCGGCCGGCCTCCGCATAGCCCCGGCTCCGCTCCTTCGCGGTGCCGGACGCCCCGGTTTTCTTGCTTGGCATTCGGGTATCTCCTCGACCTGCTGTGCGTTCCTGGATCGCTGCCCGCGCTGAAGCGACGATTGTGCGCCATTGTGCGCGGATTGGAGGTGACGCGGCGCACCGGGCGCGCCTTGGCGACTTGCCCGGTGAGGCGGGGGTCGGTATAGTGGGTTTTCGGGATTTATTCGGTAACCCAACTCGCCGGACCCCCATGACCGCCGTCCGCGCTGCAGCGCTCCAAAGCCTCATCTCCCAACGCTTTCCGGATGCGGTTCCGGCCCAGGGCTGGAGCCGGGGCATCGTTTCCACCGGCTTGGACGCGCTGGACCGGATCATCCCGAACGGCGGCTTCCAGCGCGGCCGGCTCGCGGCGTGGCTGCCCGGCGCCGGCGCCGCCGCGCTGCTTCGAAGCGCGGCGCTCCACGCCGTGGCCGATGGCGAGCGCGCGGTCTGGATCGACGCGAGCGGCACCATCGCCGGCGACCGCTGGCGCCGTGGCCCGCTCCTCGTGCGTCCGCGCACCCCGCTCGCCGGGCTTCGCGCCTGCGAGGAGCTGGCCCGCTCCGGCGGGTTCGCCTTCATCGTCGTGGACGGCGCCGAGGCCGATGCGTCCGCCGCGGTGCGGTGCGCGCGCGCGGCGCACGAGGGCGGCGCCGCGGTGGTGCTGCTGGCCCGGCAGGTTCCGGTCGCGAGTCTCAGGCTCGAGAGCCGCGCGCTCCCCCAGGCCTACGGCTGGCGCAAGAGCCGGCTGGGCGAGCCGGGCGCGGTGCATTCGGTGCGCGTCCGCACCACGGCGCGCGCCTCCGGCTGGCACGCCTCCGCCGAGCTCGTGATCCCGGTCTGGCACGACGAGCCGCGGTTGGCGGTGGCGCACGAGCTGGCGGACAGGCGGACGGGCGGACGGTGTGAGGCGGTAGGCGCAAGGCGGAAGGCGGAAGGCGGTAGGCGGTAGGCGGAAGGCGGAAGGCGGAAGGCGGACGCGCCGGACGGACGGCGGCGCGAGCGGAGCGGGCGGCGCACGCGGCGGCGGGCGAAGTACTCGCTGGGCGCGGGCTGCTCCGCCGGACGCGTGCGCGTCGGCGCTGCCCGCCGCCCCACCCCGCGCTGTCCGCCGGTCCGCCTTGCGCCTCCCGCCTTCCGCCTACTGTCCGCCCGCCTGCCCGTCCGCCGGCTGAAGCACCACTACGACGTAGCGGTCCCGCGGCAGATAGCGCCGCGCCGCGTGGCGTACCAGCTCGGGCGTGAGCTGCGCGATGAGATCGTCCTCCGAGAGGATCGCGCGCGGGTCGGAGCCCGTCTCGTACGCCCGCGCGAGCGCGCGGGTCCAGTACGCGTTGTTGGTGAGGCCCGTCTCGAGCTGCCGGCGCCGCGTTTCCCGCACCTTCGCCACCTCGTCAGCCGTCGCGCCCTCACTCTCGAGCCGCGCGATCTCGTCGAACGCCGCTCGCCGCAGCTCGTCGGCGCGGCCGGGCGCGGACCCGAACCCGATCCGGAGCAGATAGTGGGGGTACGGCGCGGCGAGCGCGGTCGCGTTCACGGCCACGCCGTACGTGCCGCTCAACGCTTCGCGCAGCCGATCACGGAGCCGAAGCTCCAGCACCGCCGCCAGCACCTCCAGCTCGAACTGCGAGCGGCGATTCACCTCCGCCGGCCCGGTGAAAACGACCTCGGTGCGCGCCTGCGGCTC
>DASSOD010000148.1:0-7858 GCA_035700905.1 Gemmatimonadales bacterium | reverse complement strand
CCGCCTTCCGCCTTCCGCCTTCCGCCTTCCGCCTTCCGCCTTCCGCCTTCCGCCTTCCGCCTTCCGCCTTCCGCCTTCCGCCTTCCGCCTTCCGCCTTCCGCCTTCCGCCCGTCACACCTCCAGCCGATCCCCGTCCCGCGCCACCATCGCGTACAGCACCGGCATCAGGAACACGCTGATCAGCAGGCGGGAGAACATCCCGCCCACGATCACCAGCGCGAACGGCCGCTGCGAGTCCGATCCCACCCCGGTCGAGAGCGCCGCCGGCAGCAGGCCGAGCGCCGCCACCAGCGCGGTCATCATGATCGGGCGGAGCCGCAGGATGGCCGCGTCGCGCGTGGCGCGCACGATGTCCGCCCCGGCCGCCCGGAGCTCGTTGGCGTACGAGATGTACACCACGGCCGTCTGCACCGAGACGCCGAAGAGCGCCAGGAACCCGATGCCCGACGACACCGAGAAGGGCGTCCCCGTGAGGGCGAGCGCCAGGATTCCTCCCACCGGCGCCGAGAGCAGCACGCCCGCCACGGTGATGAGCGGAAACTTGAAGTTGCTGTACAGCGCGAACAGGATGAGGAAGATGAGCAGCAGCGTGAGCGGGAGCACCACGCGGAGCTGCGCGCGGGACGCCGTGTACTCCTCGTACTCCCCGCCCCACCGGATGCTGTAGCCCTGAGGCAGGTGCACGGCGGCGGCCACGGCGCGCTGCGCGTCGTGCACCGCGCCCGCCAGGTCGCGCCCCTCCACCGAGTACTGGATCCCGATGAACCGCGAGTTGTCCTGGCGGTAGATGAACGCCGCCCCGCTCGCCACCCGGATGTCGGCCAGCTCCTTGAGCGGCACCTGCGCGCCGTCGGGCGTGGCCACCAGGATGTCGCGAATCTGCTCCGGCGACTCGCGGAACTGCGGCTCGAGCCGCACCACCAGGTCGAAGAGCCGCTCCCCCTGGACCACCTGCGTCGCCGCGGCGCCGCCCACCGCCGCCTCGATCAGCCGGTTTACGTCGTCCACGTTGAGCCCGTACCGCGCGATCTTCGCGCGATCGACGTCCACCGTGAGGCTGGGCTGCCCGAGCTCCTGCACCAGGGTCACGTGCTCGATGCCGCGCACTCCCTCGAGCACGTGCTTGATCGCCTTTCCCTCTGATTCGAGCGTCGCCAGGTCCGGCCCGAACACCTTCACGTCCAGCGAGCTCTTGAGCCCCGTCTCCGCCTCGTCCACCGCATCCTCGGCCGGCTGGGTGAAGTTGAAGATGATCCCGGGGAACGACTCGAGCCGGCGGTCGATCGCGTCCACCAGTGCCTGCTTGCTCCGGTACTTGCCGCTCCACTCGCTGTAGGGTTTGAGCCCCACGTAGAACTCGGCGTTGAAGAACCCGGTGGGATCGGTGCCGTCGTCGTCGCGGCCGTGCTCGTCGGCCACGACGGTCACCTCGGGGAACGACCGGAGGATCGCGCGGATCTGGGGCACGATCCGGGACGACTCGTCGAACGAGATGGTGTAGGGCATCGTCGCCCGCACCCAGATGGCGCCCTCGTCGAGATGGGGCATGAACTCCGCCCCCACCCGGGTGAGCAGGAGGAGCGAGAGCCCGAATGCCACGGCGGACGCCGCCACCGTGGCACCGGGCCGAGCCAGGCACCAGTCGAGCCCCCGCACGTACGCCGCCCTCGCCGCCTCGTACACCGGGTTCCGCCGGTGGCGCACGCCGCGCCCGAGCACCCACGCGCAGAGCACGGGCACCAGCACGAGCGTCAGCAGCAGCGAGCCGACCAGCGCGAAGATCATCGTGTCCGCCATGGGCGAGAACAGCTTGCCCGACGGACCGCTCAGCACGTAGATCGGGAGGAACCCCGCCACGATCACCGCCACCGCGTAGAAGATCGGCCGGTCCACCTCCGACGCGGCGAGCGCGATGACCTCCGCCAGGTCGTACTTGGTCCCGGCGCGGTCGGCGAGGTGGCGGTGGATGTTCTCGACCATCACCACGGCCCCGTCCACCAGGATCCCGAAGTCGATGGCGCCGATGGAGAGGAGGTTCGCCGGAATGCGCTTGAGGTCGAGGCAGACGAACGCGAACAGGAGCGAGAGCGGAATGGTGCAGGCGACGATGAGCCCGGAGCGCACGTCGTAGAGGAAGATGATGAGCACCGCCACCACGAGCACGATCCCGCGGAGCAGGTTCTCCTCCACCGTGCGGGTGGTGAGCGAGACCAGCTCCCGCCGGTCGTAGAAGGGCCGCACCCTCACGTCCTTCGGGAGGATGCGCTCGTTGAGCTCGCGGGTCTTGGCCTCGACCCGCTGGAGCACGGTCTGCGCCTGCTCGCCCTTCCGCAGCCGGATGATCCCCTCGACCGCGTCGTCGCGGTCGTTGAAGCCGAACCGGCCCAGCCGCGGCGCGTGGCCGATCACCACCCGGCCCACGTCCTTGACCAGCACCGGCGTCCCATTGCGGTCGGCCAGCACGATATTCCCGATGTCGTCCGTCGTCGCGACCCGGCCCAGCCCGCGCACGTAGTAGAACTGCCCGCCCTCGGAGTAGAAGCCGCCGCCCGCGTTGGCGTTGTTGGCGCCGAGCGCCGCCACCACGTCGGAGACGGACAGTTTGGCGCCGGCGAGCCGCGCGGGATCGAGCAGGACCTGGTACTGCATCGTCTCGCCCCCGAGCGGCGTGTCGTCGGCCACGCCCGGCACCGACTTGTATTGCCGCACGATCACCCAGTCGTCGATGATCTTGAGGTCGCGCGCGCTCCGGTCGGGGCTCTCCACCACGTAGCGGTACACCAGCCCCGAGGGCGACGTGAGCGGCGCGACCGACGGCGCGACGCCCTCGGGCACCTCGGCGTCCGGCAGCCGCTCGAACACCTGCTGCCGCGCGAAGTAGTTGTCGGTCCCGTCCTCGAAGGTGAGCCGGATGTCGGAGAGGCCGTAGAGCGAGATGGACCGGATGATCCGGAGCCGGGGGAGCCCGTTCATCTCGATCTCGAGCGGCACAGTGATGAGGCGCTCCACCTCCTCCGCGGCATGCCCGGGCCACTGCGTGATGACCTCCACCATCGGCGGCGAGAGGTCGGGGTAGGCGTCCACCGGCAGGCGCGAGAACGACCAGGCGCCCGCCGCCGCGATCAACACGGCCATGAGCCCCACCAGAAAGCGCTGGCGCAGGGCCCCCGTGACGATCCGGTGGATCGCGGAGCCGGAGCCGTCCATCACTGGTTCTCCGCGAACTGCAGGAACAGCCCGCCCTGGGTGATCACCCGGTCGCCGGCGGCGAGGCCGGAGGTGATCTCGAGCCGGTCGCCCACGTGCGAGCCGACCGTCACCTGCCGCCGCTCGAAGCCGCGCTCCCCGCGGGCGAGGAAGACGAACGGGAGATTGTCGGCATCCCGCAGGACCGCCGAGGCCGGCACCAGCAGACCGGCCTTGGGCCGCCGGCCCCGGAGCGTCACCCGCACGAACATGTCGCGCTTGAGCGCGTGCCCCGGGTTCGGCGTGAGCACCCGCACGTCGGTGGCGCGGGTGTCGGGGTTCACCAGCGCGCCGACGTAGGTGACCTGCCCGCGGAAGGCGCGGGTCGTATCCTCGGTGAGCCGCACCTCGGCCGAGTCGCCCTCGCCGATGAAGGGGAGATCGGCCTCGAACACGTGGGCCATCACCCACACCGAGGAGAGGTCGGCCACCGTGAAGGCCGGCGTGGCGCCCGCCTGCAGCACCTGGCCGGGCGTCACCAGCCGCTCGACCACCGTGCCCTCGATGGGCGCGCGGATGACGCCCTGCGGCGCGGGCGCGGCGCGATGCCGCCGGATCGCCTCCAGCCCCGCCGAGTCCACGCCGATCGCGCGGAGCTGCTCCAGCGCGGCGTCGCGGTCGGCCGCCGCGGTCGCGGCGTCGGTCTGGGCCTGCTCCAGGTCGCGCCGGGCGAGCGCGTCGTTGGCGAAGAGCTGCGAGTCGAGCACCGCGATGCGGTGCAGGTTGGCCGCGGTCGCCTCGGCCTTCCGGTAGGCGGCGACGTCGGCGGCGTAGTCCGGCGAGGCGACGGTGGCGAGCGCCTGGCCCCGCCGCACCCGGGCCCCGGGCTGCACCAGCACCCCCGACACCGGACCGGAGATCTGGGAGATCACCTGGGTGCTGATGTCGCCGTTGAACTGGACCGTGCCGGTGACCGTCACCGACGGCCGGAAGGACACGGCCTCGACCGGCGCGATCTCGAGCCTGGCCTGCTGCTCCGGCGTGAGCGCGGCGGCGGCCTGGCGCGGCGGCTGGGTCTGCGCTTCGTCACGCGCGCCGCACGCCGTGACGGCCGCGGTGGCCGCGGCGGCGCAGAGCGCCGCGCGGATCGGTGCGCTCGCGGTCATCGCGAATCTCCGGGTGAGACGGTGGTGAGCGGCGCGCCGACCGCGCGCTCCAGGTCGGCGCGGGCGTCGTTGGCCGCGCCGAGCGCGTCGGCGTACTGGCCTTCGGCGTCGAGGAGGGTGCGCCGCGCGTCGAGCACCTCGAGCGCGGACGAGCCGCCCAGCCCGTAGCTGGTGCGGGCGATGTCGTACGCGCGCCTCGCCTCGGGGAGGAGGTCGTCGCGGAGATAGCGGGCCTGACGCAGCGCCGCCACGACGGTGGCGTAGGCGACGCGCACCTCCTGGTCGGCCTGGGCGCTGAGGTCGCGGTATGCCGCGGCCAGCTCGTCCTCCCGGTGCCGCGACTCGGCCACCTCGCCGCGCCGGTGGTTCCAGAAGAAGAGCGGCACCGTGAGGCCGACGTTGGAGGTGTAGGAGTTCGGGGTCCCCGCGAGGACGTTCTTCTCGACGCCGAAGGTGAGATCGGGCATCCAGAACTGCCCCGCGAGCGTCGTCGCCGCGCGCGCGCCCGCCCGCTGGCTCGTGAGTCCCTGGAGATCGGGGCGAGCCCGGTGCGCGGCGGCAACGAGCGGCTCGAGCGGCGGCAGCTCCGCGGGGAGCTCCAGCGAGTCCGCCGGCGCCACCGGCGCGCCCACCGCTCGGCCGAGCAGGCGGTTCAAGCCGGAGCGCGCGTTGGTGAGGTCGCGCAGGTTTGCGATCAGGCCGTTCTCGGCCGCCGCGACCTCCACCCGCGCCTTCAGCACGTCGAGCTTCGCGGCGGTGCCCGCCTCGAACCGCGCCTCCGTCTTGCGGAGGAAGTCCTCCGCCAGTCCCTTGCTCTCCGTGAGGTCGGCCCGATGCCGGAGCGCCACGAGCAGGGCGTCGTAGGCCTGGACCGTGAGTGCCGCGACCTGCTGGCGCTGCTGCACCAGCCCGAACTCGGCCGCGTGCAGGTCGCCGCGGCTGGCCTCGCCGCGCAGATGGAACTTCTGGGGGAACGGCACCGTGAGGCCGAGCGCCAGGTTCCGCTCGTTGTTGGAGCCGGGCCGGAGCAGGCTCTCCTCGCCGGCCAGCTCGGCCGAGAAGGTGGGATCAGGGAAGGCGGTCGCCTGGACCACGCGTGCCCGGGCCTGCTCCACCTGCTCGCGCGCCACGACCAGGGTGGGATTACGCGCCAGCGCGGTGTCCACCGCCTCGCGCAGGGTGAGCCTGAGCGTGTCCGGCTCCGCCTGGGCCAGCGCGCCGCCGGGTGGCGCGCCCAGCGCGAGCAACAGGGCGAGCCCGCACGCGTGCGGGCGGCCGCGCGCCGTACGAGAGCGCAAGGGTGAGTACAACGCACCTCCCGGGTATCATGGATCCGCCGGACCGCGCCGAGCGGCATCCGGAGATCGCGCTCGCATGCTCCGACCGGGCCCGCGCGCCAGCGCGCGGACGCCGTCAGGCGAAGCGTTGAAAGCGGACTACGCGAGAATCGAGAGAGGGGCGCTGCGAGGGGGAGCGCGGGGCTGCGGGAGCGCGCGGCGCTCGGCCGCCGGCATGGCGGTCGCGGGCGCCGGCGCGGCCCGCAGGTCGAGCACGCGGGCGAGCCGCCCGACGACGTTCAGCGGGGGGGCGAGCCGGGGCCCGGGGAAGGTGACGCCGAGAACGCAGCGGTCGGCGTGACCGCAGGTGGTGCCGGCCGCCTCGAAGTGCGGCCGGATGTCGGGCCCGCCGGCGCGGTGGTACGCCAGCGCGTCGAGGCCGGACACGCCGAAGCTCCCGCCCACGAACAGGACGGTGAGGACGAACGCCCCAAAACGGCGCCACCACGGGCGAGGCATCGTTTCTAGAATACAGCGTACGCGGGCGGAGCGGAACGGCCGCGCCCCGGCCGACCCGCGGCGCACCGGCCAGGCAACCTTTGTCGCCCTCGGGTTATCTCCAACGTCGCTCCGGACACTTTTCGGGGCCGCCGGCCGTATGGGCGGACGCTCGTCCACCGCCGCTTCCAGACTCTCGCACGAGGACCGCGCCAGCCGTGACCCGCTCGTCGCTCGGAGGGACCGCACGCGGCCCCGACGCCCGGATCGTTCGCCTGGCCCGGCGCGCGGCCTCCGCGTTGCTCGGCGCGGCGCTCGCGGCGCTGCCCGCCGGCAGGGTGGGAGCCCAAACCCAGCTCGCGGCGCGCCGGAACCTGCCGGCCGCCGCGAGCTACCGGATCTCCCCGGCCTCGGGGCCGATCGCGGTTGACGGCCGGATGGACGAAGGCGCCTGGCAGGACGCCACGCGGATTCCGATCCCCTACGAATGGTTCCCGGGCGACAACGTCGCGCCGCCGGTCGAGACCGACTGTCGCATCGCCTACGACGCCTCCGCGTTCTACGTAGCCTGTCACGCGCTCGACCCGCATCCCGCGGCCATCCGGGCGCACTACGCCGACCGCGACGACCTCGACCGGCTGCCCTACGACGATCACATCCTGATGTTGCTGGACCCGTTCAACGACGAGCGGCGCGGCTTCCAGTTCCGCATCAACGCCGTCGGCGTGCAGATGGACGCCCTCTACTCCACCGCCGAGGGGATCGAGGATTTCTCCTGGGACACGATCTGGGAGTCGGCGGGCCGGATCACGGACGACGGATACGTGGTCGAGGTGCGGATTCCGTTCCGGTCCCTCCGATTCCCCCAGTCGCAGACCGAGCAGACCTGGGGCCTCATCCTGGAGCGCTCCTGGCCCCGGGGCACGCGCCACCGCATGCAGTCGGCGCCCCGGGACCGGAACAACGCATGCACCCTCTGCGAGGCGAACAAGGTGACGGGCTTCGTGGGGATCTCGCCGGGGAGCAACGTCGAGCTCTACCCCACCCTCACCTCGCATCGCACCGACGTGCGGGACGCCTTTCCGGCGGGCCCCCTCGCCTCGGGAAGCGTGAAGGTGGACCCCGGGCTCGACGTGCGCTGGGGCGTCACGCCCAATCTGTCCCTCAATGCGACCGCCAACCCCGATTTTTCGCAGGTCGAGGCGGACGTGGCGCAGCTCGACGTGAACACCCGGTTCGCCCTCTTCTTTCCCGAGCGCCGGCCGTTCTTCCTCGAGGGGGCGGACTTCTTCGCGACGCCGATCCAGGCGGTCTTCACCCGCACCGTGGCCGATCCGAGCGGTGGACTCAAGCTCACCGGGAAGTTCGGCACCGCCGGCGTAGGCGTATTCGCCGCGCACGACCAGGTGACCAACCTGATCCTGCCGTCCAACCAGGGCAGCGCCGACACCTCGCTCGCCAACAACACGATCACCTCGACCGTGCGGTACCGGCAGGACGTCGGCCAGGCGTCCTACGTGGGCGCGCTCTTCACCGGCCGCGAGGGCTCGGGCGACGGGTACTTCAACCGGGTGGCGGGCGCCGATGCCTTCCTGCAGCTCTCCCCGTCGCACTCGGTCCGGCTCCAGGCGCTGGGCTCGGAGACCGAGTATCCGGACGCGCTGGCGCAGGCCTTCGGGCAGCCGCGCGGCCGGTTCGTGGGGGTGGGCCTCCAGGGCTCGTACCAGCTC
>DASSOD010000147.1:0-19855 GCA_035700905.1 Gemmatimonadales bacterium | reverse complement strand
GCCGCCGTCGGCGCGCCGCCGGCGGCCGCGGCGCAGCGCCCCGGCGTGGATATCGGCTCGGTCCGGGCGCGCACCGAGAGCGCGCAGGCCAGGGCCGATACCGGCGAGAAGGCCATGGCGGCGGCGACGCGGGCCGCCACGGCTCCCGCCGCCAAGACTGCCGCATCGGGTGCGGCTGCCAAGCCCGCCGGGGCGCCGGCGGCCAAGCTCGCCTCGACGGCTCCCAAGCCCGAGGACGTGCCGGCCGCGGACTCGCTCTCCGACCCCGCGCAGTCGAACCTGCTGCGGGAAACGTTCAGCTACGGCGGCGCGCCGCGAGACCCGTTCGCCTCGCTGATCAAGACGGCCAACGCCGGACCCGAGCTGGCCGACCTCCAGCTCGTCGGCATCTACCAGGATATGCGCTACTCGGGCAACAGCATCGCGCTGCTCCGGGAGAAGACCCCGCCCAACAAGCGGCACAAGCTGCGCGTGGGCGATCAGCTCGGCCGGCTGCGCGTCTCGGCGATTCGCCCCAAGGAAGTGGTGTTCACGATCTCGGACTTCGGCTACGAACGGCAGGAAACTCTCTCGCTGCGTAAGCAGGAGGACGTCACGCCATGACCCGATTGACTCGTATGCTGCTGGCCGCCGCCGTCGTGCTCGGCTCGGCGTCCCCGGCGTTCGCCGCGGGCGGGTCCGAGAGCGGAGAGGTCACGGGCGTGAGCGTGCGGCCGTCGCCGGGGCGGGCGGAGGTCGTCATCAACGTGCACGGGGCGGTGCAGGTGCGCGACTTCATGCTGCGCTCCCCCGACCGCCTGGTGCTGGACGTGGTCGGCGCGCGGCTCACCGCGGCCTCGGGATCCGCCTACGACGGCGTGAACCGGGGCGGCGTGATAAACCTGCGCTACTCCCAGTTCCGCCCCGACGTCGTGCGGATCGTGCTCCAGCTCGACGGGGTGAAGTCCTACAAGCTCGATCGCACGCCCGAGGAAGTGCGGGTCGGATTCGAGACCGACCAGGCGTTCGCCACCTGGTCCTCGGCGGCGAGCACGCCGGCCGCGGCGGCATCGGCCGCGAATCCAACCGACGGCGCGGCCGTGGCCGACGCCGCGGCGATGCACGACGATGCGGCGCCCGTCACGCGCGACCGCGCGCCCGAGGTGCGCCTCGCCTCCGCCGCGAGCAAGCCGCGCGTCGGGCTCGGCGTGCGGGACCAGCCCCGGATCACCGTGACCTGGGACCACGCGAGCATCGCCGACGTGGTCGCCGGGTTCGCCGCCTTCAGCGGCCGGACGATCATCCTCGGCAAGGACATCAAGGGCGACGTCTCGGCCGAGATCAAGAACCAGCCCTGGGACCAGGCCTTCCAGGCCATTCTCGCGACCCAGGGCCTCTCCGCCACCGAGATGTCCGGCGGCATCATCCGGGTGGACGCGCCGGCGGCGCTCGCCGCGCTCGACTCGCTGGAGCCGCTCGAGTCGCGCACCGTGCCGATCAACTACACCCCGCTCGGGCAGATCACCAAGTCGGTCGAGACCCTGCTCACCAAGGGCCGCGGGCGCGTCGTCGCCGACTCGGCCTCGAGCAGCCTGATCATCACCGACACCCGGAGCCGCATCGACGACGTGATCCGGTTCGTGCAGAACCTCGACCGGAAGACGCCGCAGATCCTGATCAAGGCCAAGATCATCTTCGTGGACCGCACCGACCTCGAGCGGCTGGGCCTGCGCTACGACCTGAGCAACCCGCGCCAGGCGTACACCACGCTCCTGCCGCGGCCCACGCCAGCGGGCGCCACACCGTTCCTCCCGCCCCCGGGCGAGAACGGCGCGGGCTTCGTGGACCTGGGCGGCAACGCGGTGTCGGCCATCGGCAACGCCAACGCGCCGGTGCGCGACGCGACCCTCAACGTGGTCTTCTCGACCCTGCTGGGCGGCAACACCGTCACCGCGTTCCTGAGCGCGCTGCAGCAGCAGCAGCTCGCGGACATCCAGGCGGAGCCGACCATCGCGACCCTGGACAATCGGAAGGCCGACATCCTCGTCGGCGAGGAGACGCCGGTGCCCGGCGCCCCGCCCGCCCAGGGGTCCGCGGTGGCCGTACAGCAGGTGCAGTTCAAGGAGACCGGCATCCGGCTCACCGTCACGCCGCACGTCACCAACAGCGGCCAGATCCTGATGCAGCTCCGGACGGAGCGCTCCGCGGTGCAGTCGCTGCCCGCGTCGCAGTTCGGGTTCAACTTCACCAAGCAGACGACCGAGAATCAGCTCCTCGTGAACGACGGCGAGACCGCGGTCATCGGCGGGCTCACCATCACCGAGGTGAACCGGACCAAGGCCGGCATCCCGCTGCTCTCGAGCCTCCCGCTGGTGGGCGGCCTCTTCAGCGTGACCGAAAACCAGGAGCGCCGGCGCGATCTCATGATCCTGGTGACGCCGCGCGTCGTGGAGGACACCGGGGCGATCGAGTAAGGCGGCGCCCTTGGCCGCCCGCGGCCGATCAGGTAGAATCGAGCCCGGCCCTCGTGTCGGGCTCCATTCTTTTTCCCAGCTACCCAGACATTGCGCCTGAGATTCACGACCGCCGGAGAGTCCCACGGGAAGGCCCTCGTCGCCATCGTCGAGGGGCTGCCGGCCGGCCTGCCGGTCACGGCCGAGTGGGTGGATCGCGACCTCGCGCGACGGATGCTGGGCTATGGGCGCGGCGCGCGGATGAAGATCGAGCGCGACCGCGTCGAGTGGCTGGCGGGCGTGCGCGCGGGCGAGACGCTCGGCTCGCCGGTCGCGATGATCATCCACGACCGCGACTGGGCCAACTGGGAGGACGTGATGGCCGCCGAAGGCGCCCCGGGCGACCTCCGGCGCCGCCGGGTCACCCGGCCAAGGCCCGGTCACGCCGACCTCGCCGGCGTGCTCAAGTACGATCGGGTGGATGCGCGCGACATCCTCGAGCGCGCGAGCGCCCGCGAGACCGTCGCGCGGGTCGCGGCCGGCGCCCTCGCCCGCCGACTGCTGGACGAATTCGGCGTGGATGTGGGGAGCCACGTGGTCTCGCTCGGCGGCATCGTCGCCGATCGTCCGGACGAGCTTCCGCTGCCGCTAGGCCCCGCGGCGGACCGCTCGGAGGTGCGGGTGCTCGACCCTGCGGTGGAGCGGGAGATCATCGCCCGGATCGACCAGGCCAAGAAGGATGGCGACACGCTCGGCGGAGAGGTCGAGGTGGTCGCCCGCGGGCTGGTGGTGGGCCTCGGCAGCCACGTGAGCTGGGACCGCAAGCTCGACGCGCGGCTCGCCGGAATGCTGATGTCCATCCCGGCCGTGAAGGGGGTCGAGATCGGGCTCGGCTTCGAGGCGGCCCGGCGGCCCGGTTCCGCGGTGCACGACCCCATAGACGCCGACGTCCCCGGACATGCGCCCCGGGGCGGGGACCCGCGGGCGGGCCTTCGGCGGCGCAGCAACAACGCGGGTGGGCTCGAGGGCGGCATGACCACCGGGGAACCGCTCGTGGTTAGAGTGGCGATGAAGCCGATCGCGACGCTCATGTCGCCGCTCCCGACGGTGGATCTCACGTCGGGCGGTGCGGCGAGCGCGCAGAGCGAGCGCTCGGACGTCACCGCCGTTCCCGCGATGGGCGTCATCGCCGAGGCGCTCGTGGCGCTGGTGCTCGCGGACGCGATGCTGGAGAAGTTCGGCGGCGACAGCCTCGCCGAGATGAGGCGCAACGTGTCGGGGTACGTTACCGCATTGGGCGAGCGGTGGCGCGGGCTCCGCGCCGAGCCGGCTCCCGACTGATGCCCCGCCATCTGGTGCTCGTGGGCCTGCCCGGCGCGGGCAAGAGCACGATCGGGCGGATGGTCGCCGAGGAGCTCGGGACATCCGTCATGGACGTGGACGCGTTCCTGGTCCGCCAGATGGGGATGCCGGTGAGCCAGATCTTCGGCAAGTACGGGGAGGCGGAGTTTCGGAGCATGGAGCGGGGCGCCGTCCGCGCCGCGCTCGCCGGCCCGCCGCTGGTGCTGGTGCCTGGTGGCGGATGGGCCGCTCAGGAAGGTGAGTTGGAGGCGGCGGCTGCCTCCTCCCTCATCGTTTACCTCAAGTGCCCACCGGCCACCGCCGCCAAACGGGTCGAGCGCGGGGAGGTGCGGCCCCTCCTCCGGGCAGAGGACCCGGCCGAGCGGATGCGGGCGCTCCTGGCCGAACGCGAGCCGTACTACCTGCGGGCGCCCCACCACGTGGACGTGGGCCAGCAGCCCGCGCAGGCGGCCGCGGCAGCCATCGTGGCGATCGCCAAGCGTGATGGCGGCTGGTAAGTTCTTATATTAGAACGAGTTATGTCGGAAGTCCTTGCCAAGGGCGAGCCGACCGGATTTCTTGATCCCGTCCGCGGTTGAGCCGCGGTTCACGGGAAGCGATACAGTGAGGCCATGCCTAAGTCCAAGAAAAAGCGGGTGAGCCACAAGCCCGACAAGCAAGCTCAGGGCGCCGCCAAGCCGGCCAAGCGCCCGGTCGGGCGCAAGGCCGCGAAGGCGGCCGGCACGCGCGCGTCCGGCAACGGGGCGGAGCAGCCCCGGTCGCGCCGCGGCGAAGCCCTGGTCATCGTCGAGTCGCCCACCAAGGCCCGGACCATCGGCAAGTACCTGGGGTCCGGCTTCGCCGTGAAGGCGACGGTGGGCCACGTGCGCGACCTGCCTACCCGGAAGCTGGGCGTGGAGATCGAGAACGGGACGTTCACGCCCGAATACGTCGTCATAAAAGGAAAGAACCAGACGCTCACCGACATCCGGAAAGCGGCCCGGAGCGCCAGGGAGGTCTTCCTGGCCACCGACCCCGACCGGGAAGGCGAGGCCATCGCCTGGCACGTCGCGAGCCAGCTCGACGCCAAGGTGCCCACCCACAGGGTGCTGTTCCACGAGATCACCAAGGACGCCATCCAGGAAGCGATGGCCAACCCCGGCGCCATCGACGAGCAGAAGGTGAACGCGCAGCAGGCCCGCCGCATCCTCGACCGCCTGGTGGGGTACAAGGCGAGCCCGCTCCTCTGGAAGAGCATCAAGACCGGCCTCTCGGCCGGGCGGGTCCAGACCGTGGCGCTCCGGCTCATCGTGGAGCGCGAGCGGGAGATCCGGGCGTTCAAGCCGCAGGAGTACTGGACCATCGAGGCGCTCTGCGACAAGGACGGGCAGACCTTCGAGGCGAGCCTGCACAAGCTGGACGGGCACAAGCCGCAGCTTCACAGCGCCGCCGAGGCGCAGGCCGTGGTGGACGCGGTCGTCGGCGCCCGGGGCCCGTCCGCCGAGGGCGCGCTCGCCGCCTGGACGGTGAGCAGCGTCGAGCGCAAGCAGCGCCGCAAGCGGCCCGGCGCGCCGTTCACCACGAGCACGCTGCAGCAGGAGGCGGCCAAGCGGCTGGGATTCTCCTCCCGCCGCACCATGCGCGGGGCGCAGGACCTCTATGAGGGCATCGACGTCGGCGAGGACGGCCCCGTCGGCCTCATCACGTACATGCGGACGGATTCGGTGCGCGTCTCGGACCAGGCGGTCGCCGCCGTGCGAGACCTCATCGGCGAGCAGTACGGCAAGAACTACCTCCCCGACGCGCCCAACACGTACTCGTCCCGGAAGGCGGCGCGGGTGCAGGATGCGCACGAGGCGATCCGCCCGACGGACGTGCGCCGCCGCCCGGAGCAGGTGCAGCGGTTCCTCGAGCCCGACCAGTACAAGCTGTACCAGCTGGTCTGGCAGCGGTTCGTGGCCTCGCAGATGGCGCCGGCCGTCTACGACATGACGATCGTGGACTTCGATCTCGGCCGTTACCTCTTCCGGGCCACCGGCTCGGTGCTGGTGTTCGACGGATACCACGCGGTCTACCTCGAGGCGCGCGAGGCCGAGGAGGGGAAGTCCATCGACGATCTCTCGCCGATTCCGCCGCTCGAGCCGGGCGACCGGGTGGACGTGCGGGAGGTGACACCCAGCCAGCACTTCACCGAGCCGCCGCCGCGGTACTCGGAGGCGAGCCTGGTGAAGGAGCTCGAGCGCCTGGGGATCGGACGCCCGTCCACGTACAGCGCCATCATCTCCACGCTCACCGCCCGCGAGTACGTCACGGTGGACGCGCGCCGCTTCTTCCCCACGCCGCTGGGCGAGACGGTGGAGCGGGTGATGGTGAGCAAGTTTCCCGAGATCTTCAACGTCGGGTTCACCGCCGACATGGAGACCGAGCTGGACAAGATCGAGGAAGGGGAGCTCGGCTGGCAGCGCGTGCTCAAGGACTTCTACGATCCGTTCACGCGGGCGCTCGACGCCGTGGACATCAACGCGCTGGTGGCGGAGGCGCACGGGCTCTCGCCCGAGCGGCTGGCCTCCGAGCGGTGCCCCAAGTGCGGCTCGCGGGTCGAGCTCAAGACGGGCCGCTTCGGCCCCTACCTCGCGTGCGAGAAGTACAAGGACGCCTGCGACTACGCCAAATCGCTCAAGAAGGACCGCGCCCCGGACCGCCCGAGCGACGAGATCTGCCACCAGTGCGGCGCTCCCATGGTCATCAAGACCGGCCGGTTCGGCGAGTTCCTCGCGTGCACCCGGTATCCCGAGTGCAAGGGCACGCGGGCCGTGCCGCTCGGGATCAAGTGCCCCAAGTGCCTCGAGGGAGACCTGGCCGAGCGGCGCACCAAGCGCGGCAAGTCGTTCTGGGGGTGCGTCCGCTACCCCGCCTGCGACTTCAGCACCTGGAACAGGCCGGTCGCCGAGGAGTGCCCGGAATGCGGCTGGGTGGGCCTGGAGCGGAAGGTGAGCAAGGCGGAGGGTGAGGTGCGCACCTGCCTCAAGTGCGGGCACCGGACCGTCGCGCTCGAGCCGGAGGAGATGGCGCTGACGTGAACGCGGCCGTCGTGGGCGGCGGGCTGGCGGGCTCCGAGGCCGCCTGGGCCCTGGCCGAGCGCGGCGTGCGGGTGACCCTCTACGAGATGCGACCCGGGGTCGAGACCCCGGCCCACCGAACCGGCCGCCTGGCCGAGCTGGTCTGCAGCAACTCGTTCAAGTCGCTGGATCTCACCAACGCGCACGGCCTGCTCAAGGCCGAGCTGCGCCGGCTCGGCAGCCTGTTGCTCGCCTGCGCGGACGAGACGCGCGTGCCCGGCGGCGCGGCGCTCACGGTTGACCGCGAGCTCTTCTCGAGCGCGGTGCACGAGCGGGTCGCGGCCCACCCCAACGTCACGCTGGTGCGCGAGGAGGTCGCCGAGATTCTCTCGCCGGCCGTGATCGCCACCGGCCCGCTCACGTCGGACCGGCTGGCGCGGGCGCTGGCAGAGCGGCTCGGGTCCGCCGCGCTGGCGTTCTACGACGCCATCGCTCCCATCGTGAGCGACGACTCGCTCGACAAGAGCCGGCTCTACGCGCGCTCCCGCTACGGCAAGGGCGACGGCGACGACTACCTCAACGCCCCGATGGACCGGGCGGCGTACGCCTCCTTCGTCGAGGCGCTCGTGTCCGCCGATTGCTTCGAGGCGCACGCGTTCGACCAGGTCCCGTACTTCGAGGGCTGCCTCCCGGTGGAGGAGATGGCCCGCCGCGGGCCCGACACGCTCCGCTTCGGGCCGATGAAGCCGGTCGGGCTTCCCGACCCGCGCACCGGGCGCGAGCCGTACGCGGTGGTCCAGCTGCGGCGGGAGGACCGCGCCGGCCAGATGTGGAACCTCGTCGGCTTCCAGACCCGGCTCCGCATCCCGGAGCAGAAGCGGGTGTTCTCCATGATTCCGGGGTTGGGCTCGGCCGAGTACCTCAGGTGGGGGAGCATCCACCGGAACGCCTACGTGAACAGCCCCGCTTCGCTCGGCCCCGCGCTCGCGCTACGCGACGACGACCGGGTGTTCCTCGCGGGCCAGATGACCGGCGTGGAGGGCTATACGGAGTCCATCGCCACCGGGCTCCTGGCCGGGATCAACCTGGCGCGCCGCCTCTGCGGGCGGGAGGCCGCCGTGCCGCCGCCGAGCACCATGCTCGGGGCGCTCTACCGCTACCTCCGGGAGGCCGATCCGCGTCATTTTCAACCTATGAACGCGAACTTCGGGCTCTTGGAGTTGCTCGCGGCCGGCGCCGGCGGCAGGCTCTCGAAGGACCGCCGGAAGACGCTCCTGGTCGAGCGGGCGGTGGCGGACTTCGACGCCTGGGCGCGGGACCTCTGATGGCACACGCCGACGTGGCCGAGTTCCTCGCGCACCTGGAGAAGGAGCGCGGACAGTCGCCGCACACGATCAAGGCGTACCGCCGCGACCTCGAGGCGTTCGCGGCCTTCTGCGAGCGGCACTACGGCGGGAATTTGCGGTGGGACGCGGTGGACCGGGCCGGCCTGCGCGGCTTCCTCGGCGAGCTGCAGCGCCGCGGGCTCTCCAAGCGCTCGGCCGCCCGCGCGCTCTCGGCCGTGCGGAGCTTCTACCGGTTCCTGCAGGTGCACCACGGCCTGGCCGTGAACGTGGCTCGGGCGGCGCGGGTCCCGCGCATCGAGAAGCGCCTCCCGACCCACCTCGATCGCCCGACGATCGAGGCGCTCTTCGCCTGGGCCGAGCAGCGGGCCGAGGGGGGCGACTTCCTGGCCGCGCGAGACCTGGCCATGCTGGAGCTGTTCTACTCCACCGGCATGCGGCTCTCGGAGCTCGCGGGGCTGAGCCTGGCCGATCTCGATCTCCTCTCGGATCAGGCCAAGGTGAAGGGGAAGGGCCGGAAGGAGCGCATCGTGCCGGTCGGGTCGCGGGCGGTTCTGGCCATCCGGCGCTATCTTCGGCTGCGCGAGCGGCTGCCGGCCGGCGCCGGCGCCGATCCGCGCGCCGTGTTCGTGACGGTGGGCGGCCGCCGCCTGCCGCCCCGGACGATCCAGCGGCGCATGCACCGGCTCTTCGATGCGGTCGGCGGCGACGGGCTCCGGGTGCATTCGCTGCGGCACACGTTCGCCACCCATCTGCTCGACGCCGGCGCGGATCTGCGAGCCGTCCAGGAGCTCCTGGGCCACGCATCGCTGAGCACGACGCAGATCTACACGCACACCAGCGTCGAGCGGCTGAAGAAGGTCTACCATCAGGCGCACCCGCGGGCGTGACCGCCCAGCCGAGCTCGAGGGCCGAAACCGGATGAGCGCTTTCCACGGCACGACCATTCTCGCCGTCCGCAAGGACGGGCGCGTCGCCCTGGGCGGCGATGGCCAGGTGACCCTGGGCGAGACCGTCATGAAGTCGCGCTCGGTGAAGGTGCGGCTGCTCAAGGGCGGGAAGGTGCTGGCCGGGTTCGCGGGGTCGGTGGCCGACGCGCTCACGCTCTACGAGAAGTTCGAGGAAAAGCTGGAGCGCTATCCCGGCAACCTGCCCCGCGCCTCGGTCGAGCTGGCCAAGGATTGGCGCAGCGACCGGGTGCTCCGGCGGCTCGAGGCGCTGCTGGTCGTGGCGGACCAGGAGCACAGCTTCATGCTGAGCGGCGCGGGCGAGCTGGTCGAGCCGGATGACGGGATCCTGGCCGTGGGATCGGGGGGGAACTTCGCGCTTGCGGCGGCCCGCGCGCTGATCGGCCAGCCCGACCTCAGCGCCAAGGACATCGTGCAGCGCGCGCTCGAGATCGCGGCCGACATCTGCGTGTTCACCAATCGCAACGTGACCATTCTGGAGCTCCCCGCCGCGGAGCGGTGAGTCCACTTACTTTGCTTGTATGAGCACCCCCCTTCAGAACCTGGCCGAGACCGCGCCGAGCGAGCCGGCCGAGTCGCCCTCGCCGTGGCTCGAGGAGCTGCCGCCGCGCCAGATCGTGGCCGAGCTGGACCGGTACATCGTGGGCCAGGAGGCGGCCAAGCGGGCCGTGGCGATCGCGGTGCGGAACCGCTGGCGGCGGGCGCAGACGCCGGACGACATCCGGGACGAGATCACGCCGTACAACATCATCCTCATCGGCCCCACCGGCGTCGGGAAGACGGAGGTGGCGCGGAGGTTGGCGCGGCTCGCGGGCGCCCCGTTCATCAAGGTGGAGGCGTCGAAGTTCACCGAGGTGGGCTACGTGGGGCGCGACGTCGAATCCATGGTTCGAGACCTCGTGGACTCGGCGATCAACATGGTGCGCACCGAGCGCGAGGACGAGGTGTACCCGCAGGCGGAGCAGCGCGCGGACGAGCGGCTGCTGGACCTGCTGCTGCCGCCGCCCCCGCCGCAGCCGCCGGCCGACCGGGACAAGGGGAAGACCGCGCCGTCGGTGTTCGTCGTGTCGCCCGGCGGGCAGGCCAAGCCGGAGCGGCCGGGCGGCGAGGACGAGCGCCGGTCGCGCTCGCGGGAAAAGCTGCGCGAGATGTTGGCGCAGGGCCGCCTGGACGACCGCGAGGTCGAGATCGAGGTGACGCCGCAGGGCTTCCCCATGCTGGACCTGATGCAGCCGCCGCAGGGCATGGAGGGGCAGGACATCAACTTCGCCGAGATGCTCCAGGACATGCTGCCGAAGCGCAAGAAGCGGCGCACGGTCAAGGTGCCCGAGGCCCGGCGCGTGCTGGTGGACGAGGAGCTCAAGAAGCTGGTGGACATGGACGACGTGGTGAACGAGGCGCTCGACCGGGTCGAGAACCACGGCATCATCTTCGTGGACGAGATCGACAAGATCGCCGGCGAGCGCGGGCCGTCCACCGGCCCGGACGTGTCACGCGAGGGCGTTCAGCGGGACTTGCTGCCGATCGTGGAGGGCTCGACGGTCCAGACCCGCTACGGCTACGTGCGGACCGATCACATCCTCTTCATCGCGGCCGGCGCGTTCCACGCGGCCAAGCCCTCAGACCTCATCCCCGAGCTGCAGGGCCGATTCCCCATCCGGGTGGAGCTGCAGCCCCTCACGCAGGACGATTTCATCCGGATCCTCACCGAGCCGGAGAACGCGCTCACCCGGCAGTACAAGGCGCTGGTGGCGGCCGAGGGGATGGAGCTCGAGTTCACGGCGGACGGCATCGCCGAGATCGCGCGGGTGGCGTATCTGGCGAACGACCGGATGGAGAACATCGGCGCGCGCCGGCTCCACACCGTGATGGCGACGCTGATGGAGGACCTGCTGTTCGACCTCCCCGATTTCCCGGAAAAGCGGGTCCTCTTCGACGCCGTGCAGGTCCGCGAGCGCCTCGCGCGGGTGGTGAACGACGACGACCTGCGGAGGTACATCCTCTAGGCGCCGCCTATCTCCCCGCGAGTCCCCCGTTGTCGTTCCGATAGACGACGCCCCCTTTCATGACGAAGCGCACCCGCTCCAGCACGGTCACGTCCTGCAGCGGGTCGCCGGGGACGGCGATGATGTCCGCGAGCTTGCCGGGCGCGAGCACCCCGCGGTCGCTCACCCCGAGCAGGTCGGCGGTGGCGAGGGTCGCGGTGCGGATCGCGTCGATCGGCCGCATCCCGTAGCCGACGTAGACCGCGAACTCCTTCGCGTTGTCTCCGTGCGGGTAGACCGCGGCGTCGGTGCCGAAGGCCACCTTGACGCCGGCGCGGATCGCCTTGCGGTGGCTTTCCTTGGCCCGGGGAATCGCCTGCTCCGCCTTGGCGCGGATCGGGGGCGGCAGGTTGTCGAGCGGAATCACGTCGAGCAGGTGGGCGGTCGGCACCAGGTAGGTGCCGTTCTGCTTCATGAGCCGGATCGCCTCATCGTCGAGCAGGGTCCCGTGCTCGATCGACGCCACGCCGGCCCGGACCGCCGCCTTGATGCCCTCGGTCCCGTGGGCGTGCGCGGCCACCTTGAGCCCGTGCCGGCGGGCCTCGTCCACGATCGCCTTGAGCTCCTCGTCCGAGAGCTGCTGCGCGCCCAGCGTGGCGTCGAACGAGAGCACCCCCGCGGTGGCGCACACCTTGATGAACTTGGCGCCGTGCTTGATCTGGTAACGCACGGCGCGAATGGCGGCGTCCACCCCGTCGGCGACGCCCTCTTCCGGCCCCTGCTCCAGGATTCCCGGCGCCCAGCCGGTCGCGTCACAGTGGCCGCCGGTGATCCCGATCGCGTGCCCCACCGGGACGATCCGCGGGCCGTCCACGAAGCCGCGGTCGATCGCCTTCATGAGCGAGACGTCCGCGAACCCGCCCGAGCCGACATCGCGTACCGTCGTGAAGCCGGCGAGCAGCGTCTCCCGCGCGTGCTTCGCGCCCCGCAGCGCGGCGTCGGCGGCGGTCTCGCGCACGGGGCGCACGATCCAGTCGCCGGTGAGGTCGCCGGTGAGGTGGGTGTGCGCGTCGGTGAGGCCGGGGAGGAGCGTGGCGTCGCCCAGGTCGATGGTCCGGGCGCCGGCCGGCGCGTCGGAGGCGCCCACGCTCCTGATCCGGTCCTTCTCCACCACGACGACGCCGGGCGTCACGATCTCGCCGCGGACGACGTCGAGCAGGCGGGCGGCGCGGACCACGGTGACGTCCTGCGCGACCGCGGGCGCGGGGCAGAGCGCGGGGGCGAGAAGGAGGGTGGCGAGCGCGGCGGCACGCGACGGGAACCACGCCATGATCGAGCTCCGGGATGGGGTCTGGCCGAGGGATCGCAGGAACGTAGCCGCGGCGCGCGCGGCGTCAATCGCGCTCTGGCGCGCGCCACCCGCCCCGACTAGAATCCGCCGCGACCGATGGACCGCCCTCTCGCCCCGCGAGCCATGCCCAAGCGCGATTTCCTCGCCCTCCCCGACTTCGCCCAACCCGAGCTCGTCGCGCTGCTGGACCTCGCCGCCCGCATGAAGCGGGGTGAGTACGGCGAGCGGCCCCTCGCCGGCAAGACGCTGGCGATGATCTTCGCCAAGAGCTCCACCCGAACCCGGGTCTCGTTCGAGGTCGGCGCGTACCAGCTCGGCGGGCACGCGCTCTTTCTCTCCTCGCGCGACATCCAGCTCGGGCGCGGCGAGCCCATTCGCGACACGGCGCGGGTGCTGAGCCGGTACGTGGACGGGATCATGATCCGCACCTTCGACCAGGCGGAGGTCGAGGAGCTGGCCCGCTACGCCAGCGTCCCCGTGATCAACGGCCTCACCGATCTCCAGCACCCCTGCCAGGTGCTGGCCGACCTCATGACGGTGCGCGAGGCGCTGGGCGGCTGGGAGGGGAAGGTCGTGGCCTGGATCGGCGACGGAAACAACATGGCGCATAGCTGGCTCGACGCCGCCGGCGTGCTCGGGTTCGAGCTGCGCCTCGCCTGCCCGGAGGGGTACCGGCCCGACGCCGCGATCGTCGCCCGGAACGCGGCCCGCACGCGAGTTCTGCTCACGGCCGACCCGAGCGAGGCGGTGCGCGGCGCGCACGTCGTCAACACCGATGTCTGGGCCTCGATGGGGCAGGAGGCCGAGCAGGACGAGCGGGCCCGCGCGTTCCGCGGGTACATCGTGGACGGATGCCTCATGGAGCTGGCCGATCCGGACGCGATCTTCCTCCATTGCCTCCCCGCCCACCGGGGCGAGGAGGTGAGCGACGACGTGATCGAGGGTCCCCGGTCCCGCGTGTGGGACGAGGCGGAGAACCGGCTGCACGCGCAGAAGGCGCTCATGGCGGTCCTGATGGGAGGGAACGGCGGGCGCGGGTAGGCGGCACGGCGCCGGGGCTGACCCCGGGGGCCGTCCGACTTCCGGCGACGCCGGCATGATGCCGATGCAAGCGACGGATGAGCTGAAGCGCACGCCGCTCTACGACGTCCATCGCGCGCTGGGCGCCAAGATGGTGGAGTACGCCGGATACGAGATGCCGGTCCAGTACCCCACGGGCATCATCGCGGAGCATCAGGCGGTCCGCACGGGGGTCGGGCTGTTCGACGTCTCCCACATGGGCGAGTTCGAGGTCACCGGGCCCGACCGCAACGCGTTCGTCAACCGGATCACCTGCAACGACGTGACCGCGATCGGCCCCGGCGGGGTGCAGTACTCCGCGATCCTCACGCCGGAAGGCACCTTCGTCGACGACTGCACGCTCTACCGCTTCGACGACAAGTGGATGGTGGTGGTGAACGCCGCCAACCGGGCCGCGGCGTGGCGCCACGTCGTGGAGCAGAAGGGCGGCGCCAACGTGCGCCTCAAGGACATCTCGGACGAGGTCGGGCTGCTCGCGCTGCAGGGGCCGAAGGCGCAGGCGCTGCTCCAGCCGCTCACGCCCCTGACGCTCGAGGAGATCGGCTACTACCGCTTCGCCTCTGGCCAGGTCGCGGGGGTGGACTGCTTCGTCTCCCGGACCGGCTACACCGGCGAGGACGGGTTCGAGCTCTACTGCCGCGACCGCAACCTCGGCGTGCTGTGGACGGCGCTCACCTCCGCCGGCGCGCAGCCGGCCGGGCTGGGCGCCCGCGACTCGCTGCGGCTCGAGATGGGGTACGCGCTCTACGGGCACGAGATCGACCGCAGCATCACGCCGCTCGAGGCCGGGCTCGGCTGGATCGTGAAGCTGGACAAGGGGGCGCCCTTCATGGGCGACGCGGCGCTCCGGGCCCAGCGGCAGCGCGGCGTCATGCGCCGGCTCGCGGGCTTTCGGCTGGACGCGCGCGGCATCCCGCGGCAGGGATACCCGGTCTGGTACGGCGGGCGGCCGGTGGACGTGGTGCGGAGCGGCTGCATGAGTCCGTCGCTCGGCGCGCCGATCGGCACGACCTATCTCCCGCCCGAGGGCGCAACGCCGGGCACGGCCGTCGAGGTGGAGATCCGGGGCGAACGGCTCCCGGCGCGGGTGGTGAGCCGCCCCTTCTGGACCCGCGGCAGCGCGCGCAAGGCGAGATGACGAGCGCCAAAGCCGACGCGGGAACGAGCGCGGCGGGGTCCGCGGGGCGGGGTCGCGTGCGGCTCGGGATCCTGACCATCTCGGACGCGGGGGCGCGCGGCGAGCGGCGCGACGCCTCGGGCGACGCCATCGCGGCCTGGGCCGCCGAGCGGGGCTACGCGATCGCCGCGCGCGCGCTCGTTCCGGACGAAAGCGAGGCGATCGCCGCGGCGCTCCGGCGCTGGGCGGACGACGACGCGGCCGACCTGGTGCTCACCACCGGCGGCACCGGCCTCACCGCGCGCGACGTCACGCCGGAGGCGACGCGCGGGGTGCTCGACAAGGAAGCCCCCGGCATCGCCGAGGCGCTCCGCTACAGCGTGTACCCCCGGTTTCCGCGCGCGGCGCTCTCGCGGGGCGTGGCGGGCGTACGCGGGCGCACCCTGGTCATCAATCTTCCGGGCAGCCCCGGCGGCGTGCGTGACGGGCTCGCCGTGCTGAGCGAGCTGGTCGAGCACGCGGTGGATCTCGTCAGGGGCGCGCGAACGGACCACTGATGTCGGCCCAGATCCTGATCACGATGGACGACCTCGAGACCGCGGTGCGGAGCAATGCCGCGCTCGAGGCCGCCGGCTACACCACCGCGATGTTCTCCTCGCTGGACGACGCGCGCGGCTCGGTGCGGCGGGAAAGCCCCGAGCTGGTCGTGCTGACCGGCGCCGTCTACGAGCCGCCCAACCTCCAGCTCGCCGCCCTGGCGCGCGACGCCGAGATCTCCTCGCTCGCCTTGCTCGAGCCGACCGACTCCGAGCGGGGGGAGCGCGTAGCGCGGCTCGGCGTGACCGAGGTCATGCTCAAACCGGTGACGCCGGACGACGTCGTCGCCACGAGCCGGCGGCTGATCGAGCGGCGTCACCTGCAGCAGCGCACCGGCATCATCGGCGAGAGCGCGGCGGTGCAGGAGGTGCTCGTCAAGATCGAGCAGATGGCGCCGGTCTCGAGCACCGTGCTGATCCAGGGCGAGAGCGGCACCGGCAAGGAGCTCGTCGCCAAGGCGATCCACGACCTCTCCCCGCGCCGGGGCGAGGCGTTCGTCGCGGTGAACTGCGCCGCGCTTCCGGAGAGCCTGCTGGAGAGCGAGCTGTTCGGGCACGAGAAGGGCGCCTTCACCGGCGCGGCCGAGCGGCGGCTCGGCCGGTTCGAGCTGGCCGACGGCGGGACCATCTTCCTCGACGAGATCGGCGAGGTCCCGCTCAGCGTGCAGGTCAAGCTGCTCAGGGTGCTGGAGAGCCGGTCGTTCTTCCGGGTGGGCGGCGTGCAGCCGATCCGGGTGGACGTGCGGGTGATCGCGGCCACCAACCGCGACCTCAAGGAGCGCGTCGCGCTGGGTGACTTCCGCGACGACCTGTACTACCGGCTCAACGTCCTGAACATCTACCTCCCGCCGTTGCGAGAGCGGCGGGAGGACATCCCGCTGCTGGTGCGCCGGTTCATCCGCGAGTTCGCGCGCCAGCACGACCGCACCTTCCGGGGCATCACCCCGGAAGCCATGCAGCGACTGGTGGGCGCGCCCTGGCCGGGGAACGTGCGCCAGCTCCGCAATCTGATCGAGTCCATGGTGGTGCTCGCGCCCGGGAGCGAGATCCGCGCATCCGACATTCCGCCCGACATCCTCGAGGGGCCGGGGAGCCTCCTGCCGGTGCGGCTCGCCTCCGTCAACGCCGGGCGGGAGCTCCCCTCGCGCGAGCTGGAGTTCATCCTGCGGAGCCTGGTGGACCTCCGGCGCCAGATCGAGGAGCTGCGCCGGCGGATGGACGAGCACCCGCAGCGGGTGCAGGTGATCGACCTGGCGGAGCATGCCCCCATGGTCGACCTCATGCCCGAGCCGGACCGGGACGAGGAGGGGGCGCGCGAGGTGGTCTACCGCCCTGGCATGACAATGGCTGATGTGGAGCGGGCCGCCATCGAGGCGGCGCTCCGAGACTCCAGCGGGAACCGCCGCCGGGCGGCCGAGGTGCTCGGCATCGGCGAGCGGACGCTGTACCGGAAGATCAAAGCGTACCGGCTCGAGGTCTGAGCGGCGCTGCCACGGTTTGCACTCGATTGTAATGCCTTGGATATTAACGGTTTGCGCGCGGAGCCCGGGGAGGAATTCCGCGGGCTTCGGGCGTTTATCGGGCCTTATGCCAGCCCGGCTCGGGCTGGCTAAGGATTTGTCCCAAAACACTTTGCGTGAGTTTATCCGTTGACAGTATTCCAGCGTGCGCCCTATATTGCGGCACCCCTGCACACCAGCGCATTCCCGGCTGGCGGCCGACCGTGAATTTCACGATCGACCCCGAGAGGTGTGTCGCATGTCTGGCCTGCGTGCGCGTGTGCCCAACGGACGCGATTGCGGTGACGGCGGGCGAGCCCAAGCCGTTGTTGCAGGTGGTCGACGAGGCCTGCATCCGTTGTGGCGACTGCTTCGCGGCCTGCCCCCACGAGGCGGTGGCGGTGAGCGGGGAGATTGGCCGGGCGCTCGGCATCGCGGCACAGGGCGACGGGGTGCTCATCCTGAGCCCCGAGTCGGCCGCCTATTTCTATCCGGCGACGCCGGAGCAGGTGGTCAACGCCTGCTATGCGGCGGGGTTCCGGACCGTCACCCGAGGCGTCATCGGCGACGAGCTGGTGGCGGCCGAGTATCTGCGGCTGTGGGAGGAAGAGGGCTGGGGTACGCTGATCCGCTCCACCGATCCGGTGGTCGTGGACACCGTGCGGACGCAGTATCCCGAGCTCATTCCCTACCTCGCGCCGGTCACGCTGCCCGCCGTGGCGGAGGCGCGCTACCTGCGCGCGCTGCACGGTCCCGGGCTCAAGATCGTGTACGCCGGCATTCTGCTGCCGGTGAACAGCGCCGATCTCGACGCGGCGATTACGTTCCGCGATCTCGACCAGCTGCTGCGGGTGCGCGGGGTGTCGCCGCAGTCGCAGCCCACCTTTTTCCAACGAGTCCCGGAGGAGCGGCGGCGTCATCTGAGCGCGGCCGGCGGACTGCCGCTCGCGTTGCTGGAGCAGGCGCGCCAATCGAGTCGCCGCTTCCTCAAGCTGCGCGGGCTCACCGCGCTGCCGGCGCTCGCGCGGGCCGTGGCGGTGGATCGGCTCGACCTCGGGTTCGTGGATCTGCTCTCGCGGGAGGGCACGCTCGACCACCCGTTGTCGGGGCCGCAGGAGGAGCTCTACTGGCGGCGGGCGCTGGTGGCGAGCACTGAGCCGCCGCGAAGCCGGTTTCCGGTGGTGGACACGGCCGTGGTCGCGGCAATCGGCGCGACCTTCGACATCAAGCCGCGCCCGCGGCAGCCCGACCCGCACGCGGTGGCGGCGGTGCTGGAGCAGATCGGCCTGGGGCCGAACGGCCGTCCCTGGGACTGCGGCGCCTGCGGCTATCCCAGCTGCCAGCGGTTCGCCGAGGCGGCGGTGCAGGGTCGGGCGACGCTCCGGCAGTGCACGCCGTACCAGGCGCGCCGGGCCGAGGAGGCGCAGCAGGTCGCGGCGGTGGACCAGCTGACCGGGCTCTCGACCTACCGGGTGCTGCGCGATCGGTTGGCGTTCGAGGTGGAGCGGAGCAAGCGCAGCAGCGAGGGCTTCGCGGTCCTCTTTCTGGACCTCGACCGCTTCAAGTCGGTGAACGACCAGTACGGCCACGAGGCGGGGAACGAGATCCTGCACGCCGTGGCGGAAGAGATCCGCCAGGCGGTGCGCGCTTCGGACGTGGCGGCGCGGTACGGCGGCGACGAATTCGTGGTGATCCTCACCCGGACGGATCTGGAGGGCGCGGCGCGGGTGGCCGAGGCGCTGCGTGCGGGGATCGAGGGTGTGGGGCGGCGGCTGGGGTATCCGCCCGGCCTGGTGACGGTGAGCGTGGGGCTGGCGGAGTTCGATCCGCGGCAGCCCACGGACGGCGACCTGCTGGTGACGGCCGACCGCGCGCTCTACCGCGCGAAGGCGGCCGGTCGGAACGTGATCGCGTGACCTGCGGCGCGCCCCGGGGCCGGGCGGCGGCGAGAGGCGAATGACAGCTTATCGAGGTGACACCAGCGTGACCGGATCGTTCAGCCCGCGCTCGCCGGAGCCGGGCCCGACGGGGCGTACGGGGACGGCGGGCGGGGACGCGATCCCCGACCCCTGGGGCGTGCGACGCGCGGAGAACCTGCTCACCAGCCTCGAGGGGGTGCTCTCCGCGCGGGTGGTGACGACGCCGCTCGGGGAGGTGAGCGAGATCCACGTGCTGGCGCACTCCGGGCTCGCGCCCAAGCAGATCGTGCGGAACATCGAGTCCGCGCTCCTGGCGCAGCTCGGGCTCAAGGTGGACCACCGCAAGATCAGCATCGCGCAGACGGCCGAGGTCCGGCCGCTCGAGGCGGTGGAGCGCGAGGCGGTCCGCGAGCGGGCGATGCAGCGGGCGATCCTGTTCGAGAACCTCACGGTGGCGCCGGGGCGCCGGCCGCACCGGATCACGATCGCGGTGACGCTCTCGCTCCGGGGCCAGAGCGAGACGGCTGAGGAGGAGAGCAGCGACACGCCGCGGAGCCGGGTGGAGGCGGCGGCCAAGGCGGCGGTGGCGGTGCTGGACCGCCTGCTCACCGATCACTCGGTGGCGTTGGAGGGCGCGAAGATCGTGGAGGCGTTCGATCGCGAGTTCGCGTTCGTGGCGGTGCAGGGGCTGGGCGGGCGGGAGACGCTTCTGCTCACCGGCACGGCCCAGATCAAGGAGAGCGCCGAGCGGGCGTCGGTGTTCGCGGTGCTGGACGCGACCAACCGGTGGACGGAGGCGCGGCGGTCGACGTAGGCGCGCGCCCGATGCGGCCGGCGTGGGTCGGGCAGCGTACGGTCGAACGGCTGTCTGGTGGGGCCGGGGCAGCGGTGGCAGCGGCAGTGGTGCGATGAGTCAGGGCGGGGGCGGATCACGCGGGTGAACGCATACGACGAAAGGACCAACGAGGGAGGGGATCCCGGTCGCCGTAAGGACGAGCGGAGACGAGCGGACACCTGATCGAGAGCGGAGCGTCTGGTAGGCCATAGCGAGGCTTGCCACTTCCCGAGGTCTTTAAGTCTCGAAGGGAGGTGACGCTCATGTTGAAAGGCAGTGTCGTCGTCAGAGTGGCCAAGTTTTTCGCCGCGTTGCTCAGGGGCGAAGCGC
>DASSOD010000146.1:0-2372 GCA_035700905.1 Gemmatimonadales bacterium | reverse complement strand
GCGGGACGCCTACCTGCTCACGACCACCGCGGACCGCTGGTTTCGGCGGCTCGGATTCGTGCCGGTGGAGCGCTCGGCGCTGCCGGCGGCGCTCGCCGGGTCGGAGGAATTGAAGGGGGCGTGTCCCGCGAGCGCCGTCGCAATGCACCGGGCGCTAGCGGAGACTCCCGGCGCGCTGCCTCGCGCTGTCCCTTTCTAGCCGAGCGACAATCGCCGAGTCGCCAGGTCCCTCGATCACCCGAGCGAGCCGTCCGGCTCCGTTGGTCCAGTTGGCCCGGACGGCGCGCTCGATCGCGCAGCAGGTTCCGCGTCGTTCCGCGCCCTACGCGGGCACCATCCGCGGCCGCCGGGCGCTGATGATCTCGGTGTTCATCCCGGCCCAGTGCAGGCTGCCGGCCCAGCGCCCGTGCTCCATCTTGACGCAGCGGTCGAGCACGACCGCGAGCCCGGCGGCCGCGGCCCGCTCGGCGGCCTCCCGCGCCGGAATCCGGAGCTGGAACCAGATCGCCGGCGCCCCCGCGGCGATGGCTTGCTCCGCCACGGCCAGGCACTCCTGGGCCGGGCGGAAGACGTCCACCAGGTCCACCCGGAAGGGGATGCTGGCGAGATCCGGGTAGGTCCGCTCGCCCAGGATGACGCCCGCCCGCGGCGTCACCGGCACGATGCGGTAGCCCTCGCGCTGCAGATACGTGGCGACGAAGCTGCTCGCCTTCCACGGGTCGCTCGAGAGCCCGACGATCGCGATGGTGCGGCTCTCGCGGAGCAGCCGCCGGATGGTGCCGACGTCCTGGAACTGGCGCCGCTCCTCCGGGCTGAGCGCCGTGTTCAGTCGAATGTCGCACGCAGGGCCTGATCCAGGTCCCACAGCAGGTCCTCCACGGTTTCGAGTCCCACGGACAAGCGGATCATCTCCGGCCCGACGCCCGCGCGCTCCAGCTCCTCGTCGGTGAGCTGCTGGTGGGTGGTGGACGCGGGATGGATCACGAGGCTGCGCGCGTCGCCCACGTTGGCGAGGTGCGAAAAGAGCTGGAGCGCCTCGATGAAGCGGGCGCCCGCGGCGCGCGCGTCCCCACCCGGCGCCCGCAGCCCGAAGGAGAACACGGCGCCCGGCCTCCCGCTCAGGTACTTCCGCGCGAGCGCGTGCTGCGGGTGGTCGGGCAGGCCGGCGTACGCCACCCAGGCGACGCGCGGGTGGTCTCGCAGGAACTCGGCCACGGCCTGCGCGTTGGCGACATGCCGCTCCATCCGGATGGAGAGCGTCTCCAGTCCCTGCAGCAGCAGGAACGCGTTGGTGGGCGACAGCGTCGCCCCGGTGTCGCGGAGCGTCTCGGCCCGCGCCTTCATCAGAAAGCCGTAGTGGCCGAAGGTCTCGTAGAACCTGAGACCGTGGTATGCGGGCGAGGGGTCGGCGATGGTCGGGAAGTGCGCGTAGTCGAACCGACCCGACTCGGCGATGGCGCCGCCGATGCTGTTCCCGTGGCCGCCGATGAACTTGGTCGCCGAGTGGAGCACGATGGTCGCGCCCCAGTCGAGCGGCCGGCAGAGGTACGGCGTCGCGAAGGTGTTGTCCACCACGAGGGGGATCCGACGGGATGCGGCCAGCGCGGCGAGGGGCTCGAGGTCGAGGATGCTGCCGCGCGGGTTCCCCACCGTCTCGCCGAAGAGGGCGCGCGTGCGCGGGCCGATCGCCCGCTCCCAGGCGCCGAGATCGGTGGGGTCCACCCAGCGCACGTCCACCGACAGCTTCCGGAAGGTATGGGTGAACTGGGTGACGGTGCCCCCGTAGAGGTGCGCGCTCGCCACGATCTCGTCGCCGGGGGCCAGCAGCGTCATGAACGTGACGAGCTGCGCGGCCATCCCGCTCGCCGTCGCCAGCGCGCCGGTGCCGTTCTCCAGCGAGGCCAGCCGTTCCTCGAAAACCGCCGTGGTGGGATTTCCGATGCGGGTGTAGATGTTGCCGTACTGCTTCAGCTCGAAGAGCTGGGCCGCCGACGCCGTGTCCTCGAAGACGTAGCTCGTGGTCTGGTAGATCGGCACGGCCCGCGCCCCTACCACCGGGTCGGGGATGTGGCCCGCGTGCAGCATGCGGGTCTCGAACCCGAAACGGTGCGGCGGCGGCTCGGGCGCGGCGCGTGATGGGGTGGGGTCCATCGCACCAAACTACACCGATCCGCCGTTCCTCCGCAGGCGCCGGTGACTGGCGTCACGGCGCGCGCGCGGCGCGCGGATGATTGCATACCCATGACGCCCCTATCCCGGCGCCCCCGCCCCCGCCCCCGCCTCCGGCCAGGACTGATCACCCGCCTCGTCGTGGCGCTCACCGTGGTGCCGGGCGTCGCCTCGGCGCAGTACTTCGGCCGGAACAAGGTGCA
>DASSOD010000145.1:0-5902 GCA_035700905.1 Gemmatimonadales bacterium | reverse complement strand
AGCAACCCTGCAACTGCTCGCGCCTGACTGAGAGCAGCGGTACTCTGCATGGCACGCAGTGGCGGCGCTTATGTGGCTGCATCTCGGGATGTCCCAGCTCAACTGACGGACTGTTTCCTTACGACAAGGGCACCCCGGGCGCGAGGCCCGGCTCTATAGCTTGGCGCTTCGATCCTGATGCTGGCCAGTACGTCTTCAACCTGAGGACGGGCACCGCGCGTCCGTGGGATCTGGGGAGCTCAAGACAACGGTTTCCCACGCGGGAACCAAGCTCGCTGAATCACACTCGAACTGCGGCGCTGAATCGCGGCGTTTTCGGTCTCGGCTGTACGCCAGAAGGGCTCCGGCGGCTTCACCGGAGCCCTTTGTTACGCGAGATCTGCGGTGAACTCCGGGGTGGCCACCGATGCCCCCGCGCTGGGCGACCGTCAGGAATCGCCGGCTGCGGACGTGGCAGCCGCCGGCCGAAACTCCGGCGCATTCTCCGCATACCCCCACATGAACGGCGGCGTCACCCCGCAGAGCCGGGCGTAAGTGTAGAGCTGCCCCCGATGGTGCACGAACTCGTCATTGAGCAGATCGAACCCGACCCAGCCCGGAAAGCTCATGTTCCACGGCGTCGGCACGATGGCCGCGAGCTGCGCGTCGCCGATCGTCGCCACCGCCGCGTCGGCCAGGCCCCAGCACTCCTTCGCGAACGCGATCGCCTCCGCCTTGGTCCGGAACCCGGCGGCCACGCGATCCTCCTCCGACTCGTCCGCCGTGATCTCCCCCTTCGCGACGCCCTGGGCGACGTCCCGGACGACGCAGCCGGACACGTGTGCCACCAGCTGCGCGGGCGTGCGCATGCCCGGCACCGGGTGGGTGTGGTAGCATCCCTCCGGCAGCGCCTCCAGCAGTCGAAGGTACACACCGTACTTCTGGCGGATCTGGTCCCAGAACTTCTCGAGCGTCAGCTTGTCCATGTGCGCTCCCGTGGTTGATAGGACTCGGCGGCAGGGCTGCGATCGCGGGCGAACGAGCGCCGGCGCGTCACCCCGCCTGGTGGAGAGGGCGGCCGCTACCAGCCGGAACGTCATCCCGCGCAGCCGTGTTGCGGCCGTGAGCTCACGCACACTTTATCATCCGGCAGCCCGAGTGGCCAGACCCGCACGCGACCGCGGAGCCCCGATGCTCGTCCTCGTCAGCGACCTGCACATCACCGACGAGACCGCCGCGCTCAACGTGAACCCCGAAGCGTTCGAGCTCCTGGGCGCGGAGGTGGTGGACAGCGCCGCCCGCCGCATGGCGCGGGAGATCCACCTCGTCCTGCTCGGCGATGTGCTCGATCTGGTGCGGAGCGACTATTGGCACCGCCGCGCGGTGCCGATGGAGCTTCGCCCCTGGGGCGGGACGCTCGACCGGCGCACCGGCATGAACCAGGATCGCGGTGCGGCCGAAAGCCAGTTCCGCGCCGTCCTGCACGGCGTCCTGGCGAGCCGGACGGCCCGCGCGCTCCGGGCGATGCTGGCCACGCTCGCCGCCGGCCCGGTCCCGCTCCGCGTCACCTACGTGATCGGCAATCACGATCGGGTGATGTGGAACTTCCCCTCGCTCCGCGCCGCGGTGCAGGGCGCGTGGCCCCAGGTGGCGGAATTCGCGGCTGTGGTCGAGAGCCCGGCCTACGGCGTGCTCGCACGGCACGGTCACGAGTGGGACGAGACCGCGCACGGCTGGCGGTTCCGGCGCGAGGTGCTCGCGCCGGGCGACGACCTCGATCGCTTCGACCCGGAGAGCTACGAGGTGATGGCGATCGGCGAGGCGGTGACGGCGGAGCTGGTGAGCGGCCTGGTGTTCCACGCGCGGGAGGCGGGCGCGCCCGAGTCGCTCATCGAGCGGCTCAAGGACGTGAACAACGTTCGGCCGCTGCTGGACGTGTTCGGCTGGCTCGAGTGGATCGGCGACACCCGGGAGCGGGCCCACCGCGACCTCCTGCACGCGGCGCTCCGCCGGGCGCTCGACGGCTTCCTGGAGACGACGCTCGCGCGGGAGTGGGACCGGCTCAAGCCGGACACGCTGGTCTCCGGCGACCTGGTGGACCGGCTGGAGCAGGCGCGGTCGTTTCTCCTCGGCCCTCGGCTCGAGGCGTTCCAGGGACGGCTCGCCTGGTTCGACCGGCTGCTGCGGCTCACATCGCCGCTTCGCGGGACGGAGGACGCGCTCGCGTCCGGCGCGCGATCGGAGCGGGTGTTCCAGGCCGAGCCGTCCACCGCCGGCATCGAGCGGGTGATCTACGGGCACACCCACCGCGCCCGGCACGACTTCTTCTCGGTGAGCCGCGACGGCGCCACCCGCATGTACGTCAACACCGGGACGTTCCTCCCCCTCATTGGGCGCGCCGGCGACGAGCACAGCTTCGCGAGCGCGCTCCAGATGACGATGGTATTCGTCTATGGGAGCGACGAGGACACCCAGGGAAAGCGGCCGGGCACCACGTCGCTCGACATCTGGAACGGGACCAGGCGGAAGCTCTACGCCTAGGCCGTGATCCCACTCACGGCGCTCCCCGCCGCGAATCCGCTCTACTACCTCTTCGGCGCAGTCACTCGCCGGAGAGGAGCGAACCATGCCGTCGTGGACCAACAAGGAAGAGCGCAAGTACGAGCACATCAAGGAAGGCTACGAGCACCGCGGCACCCCGCACGAGCGCGCCCAGGAGATCGCGGCGCGGACGGTCAACAAGGCTCGGCGGGAGCGCGGGGAGACCCCGAACCGCCGCACCGAGGGCACCGGCAATCCGCGGCACGGGCTCGAGGGGCGGAGCAAGGACGAGCTGGAGAACCGCGCGCGCGAGCTTCACATCCGCGGGCGCAGCAAGATGAAGAAGGACGAGCTGGTGCAGGCGATCAGACGCGCCGAGCATTAGCCGCGCGGAGCAACCGCGCTCATGCGGCCGGGGCCTCCGCGGCCGAGCGCGCCTCCAAGCGCATTCGCAGCCCGGCCGGCGGGCGCGTCGTGAGTGACGGCGCCGGCCGCGGCGCGGGCCCGGCGCCAGCCGGCAGGATCCGCCACCGCTGTGCGATCGTAGCCAGCAGCATCATGGCCTCCAGCCAGGCGAAGTGCTCCCCGATGCACACCCGCGGCCCGCCCCCAAAGGGAAAGAATGCGTATCGCGGCCGTGCCGCTCCCGCCTCGGGGAGCCAGCGCCGCGGGTCGAACCGGTCGGGGTCCTCCCAAAAGCGCGGGTCGCGGTGGCTCACGTACTGGCTCAGGATCACCACCGCTCCGCGCGGCAGCTGGTAGCCGCCGAGCTCCAGCGGCTCGACCACGCGGCGGAAGATCATCGGCACCGTGGGCCGAAGGCGCAGCGTCTCGGCGAACACGCCGGAGGTGAACGGCAGGCGCGGCAGGTCCTCGGCCGTGGGGAGGCGGCCGCCCAGCACGGCCGCGAGCTCGCGGTGCATTTCGCGCTCGGCGTCGGGGTGATCCGCCAGCAGGCACCAGGCCCAGGTGAGCGCGTTCGCCGTGGTCTCGTGCCCGGCGAGGAAGATCGTCACCACCTCGTCTCGGATTTCGCCGTCGGTGAGGCCGCGGCCGTCGCCCTCGGGGTCGCTGGCGTCGAGCAGGAGCGAGAGCAGGTCGCCCCGCGCTCCGGCCTCGCCCCGCCGGCTCGCGATGAGCCGGTAGACCCGCTCGTCAACCCGGGCGCGGGCCCGCACGAACCGGCGCGAGAGGGGAATCGGGAGTCGCTCGAGCGTGCGCGCGAACCAGAACGTCGCCGGCGTGAAGCGCGCGAGCGCGGCGTCCAGGAGCTCGCGGATATCGTCGGCCGTCCGCTCGTCCTCCGCGCCGAACATGGTCTCCCCGATCACGCCGAGGGTGAGCCGCGCCATCTCGGCGCGGAGCCGCACGACCTCGCCGTCCCGCCGTGCCTCGCGCCAGCGACGTGCGCGTTCCACCATGGCGCCGGCGTAGCCGCCGATGCGGTCGCGGTGAAATGCGGGCTGGAGGATGCGGCGATGCCGCCGGTGGACCTCGCCCTGCGCGCTCAGGAGCCCCTCGCCGGTGACGCTCTTCCCCGCCTCGAACGCGAGCCCGGTGAAATGCCGATGGCGGGTGACGAGCACGTCCTTCACGTGATCGGGATGGGTGACCAGAAAGAGCCGCGCCCCGGCGAACCGGTAGTACGCGATGTCGCCGCAGCGGCGCGCGGTCCGGAGCAACACCCCGAGCGCGTCACGGCGAAAGGCGAGGAAGGTGGCGCCGGGAAACGGATCGCGGGGGCCGGGGGGACGCGGTTGCTGACTCACGAACGAGATACCTGCGAGTTCACGGAGCAGGACCGGCGAACCGGCAGGGACGGGCTCGCGATTCGGTTCGCGTCCGCTGCCCGAGTATCAGCTGCCGCAGCTTCCAGCGCTTACATCGGTCGAGCCGTACAGATCGTGCAACCCGAGCTTGTCGCCGAGACCGAGCGTCCTCTTTTGAATCTCGCCGAGCGCCACGTAGGTGAACATGGTGAGGCACCCGTCCTTCGGAGGGCGGACGTGGTCCAGCCCCGCCACATGGCCGAACTCGTGCGTGACCGTGTTCTGCACGTCGAGCGCGTCGGCGTTGCTGCCGATGACCCACGGTTCGTCCTGGTCGATGATCATGTCGAATCCGAGAATCTCCTTCGTCTGCAGCGCGAAGCAGACCGAAGTGGCAGCGACGGTGCCTCCCTCGCCGTCTATTGGACCCCAATGCACCGAGTTGGGCTCCCCGGTGCAGGGATTGGTTTGGGTGGTCGCATCGTTGCGAGTGAAGGATCTGGTGGTGACGAAGCCATCCACCGTTGCCTCGGAGTTCACGATGGCGGTATTGGCGCCGCTCACCGGCTCGGTGCCGGCGACCGTGTACTCCACTGGGTCACCCGCGGCCCAGTGAATCCCGCCGCGCTCCAGCCGGAAATCATCGCCTTCCGTCGTGGCGGTCGGCGCGCCGGCCAGGGCCGGAGAGCGCATCGAGTCCACCACGACGGCCTCGACCAAATCCCCCGAGCCGGTCGCGGTCGAGCCCGTCCGGCCGATGCTCGGCGACAATGACCCACCGCTCTCGCACGCTACGACTCCCAGCACGAGGAACGGCGCGTATTTTGTGCTTCGACGCATGGAATCTCCAGGGAAAGCGGCGCGTGGCGCCGACGGTTTACGGGATAATGCTTCGAACGTACCGTGGCCCCCTCACTCCGGCTCGGGCGGCTCGACGTAGAGGAGCCCGGCCATGCCCATGGTCTCGTGGGGAACGCAGACAAACAGATACTTGCCGGGGACGAAGCGGCGATCCAGCACGACATCGTAGGTGGCGCCTCGCGCGGTGAGCAGCGGGCCCTCCGCCGCGGCGCCGAGATCGGCGCCGCTGGGAACGCTCCGGAACATGACGTTGTGCGGCAGCGCACCTTGCTGAACGAAGCGCACCGTGTCGCCCAGTGCGGCCGCGGTGCGCTGGGGATCGAAGGCGATGCCGTATTGCCCGCGCTCGACCATGGCGACCAAATGCAGGTGCGCGTTCGCCGGCGCGGGTGCCGTGGCTGCCAAGTCCTGAGCGGCCGCGGCGGCAGGGGCGATCGCCCCCGCCACGAGAAGCGCTTCGGCAAACCGGAGGGACATCTTGGCTAGCAGGCAGGCTCCGTCAGGGCAGTCCGAGCTTCTCGATCAGCGCCGCATACCGGCGATCGGACCGGAGCGGATCCGCCCAGGGCGCCACACGCAGGAAGAGCAGGCCCGGCTCCCGGATCTGGAACGCCCGCTCGAGCTGCTCGAACGCCTGGTCCTTGTTGCCCATGGCCGTGAGCAGCATGGCCGCCAGCATCGCGAGGCGGCTTTCTTCCGCCAGCTTGGACTCGAGCTCCCACAGGATGCCGCCGGCCTCCTCCCGGTTTCCG
>DASSOD010000144.1:0-6702 GCA_035700905.1 Gemmatimonadales bacterium | reverse complement strand
CCGCCATCGGGCTGGCGTACACCCGGCGCGCCGGGCGCTCCCTCGCCGACTATTTCGTGTCCGGGCGGTCGCTCCCCTGGTGGCTCGCCGGGACCAGCATGGTGGCGACCACCTTCGCGGCGGACACGCCGCTCGTCGTGGCCGGACTCGTCGCCAAGTACGGCGTCGCGGGGAACTGGCTCTGGTGGAACGGCGCCATCTCGGGGATCCTGACGGTGTTCTTCTTCGCCCGGCTCTGGCGCCGCGCCGGCGTCCTCACCGACGTGGAGTTCGCCGAGCTGCGCTACGGCGGGCGTCCGGCGGCGGTGCTGCGCGGGTTCCGCGCGCTCTACCTCGCGCTCCCGGTCAACCTGATCATCATGGGCTGGGTGACGCGCGCGATGGTCACGATCCTCCAGATCACGCTCGACATCAATCCGTGGACCGGCGCCATCGCGCTCTACGCGCTCACGGCGGCCTACAGCGTGCTCTCCGGGCTCTGGGGGGTGATCGTCACCGACGCGTTCCAGTTCGTCGTCGCGATGGCGGGCTCGATCATTCTCGCCGTGCTGGCGGTCCAATGGGTGGGCGGGCTCGGCCCGCTGGTGGAGAGCGCATCGCGCCACTTCGGGTCCCACCAGGCCGCGTTCGGCGTCCTGCCGCCCACGCATGACGCCTGGCTCCCCCTCTCGACCCTCCTCGTGTTCCTCGGCGTGCAATGGTGGGCCGCGTGGTATCCGGGTGCCGAGCCGGGCGGCGGCGGCTACGTCGCGCAGCGGATCCTCTCGGCCAGGGACGAGCGGAACGGTCTGCTCGCCACGCTGTGGTTCAACATCGCGCACTACGCGCTGCGGCCGTGGCCCTGGATCCTGGTCGGCTTCGTGAGCGTGCTTCGCTACCCCGGCCTCGCGAACCCCGAGGAGGGCTACGTCCGGGTGATGGTGGACATCCTGCCGTCGCCCCTCAAGGGTCTGCTGCTCGCCGCGTTCGCCGCGGCCTACATGAGCACGATCAGCACCCACTTGAACTGGGGGGCCTCGTATCTCGTGAACGACGTCTACCTCCGGTTCCTGGCGCCCCGGGCCGGTCCCCGCGCCCAGGTGATCGCCTCCCGATTCGCCACCACCCTCCTCATGGTGCTGTCGCTCGGGGTCATGGCGATGCTCTCGACGGTCGAGCAGGGCTGGAAGCTGCTCCTCGGCCTGGGCGCCGGAACCGGCCTGGTGTTCATCCTCCGGTGGTACTGGTGGCGCATCAACGCGTGGTCGGAGATCAGCGCGATGATCGCGTCGTTCGTGACGGCGCTCGCGCTGCAGCTCGCGCACGTGGACGGGGCCAACACCTCGAGCGGCGGTTACGCCGTGGCGATGCTGGTGACGGTCGGGGTGACCACGCTGGTCTGGCTCGGCGTCACCTTCGCCACCCGCCCCGAGTCGCCCGAGACGCTGGAGCGGTTCTACCGGCGGGTGCGTCCCGGCGGTGCCGGTTGGCGGGCGGTGTCCGAGCGGCTCGGGTACGGCGACGATCCGATTCCGGGCGGCGCCCTCTCCTGGATGAACTGGGTGGTGGGCGTCATCGCGGTCTACGCGGCGGTGTTCGGGGTTGGAGCCATCCTCACCGGGACCCCCGGCCCAGGCGCCCTCTACCTGGTGCTCGCCGCAGGCTCTTTCGCGTTGATACACCGTAACTTGCGCGCCGATCCGCAGCTCTCGAAGAGCGTTGACACTGCTCCGGCGGCCCGGTAGCTTTCGCGCCATCGGCCAACGGTCCCGCTCCGTCCCTCGCGGAGCGATCGCCAAAGGAAGGAGTCGTGCATGAGCGGCATCGAGCAGCAGGCCCCCGTGGGAGGTTTCACCGTCACGCTCACGCCCCGGGCCTCTGAGGAGGTGCTGAAGTTCATCGCCGCCGAACAGGTGCCGGCCGAGTCGGCCGGGCTCCGGGTGGGGGTGCTTCCCGGCGGGTGCTCGGGGTTCAAGTACAGCCTCAACATCGAGGAGCGGGCGCTCGACGACGACATGGTGTTCGAGGCGGGCGGCGTCCGCGTCTTCATCGATGGGTTCAGCGCGCAGTACCTGAACGGGGTGACCATCGACTACGTCTCCTCGATGCAGGGCTCGGGCTTCACGTTCCACAACCCCAACGCGACCGGCGGGTGCGGCTGCGGCAGCAGCTTCACGGCGTAGTCCCGCGGTGATCGCGGCGCGCTGACAGCGAGCGGGGGCTCCGGCACCAGCCGGAGCCCCCGTTTTGCTGGCGTGCCGCGATCCCCACTCCGCAGCCCCGGACCTCCAGCGGCGCAGGGCCCACGTGTCACCTGTCGACGTCGGCGTCATCATCGCCTACTGCGCAGCCTCGCTTGGGGTGGGGCTCTGGGTCGCGCGCCATCAGGCGACCGCGGGTGACTACTTCCTCGGCGCGCGCAACCTGCCGGCGTGGGCGATCCTCCTCTCCATCGTGGCCACCGAGACCTCGGCCATCACGGTCATCTCGATCCCCGGTACGGGCGCGCGGGGCGACCTCACGTTCCTGCAACTCGCGCTCGGGTTCATCGTCGGCCGGATCGCGGTCGCGGTGTGGCTCCTGCCGGGCTACTTTCGCGGCGCACAGGAGACGGCCTACGCGCGGCTCGAGTCCCGGTTCGGCGTCGGCACGCGGCGCACGATGTCGGCCATCTTTCTGGTGACGCGCTTCCTCGGGGACGGCGTGCGGGTGTTCGCGAGCGCGATCCCCCTGGCGCTCGTGACCGGCTGGAGTCCGCCGGCGGCGATCGCGGTGATCGGCGTGGTGACGATGGTTTACACCTGGTTCGGGGGGTTCAAGGCCGTGGTCTGGGCCGACGTACTGCAGCTCGGCGTCTATCTGGCCGGCGGCATGGCCGCGCTGGCGATCGCGTGGCACCTGGCCGGCGGCGCCGGGCCCGCCCTCGCGAGCGCCGCGGCCGCCGGCAAGCTGCGGCTCGTGGACCCGGGCGTGAGCTTCACCCGCACCTATACCCTTCTCGGCGGGCTCGTAGGCGGAGCGATGCTCTCCGCCGCGTCGCACGGCACCGACCACCTCATCGTGCAGCGCCTTCTCGCCACGCGCTCTCTCCACGATGCGCGCTGGGCGCTGGTGGGGTCCGGCTTCGCGGTGTTCCTCCAGTTCCTGCTCTTTCTCGTCGTCGGGTCGGCCATCTGGGCCGCCGGCCTCGCGCCGGAGGGCATGTCGTCGGATCAGATCTTCCCCGGATTCGTCATCGACCATCTGCCCACCGGGCTGGCGGGCCTGGTGGTGGCGGGGATACTCGCCGCCGCGATGGGCACCCATAGCTCGGCGATCAACGCCCTGGCCTCGTCGCTCACCCACGACCTCTACGCGGGCTGGACCGGCAAGCGCGACCCGGTGCACCTCCTCCGAATGGGACGGCTCTTCTCCGGCGCGTGGGCTATCCTCCTCATGCTGGGCGCGGTGGCATTCTTCGCCTTCGATCGGGAGGGACGCACGCCGGTGGTGGTGCTCGCCCTCTCGATCGCGTCCATCGCCTACGGCGGCCTGCTCGGCGCGTACGTGCTGGCGGGCAAGTGGTCGCGCACCACCGGCCGAGACGTTATCGCCGGGGTGTGCGTCTCGCTCGCCGTCATGCTGCTCGTGTTCTTCGCCCGCCCCCTCTCGCTGCAGCGGGGGCTCGAATGGCTCGCGCCGGCCGCCCGCCTCGCGTGGCCCTGGTACGTGCCGCTCGGCACCTTGCTCACCGTGGCCGTCGCGCTCGCCGTCAGCCGCGCCGCGCCCGACCGAGGTCGCGTCTGATGGCGCGCACCCTGGTCGGCGCGGACGTGGGCGGCACCAAGACCAGCGTCGCCGTGGGCGACGGCGAGCGCGTGCTGGCCCGCGCCGCCGGTCCCGGAGCGGCCGTGCGACCCGGGCGCGCGCTCGCGAGCGCCGGCACCATCGCGGAAGTCGTCCGCGAGGCGCTGGCGCGCGCGGCACGCTCGGCGGCGGACGTGATGGTGGTGGGCGCGGCGGGGGCAGGGCGAGAGCCCGAGCGGGAGGAGCTCGCCACCGCGTTGCGCGCGGACGGCGTAGCGGCGCGGGTCCGCGTCACGACCGATATCGAGATCGCGCTGCAGGCGGCGTTCGGCGACGGGCCTGGCATCGTGGTGAGCGCCGGAACGGGAAGCATCGCCGTGGGGCGTGCGCCGGACGGCGCGCTGGTCCGCATGGGCGGCTACGGCTGGCAGATGGGCGACGAGGGGAGCGGCTACGCGATCGGACGCGCGGCGCTCGGCACCGTCAGCCGGGCGGAGGACGGTCGCGGCCCCGCCACCGCGCTGCAGGCGCGGCTGCTCGCGGCGACGCGCAGCGCCGAGTTCGACGCGCTCGTCCGCTGGGCCGCCGGCGCGAGCCCCGCCGAAGTCGCCGCCCTCGCGCCGGCGGTGCTCGAGGTGGCCGGGCGCGGCGACGTGGTGGCGCAGGGCATCACCGACTACGCGGCGCGGGAGCTCTCGCAGCTCGTCCTGCGGCTCCGGCCCCGGCTCGACACGCCGGAGCCGCTGCCCGTCGTCCTCGCCGGAGGGCTGCTCTCCGCCGACACGCCGCTCCGCCGCGCGGTGATCGAGAAGCTGCGCGAGGACCCGGCGGTCCGACCTCAGGATCGGGAGCTGGACGCCGCGCTCGGAGCTCTCGCGCTCGCGACCCGCGTTGCCTAGAGCTCCAGCCCGTTCACGTCCACCGTCCCCGCGCGCTGCGGATTCCGGAGCCGGCTGTGCCGCGCCCCGTAGAGCCCGTAGATGATGAGCCCGAGCACGAGCCAGATCGCGAACCGCTTCCAGGTGATGCCGGGGAGCTGGAGCATGAGGTACAGGCACGCCCCCACCGAGATGAGCGGCGTCACCGGCACCCACGGCACCCGGAACGGCCGGCGGCGTTCGGGATCGGTGTAGCGCAGCACGATCACGCCCAGGGAGACGAGCACGAACGCGAACAACGTCCCGATGTTGGTGAGGTCCACGACTTCGGCGATGTTGGCGAACGCGGCGAAGCTCGCCACGAAGATGCCGGTGATGATCGTGCCGACCCACGGCGTCCGGAAGCGCGGGTGCACCCGGGCGATGAAGGGCGGCAACAGCCCGTCGCGCGCCATCGAGAAGAAGATCCGCGGCTGGCCGAGCTGGAACACCAGCAGCACGCTCCCCATCGCGATCACGGCGCCGAGCGACACGATGAGGCGCGACGCCGCCAGCAGCCCCGGCGGGCCGTCCGCGTACGCCAGCGCCGTGATCATCGGCTCGGCCGTGCCGAGCACCTTCCACGGGGCCATGCCAGTCATCACGATCGAGAGCCCGATGTAAAGCACGGTGCACACGATCAGGCTCATGATGATGCCGAACGGCATGTCGCGCGCCGGCGTCTTGGCCTCCTCGGCGGCGGTGGAGACGGCGTCGAACCCGATGTAGCTGAAAAAGATGATCGCCGCCGCTGCGCTGATGCCCGCGAATCCGTTCGGGGCAAAGCCGCCGGCGGCGGGGTCGTTCCAGTGCACCGGTTTGATGAGGAAGACGCCCACCGCGATGAAGAACAGGATGATGCCGATCTTGAGCAGCACCATCGCGTTGTTGGAGTTGGCCGACTCCCGGATCCCGATGACCAGTACCGTCGTGACCGCCGCGACCACGAGGAAGGCCGGAAGGTTGACGATCAGCGGCAGCCCGAAGATCCGCGGCGCATCGGCCAAGGCCGAGGCGAGGTATCCGGTGGGCCCATCCGTCGCGCCCTGGGCGATGGCGGCGGCCGCGGCGTGCGCCGAGCGGTAGTCGGTGGCCAGCCACGCGGGGAGAGTGATGCCGAAGTGGCTCACGAGCTCGCGGAAGTAGCCCGACCAGCCGATCGCGACGCCGATGTTCCCGACCGCGTATTCGATGATCAGGTCCCACCCGATGATCCAGGCGACGAACTCGCCCAGCGAGGCGTAGGCGTAGGTGTACGCCGAGCCCGCGATCGGCACCATGGCGGCGAACTCGGCGTAACAGAGCGCCGCGAAGCCGCAGGCGACCGCGGTGAGGATGAACGAGAGCACGATCGCGGGCCCGGCGCCGGGCCGCGCCGCGTCGCCCACGATGGCCGTGCCGGTGGTGGCGAAGATCCCCGCCCCGATCGTCGCGCCCACGCCGAGGGCGGTGAGGTGCCATTTGTTGAGGGAGCGCTTGAGCCCGCCGCGCTCCTTGATGTCTTTTTCGCAGTCCTCGATCGACTTGCGCACGAAGAGCGAGGCGGCCATGGGGCTCCGTGTGAGGGTCGGGTCTGAAAGCGGGTGAAGCTAGAAGAAGGAGACGGTGACCGTCGTGGACCCAGGCACCGGCAGCCCCGCGGGCGAGCGCGCCGGCTTGAAGCGGTAGTTGCGCATGGTCTCTTCGAACTTCCGGGCAAAGCCGCCGTCGGTGATCGCGGGCGCCACCGCGACCCGCTCCACGCTGCCGTCCGGCGCGACGAAGAAGGTGACCTCGACCTGGCGACCGCGGAGCGAGCGGGGAAAGTCCGCCGGCGGCACCACCAGTTGCCGGGGCTCGGGCGCGACTCCGTGCCCGCCTTCGCCGCCGGCCGCCGGCCCCGTGCCCGTGCCGGCGCCGGTTCCGGTGCCGCCGCCCTCCCCACCACCCGCACCGGGGCCCGCGCCTTCACCGGTGCCCGGCCCCGGGCTCCCAGCGGTCGCCGCGACCGCGCTCGCCACGACGGAGGCGGTGTCGGGGG
>DASSOD010000143.1:0-24447 GCA_035700905.1 Gemmatimonadales bacterium | reverse complement strand
CTCGACGTCTACGGCGAGGTCATGGAGACGGCCGATCTCTGGCGCCGCCACCACCCGATGACCGAGGGCACCTGGCGGGTGCTGCGGGGCCTGGTGGACTGGGTGAGCGGACACTGGCACCTCCCCGACTCGAGCATCTGGGAGGTGCGCGGCGAGGCTCGCCATTACGTCTTCAGCAAGGTGATGAGCTGGGTCGCGATGGATCGGGGCATCGCCATGGCCGAGGAGCTCGGCCTGGAGGGCGACCTCGCCTCGTGGAAGGCCCAGCGAGACATCCTCCGCGCGGAGATCATGGACCGCGGCTGGAGCGGCGCGAAGCAGAGCTTCGTGCAGGCGTACGACACCGACGCGCTCGATGCGGCCGCGCTCGCCATCCCCATGGTGCGCTTCCTCCCCTGGGATCATCCCCGGGTGAAGAGCACGGTGCGCGCCGTGGCCCGCGAGCTGACCAGCGCCGACGGGGAGCTGGTCTATCGCTATCGCTCTCCCGATGGGCTCGAGGGCGAAGAGGGCGCGTTCTCGATCTGCACCTTCTGGCTGGCGCACGCGCTCGCGATGACGGGCGAGCCCGAGCGCGCCGAGCGCCTGGTGCAGCGCATGCTCCGCCACGCCAACCACGTCGGGCTCTTCTCCGAGGAGATCGACCCGCACTCGGGAGAGTTCCTGGGCAATTTCCCCCAGGCGTTCACCCACATCGCCCTGATCAACTGCGCGGTCGCGCTGCACCGCTATGCCAAGCCCGCCAAGGCAAAGCGCCCCGCCTGAGGCGGGGCGCCGGTGCCAACCGCCTGCGGGCGACTAGCGGCGGCGGCGGGTAGATTTCCGCGCGGGCCGGCGCGCGCTCTTCTTGGCCGACTTCTTCGCGGTGCGTCCCGTGCGCCTGCTCCCCGCTCGCGCGGCCGGACGGCGCGCTGCGGACTTGCGGCCGCGCTTCGCTCCGCCCTTGCGCGCCGCCTTCCTCGCCGGCGCGCGGGCGGACTTCTTCGCGCTCTTCTTGGCCGCTTTCTTCACGCTCTTCTTCGCTGCTCGCGCGGCTGGACGTCGGGTGCGGGGGGCGGGTGCTGCGGGCTGCTCGGCGGCGGGCGCGGGGGTCGGTGCGGGCGGCGGGGGAGCGGGAGCGGGCTCGCTCATCGGCATCGGGTCCATCCAGCCGGAACCGGACCAGCCCATTTCCATATTGAGCAGCGCGGCCATAAGTGCTTCCTCCGTACGCTGATGCGGCGCGAGACCCGCCGCCGGTCACGAGGCGCGAGCGCGCCTATCGCGGTGCAGACATATAACTTGCACAGAATGATGCCGTCTGCAAGTACCGGTACGCCCGGGCTCAGCGGGGGTCACCCGGTACCCTAAGTCTCGCTTTGACAGACAATTAGCCGACCACTATCTTGGCGGGACCTCCCCGCCGTTAGGACTGCTGCGCACCGTGACGACCGCCTCGTGGGACCGGTTGCTCGCATGGGTCCGCCGTACCTCGCCCCGCCGGGGACCGCGCCCGGTTGCCGCGATGGCGATCGCCGCCGCCGCGGCGCCGCTCCCCGCGCGCCTCGGGGCCCAGACCATCGCCGAGGTGCAGGTCTCGCCCCAGACGATGACGCTCGCCGTCGGTGAGAAGCAGGCCATCTTCGCCGCCGCGTTCGATCGCCATGGCAACCTGGTCCCGGCGGCGCGGTTCACGTTCTGGACCTCGGACTCGAGCGTGGCGCGCGTCGATGCCGGAGGCACCGTCCTCGGACTCAAGCCGGGGCTCGCCAAGGTCGAAGCGCGCGCCCAGGGGCGCCGCGCGTCGCTGGCGGTTCTGGTGGGAGGCGTGGATAGCACCGCCTCGGTGCGTGCGCGCGGCGTATCGGCACTTACCCTCGAGCCCGCGGCGCTCCGGATCATCGCGGGCGAGCGCGTGCACCTCGTGCCTCAAGGCGTGCGCGATGACGGAAGTCAGGTGCCGGTGGAGCAGGCGACGTGGAAGTCGCTCCGGAACGACATCGCCGCGGTGGACTCGAGCGGAAGCGTGGTCGGCGTGGCGCCCGGCCGCACCATCATCCAGGCGGCGGCCGAAGGGCTGATGGCCACGGCGCCGGTGGAGGTCGAATCGGCCGAGGTGGCGCTATCCACCTCGCGCCTGCTCCTCGGGCCCGGCGAACTGGACACGCTCCGGGTGCTGGTCCCCTCCCAGGGCTCGCGGGTGCTCGACGCCGGCGTCCAGTGGCGCTCCACCGACACCACCATCGCCCGCGTCGGGCCGACGGGCATCGTGCAGGCGGTCGCGCCCGGGCAGGCCGAAATCGTGGCGGACGGCTTCCTGCAGGAGCGCCGCACCGTCGTGGTGGTGCATCGGACGGCCGCGGCGCTCGTGGTCACGCCGCGCCTCGGCGCCGGCCCGATCCAGGTCCCCCTGGGCGGCACGCGCAAGTTCGCGGTAGCGGCGCAGGCGGCCGATTCCACGCCCATTCCCGACATCCGCATTCGCTGGGAGATCGGAGACAGCGCGATCGCGTCGTTCGACCCGGCGACCGGCGAGCTCACGGCGAAGGCGCTGGGCGCCACGAGCCTCACCGCGCGGGTCGCGGGCTTCCCGCCGGCCACCTGGGCCGTCTCGGTGGTGCCCAACGCGGTGCGGCTCGACCGCAGCCGCGCGAGCCTCGCCCCTCGGGAGCGGCTGGCGGTCACCGCCACGCTCCTCGACGGCGGCGGCCAGGGCGTGGGCCCACCGCCCGCGCTGCGCTGGACCAGCAACCGGCCCGACGTGGCCGCGGTGGATGAGCGAGGCGGGATCACGGCGGGCACGCTCGGTCATGCGATCATCACGGCGGCCACGGAGTGGGGCGCGGAGGCGAGGCTCGACGTGTTCGTGGTCGGCGACCTGCTCGTGGCCTCCACCAGGCGAGGCGTGACCGGCATCTACCAGGCGCTGCCCGATCGGCCCGATTCGCTCATCCCCATCCTGCTAGACGGCGCGCAGAACACGCAGCCGGCGTACTCGCCGGATCGCACCCGCATCGCGTTCAGCTCCAACCGCGCCGCCCGGGACGGGAATTTCGACCTGTACGTGATGGACGCGGACGGCGGGAACGTCCGGCGCCTCACCACGGAGCCCGGCACGGACGGGGAGCCGGCGTGGACGCCCGATGGCGAACGACTCGTGTTCAGCTCCGCCCGCCAGGGAGCGACCCGCCTCTTCGAGATGCCCGTGGAGGGCGGGGCGGCCCGGGTGCTCGCGGGGGCGGGCGACGGGGCCCGCTCGCCGGCGGTCTCGCCCGATGGCCGTGCCATCGCCTTCGTCTCGCCGCGGGACGGGACGCCCCACGTCTACCGGATGGAGGCCGACGGCGGCGCCGTCACCCGCGTCGGCACGGGCCCGTTCAGCGAGGCGAGCCCGCGCTTCTTCCCCAACGGCGATCTCGCCTATGCCGTGGAGCGGAGCAAGGGCTCGCGCGAGTGGCGGCTCATGCGCGTGCCGGCCGGCGGGGCGCCGGTCGCGCTGTTCCAGACCGAGCAGCCGCTGGTGACTTTCGCCCCGGCGCGAAACGGGGAGCGCGTGGTGTACGTGACCGGCAGGCCCGACCGGCCGAAGGCGGACTATCGCGCGTACGTTCGCGGCGTCGCGATCACGGCCGCGCCAACGCCCTTGAGGCTGCAGCCGGGCGAGCAGATCCCGAGCGCCTCCTTCTGATGCGCGCGCTCGCGCTCGACGGCGTGGGGGGGCTCGATCGGCTGGCGGTGCGCGAGCTCCCCGATCCCGTCGTGTCCGGGCCGGGCGAGGTGCGGATCCGGGTTCGCGCGGCGGCCTTCAACCACCTCGATCTATTCGTCGCGCTCGGGCTCCCCGGACTCGACCTCGCGTTTCCCCACATCGTGGGCTCGGATGCCGCGGGCGTGGTGGACGCCGTCGGCACGGCGGTTCGGAGCGTGGCGCCGGGCGATCGGGTGATGGTCAACCCGGGTCTCTCCTGCGGATCCTGTCAGGCGTGCATGGAAGGCGAGGAGTCGCTCTGTCGCAGCTTCGCGATCCTCGGCGAGCACGTGCCCGGCACGACCGCGGAGTTCATCGTGGTGCCCGAGGAAAACGTCGCGAAGGTGCCGGATCACATGCCGTGGGACCGCGCCGCGGCTTTCTCCCTCGCAACGCTCACGGCGTGGCGCATGCTCACCACCCGCGCGACGCTCCGCCCCGCCGAGTCCGTGCTCATCTGGGGGATCGGCGGCGGCGTGGCGCAGGCGGCGCTCCAGATCGCGAAGCTCCTCGGCGCGTTCGCCGTGGTGACCAGCGGCTCGGATGCCAAGCTCGAGTCGGCGCGGGCGCTTGGAGCGGACGCCGGCGTGAATCACGCGACCGCCAACGTGGTCGCCGAGGTCCGGCGGCTCACCGGGGGCCGCGGTGCGGATGTGGTGGTCGACAGCGTGGGCGAGCGCACCTGGCCCGATTCGCTGCGCGCCCTCCGCCGCGGCGGGCGCCTGGTGGTCTGCGGCGCTACCACGGGGCCCATGGTGGGCCTCGACCTGCGCCGGCTGTTCTGGCACCAGTGGACGCTCCTCGGGTCCACGATGGGAAGCCGCAAGGAGTACCGTGAGATCGTGCGGCTGGCGGGGCTCGGCCGGCTCTGGCCGGTGGTGGACCGCGTCGTGCCGATGGATCAGGCGCCGGCGGCGCTCGCCAGGCTCGCGGCCGCGGAGCAGTTCGGCAAACTCGTGATCGAGGTGTCGCGGTGAGCGAGCTATGGGAGCGGCTGGTGGCCGGCGCGCAACAGATCGGGAGCGTGCTGCCCGCGCTCCTCGGCGCGGGGCTCATCCTCCTGACGGGCTACTTTCTGGCCCGCCAGGTTCGCCGCTGGATGGACGAGACGCTGAAGCGGCTCGACTTCAACCGCCGGGTGAAGGCGGGCGGCATCGACCAGGTGGTCGAGCGGACCGGGTCGCGGCTCGACCCGGTCCACGCCCTCTCCAAGCTCATCTTCTGGCTCGTGATGCTGGTGACCATCCTGCTCGCGAGCACCGCGCTCGGGCTGGAGAGCATCAACCAGATGTTCGGCACGATGCTCGCCTTCATGCCGGCGCTCATGGCCGCGATCGTGATCGTGATCCTCGGCATGATCATCGGCGAGTTCGTGCGCGCCATCATCGTGGCGATCGCGGGGAACGTGGCGGGCGTACCGACGCTGGCCAAGCTCGCCAAGGGCGCAGTGGTCCTGATCGCGGTGTTCCTCGCGCTGGAGCAGGTGGGCGTGAACGAGGAGATCGTGACGGCGGCGTTCACGCTCATCCTGGGCGCGGTCGCACTCGCGGCGGGTCTCTCGTTTGGGCTCGGCAACCGGGAGCTGGCGGGTGAGATCACGCGGCGCTGGTACGAGCAGGGCCAGCGCCGGGACCGCCGCCGGGGCGACCGCCGCCGCCCCCCCGACGAGCCCCCGATCCTCGATTGAAGCCCCGGTCCCCCACCAGGCACCTACCGCCTAGCCTTGCTGTCCGCCCGTCCGCCCGTCCGCCCGTCCGCCTGTCCGCCTGTCGCCCGTCCCGCCTAGTTGATCGAAAACCGCCCGACCGTCCGCCGGTCGCCCTCCTTGATGACGCCATAGATCGCCCCGCGGGCGCCGAACCCGGCCAGCGTCACGTTCGCGGGAAACGCCACCGCCCGCTTCCAGGCCGCGTCCGGCCCGTACACGTCGTAGACCATCGGAGCATCGTCGCCGCTCCGTGGGCGCTGCAGCCATACCTCGCCGTCGGGGCTCGTCATCCCGGCGTCGAACGGCGGCTTGTGCTCGGCGAACGGCCACGCGAGCCGCATGCTGTCCGGCAGGTGCCCCTGCGCCTGCTCGCGAACCCGGGCGATCACCCGCTCTCGATCGGCATCGGTGACCGGGACCTGCTGGTACTCGCGCGACGTGCCCCGGATCCAGACGCCGCCCGGGCCGCGCCAGTCCACCCGGTTCTCATGGCCCCGCGCGATCCACAGGCGGCCGTCCGGCATGACGCCGAATACGTCGTTCGGCGAAAAGATCTTGGCCACCCGCTGCACCTGCTCGCCGAAGATCGCGTCGCCGTATTCGGGCGCGGCGAGGTGGGCGACGGTGTCCACCCGGCCGGTTGCCAGCTGGATCCGGAGCAGGGGGATGCTGTCCGGGAGCACGGGATGCATCCCGGGCTCCGCCCCGCCCATGATCGAGGTGAAGTCCGGCTTGTATCCATTGCCCGAGCGGTCGTACACCAGCACCGGCGTGTGGCCGGCGACGTCGGGCATTCTCACCGCCGACAGCGCCTCGCCCTTCTCGTTCCAAAGAGTGGTGCGCAGGGCGGCGAAGTCCACCAGGGCGATGGTGTCGCCGCCGAGGTGCGCGAGCCAGCCGGGAAACCGATACAGCGCGGGCGCCGCGGCCGCGGGCATGGAATCGGTCCGGGCGCCGAGTGTGTCGAGCTTGCCGCTCTTGAGGTCGCCCACCAGCAACAGACGCTCGCGGGTGTCGGCGAAGGCGACGCGGCCGTCGCTCAGCTCGACCACGTTGCTGAGCTGCGCGAACGTCGCCGGCAGCCGCGCCTCGAGCTTGACGCCCGGCTTGGTCGGATTCGCGCTGGCACAGGCGGCGGCGCCCGCGAGCGCCAGCGGCAACAACCACTTCGTCATCATTGGTTCACTCCTCGAGAGGCGACCGGCGCCTCGGCCGGCACCATGAATTGCAGAAGGCGCAGACCCCCGCTGTCGGCCTCGACGCCCAGCGCACTCGCCGGCCCGGCCGCCAGAATGCGCGCATATCCGGGAACGCTGATCTCCCGGCGCAGGCGACCGGAGCGGTCCACGATCTGGTAACTGCCCGCCGAATCCGCGACGGACCGGCTCTTCTGGAGCCACACCAGCCCGTCCGCGCCGGTGAAGCCCGCCTCGAACGGAGGCTTGATCGCCGCGAACGGCAACTGCTCGGCCGTGGCGCGGAGCTCCGGAGGAAAGGTTCGGACGAACAGCTCCCGGTCGGCGCGCGTGACCTCCAGCACCCGGTCCGGCAGCGCCTCTCCCCGCACCACCCTGCCCCCCGGCTCGTGCCATTCCACCCGGTTCTCGTTTACCCGCGCCACCCACACGGCGCCGTCACCCGCCACGCCCCAGGCGTCGGCGCCGCTGAACACACGTCGCTCGAAGCGCCGTCCGCCATCACTCCGCACCTCGGTCAGGTCGAGCGGGGCCAGGCGCACGACCGTGTCCGGCCGGGAGAGGTCGGGCGCCGTCCGCACGACGGCGGCCGAATCCCGATTCCCGCTGCCATCCGGGCCGGGGCGGGGGGGCATCTGGACGTAGAAGTGCCCGGCGGCGTCGCGCGCGCGCGGCAGCGCGCCGCGGGTGGCGGCGGATGCCGGGATGGCGCGCGCGAGGCGGCCGGCGGAATCCCAGATGGTGGTGCGGCGCAGCCCCCAGTCGGATACGCCGAGGGAGTCGCCGGCGGGGAAGACCGCGAACGGGTTCCGCAGCTCCTTCGAGTTGCGCCCGCCGAGCGGCGCCACGCTGCGGGCGCCGAAATCCGCGATCCCCACCACTCCCGCTCCCTCGGACACGACGGCCCAGCGCGCCCCGCCGAGCCACACCGCGCCCGCGGCATCACGGAAGGGCGCCATCACCGTGTCGGCAGGCGGAGCGAGCCGGACCGTCGGAACGGGAGGTTTGGGCGCGCCGCAGGCGGCAAGCAGCACCAGGCCGGCGCCGCCCAGCCGCAAGGCGCCGGACCATCCTGGGGCGAGCATGGGGCGGAATGTAACGCCGCGCCGCGGGGTGCTCCACCATCGGGGAATACGACCGCGGGCGGCAGAGTCCTCCAGGCAACGCGCTGCGACGCAACCCATGCGCGCCCCAGCGCATCTCATGATCGAATGCATCGCGCCGCCGGGCGCGGTTGCCCACGACGACATTGCGAGGAAGCGGCGATGACCGACTCCGCCGGCGCTCACGACACCACCGTCCAGCTGTGCGATCCCTCCGGGCGGCCGCTCGGGCGGGTGGTCGGCCCGGCCGGCGCGCCGCTCCTGGGGCGGGGGGCCGGCACCGTTCTGCTGCAGCGGCCCCTGCCGGGGCACGACCGCCCCTTCACCGACCCGGTTCGCTCGTCCTAAGCATCGTTTTTTCAAGTACTTGCGCCACCTTCCCGCGATTGCACGGGCGGGGGCGTCCGGCTATATTGGGGGGTTCCCGCGGCCTGCCGATCGGCCGCGCTCGCGTCCCGATACCGACCCCTCATGACCGCACCCAACTCGCGCGAACGCATTCTGCCCCGGCTCATCGAAGAAGAGATGCAGCAGTCGTTCATCAACTACTCGATGAGCGTCATCGTCTCCCGCGCCCTGCCGGACGTGCGGGACGGCCTGAAGCCGGTGCACCGGCGCATTCTCTACTCGATGAACGAGCTCGGCCTCGTGCCCGGGCGGCCGTTCAAGAAGTCGGCGACGGTGGTCGGGGACGTGCTGGGCAAGTACCACCCGCACGGCGACTCGAGCGTGTACGACGCGCTGGTGCGCATGGTCCAGGACTTCTCGCTCCGCTACCCGCTCATCGCGGGCCAGGGGAACTTCGGCACGCTGGACGACGCCGCGGCCGCCTACCGCTACACCGAGGCGCGGCTCACGCCGGTGGCGGTCGCGATGCTGGAGGACATCGACAAGAACACGGTGGACTTCCAGCCCAACTTCGACGACCGGCTCCGCGAGCCGACCGTGCTGCCCGCCAAGATTCCCAACTTGCTGGTGAACGGGTCGAGCGGGATCGCGGTCGGCATGGCCACGAACATCCCGCCGCACAACCTGCGGGAGGTGGCGAAGGCGGTGCAACTGCTGATCGACAACCCCGAGGCCGGCATCGCCGAGCTGCGGAAGACGATCAAGGGCCCCGACTTCCCGACCGGCGGGTACATCTACGGCCGCGAGGGCATCAAGGAGGCGTACGAGACCGGACGGGGCCGGGTGGTGATGCGCGCCCGGGCCCAGATCGAGGAGCGCGAGTCCACCGGCCGGTACCAGATCGTGATCACCGAGCTCCCGTACATGGTGAGCCCGGAGAAGATCCACAAGGACATCGCCGAGCTGGCCAACGAGCGCAAGGTCGAGGGGATCTCGGATGTCCGGAACGAGAGCGACAAGGACGGCCTCCGCATCGTGGTGGAGCTCAAGCGGGACGGCAACCCCAACGTCGTCCTCAACCAGCTGTACAAGCACACCGCCATGCAGGCCACCTTCGGGGTGATCATGCTCGCGCTCGACCACGGCGCCCCGAAGGTCATGAACCTGAAGCAGCTCCTCGAGCGGTTCATCGAGCACCGGCACGAGATCGTCGTCCGGCGCACCCAGTTCGACCTGGAGGCGGCGGAGGCCCGGGAGCACATCCTCGAGGGCCTGAAGATCGCCGTGGACCACATCGACGAGGTGGTCGAGATCATCCGCAAGTCCAAGGACGTGCCGGACGCGGACGCGCGGCTCCGGAAGCGGTTCGCACTCTCGGAGCGGCAGAGCGAGGCGATCCTGAACATGCGGCTCGCCAAGCTCACGGGGCTCGAGATCGAGAAGCTCGAGGCGGAGCTCAAGGAGGTCCGCGCGCTGATCAAGGACCTGAAGGGGATCCTGGCCTCCCGGCCCAAGCGGATGGCCATCCTCAAGGAGGAGATGGAAGAGGTCGCCGCCAGGTTCGGGGACGACCGCCGGACCGAGATCATCTCCGACCAGGGCGAGTTCACGGTCGAGGACCTGATCGCCGAAGAGGACATGGTGATCACCATCTCCCACTCCGGCTACATCAAGCGCATCCCGGTCTCGCAGTACCGGCGGCAGCGCCGGGGCGGCCGCGGCTCGAACGGCGCCGACCTCAAGGCGGACGACTGGGTCGAGCACCTGTTCATCGCGAGCACGCACGACTACCTGATGTTCTTCACCACCCACGGCCAGGGGTACTGGCTCAAGGTGCACGAGATCCCCCAGGCGGGCCGGGCCGCGCGCGGCAAGCCGATCGTGAACTGCATCGCCATGAAGGCGGACGAGCGGATCGCGGCGCTGGTCCCGGTGCGCGAGTTCACCGACGACCGCTGCCTCATCTTCGCGACCCGCAACGGGACGGTGAAGAAGACGGTCCTGTCGGCCTACGGCAACGTGCGCGCGAACGGGATCTGCGCCATCAACATCGAGGACGGCGACGAGCTGATCGACGTGCAGATCTGCGACGAGTCGAGCGACGTGATCCTCGCCACCCGGCAGGGAATGAGCATCCGGTTCCACCAGGGCGACGTGCGCGACATGGGGCGCGCCACCACCGGCGTGAAGGGCATCGAGCTCGACGGCGACGACGCGGTGATCGGCATGGTGGTGGTGCGCCGCGACTCGACGCTGCTGGTGGTGAGCGAAAAGGGCTACGGCAAGCGCTCCGAGCTGGGCGAGTACCGGGTGCAGAAGCGGGGCGGCAAGGGCATCATCACCTTCAAGGTGACCGAGAAGACCGGGGTGTGCGTCGCCCTCAAGGAAGTGCTGCCGGAGGACGAGCTGATGATGATCACCCGGCACGGGGTCATCATCCGGGTGCCGGTGGACGGCATCCGGGTCATCGGTCGCAATACCCAGGGCGTGCGGGTCATGAACCTCGAGCCGAACGACACGGTTGTGGACGTCGCCCGCGTGGTGAAGGAGGACGAGAGCGGGGCCGAGGCGGGCGAAGCCGAGCCCGAGCCGGCCGCCGGCGAGTAGGGGGTGCCGTGGCGCACAAGCTGCTCGTGGCGGACGACGATCCCGCGCTCTCCCGCACCCTCTGGTGGATCCTGAAGGAGAACGGGTACGACGTCACCAGCCTGCCGGGCGGTGACCAGCTGCTCGAGCACCTCGAGACCGAGCCGTACGACCTGCTCCTGCTGGACATCATGATGCCCAAGGTGGACGGGCTGCAGCTCCTCGAGCGGATCAAGTCCGACGCGCGGTTCAAGGACCTGCCGGTCCTGATGATCTCCTCGATGCCGCCGGAGGAGGCCACCGTCCGCTCGCTCGGCCTCGGGGCCAACGACTTCATCCCGAAGCCGTTCAAGGTGAAGGAGCTGCTGGCGCGGGTGAAGGCCCACCTCAGGGTGGGCCGCGAGCTCACCCAGGCCCGCACCGAGGCCCGGGCGCGCTCCGAGATGATGGACATCATGCAGGAGGTCACCGCCTCCCTCAAGCCGGACGAGATCTACCAGATCCTCGTCCGCCGGGTGGCCCAGGCGCTGAACATCTCCCGCTGCTCCGTCATCCTCGCCGGGCCGGACGAGGGGCGCGCCACCGTGGTGGCGGCGTTCGAGAACCCGATGCTCCGAAACCTGCCGGTGGACCTCAGCCGCTATCCCGAGATCAGCCACGCGCTCGCCACCGGCGACGTCGTGCTGGCGCGCGACGTCCACACCGATCCGCTCTACCGCGAGGTGCGCGACGCCTGGAACGCCGAAGGACTGCCCATCCCGACCCGCTCGGCCATCTGCGTGCGGTTCTCGCTCAAGGAGCAGCCCGCCGGCGTCTTCTTCCTCCGGACCACGGGCGACGACGCCCCGCTCAACGACCGGGACCTGGAGTTCGCCGAGCACGTGATCCGGTCCGCGGTGGCCGCGCTGGAGAAGGCCTATGACCTGGAGCACGCGGTCGCGGGGCAGGAGGAGATGCGCCAGCTGGCCGAGATCGACCCGCTGACCGGGGTGTACAACCGGCGGGCGCTCATGGAAAAGCTCGAGCAGGAGATGGATCGCGCCGCTCGGTACGCGACGCGGCTCACCGGCATGATGATCGATATCGACAACTTCAAGCAGATCAACGACGCCTACGGCCACCTCGTGGGCGACAAGGTGCTGAAGCAGCTGTCGAGTTTGGTGCGGCGGGAGCAGCGCTCGGTGGATATCCTGGCCCGCTACGGGGGCGAGGAGTTCGTGGTCCTGCTGCCCGAGACGACCGTCACCGAGTCGCGCAACTTCGCCGAGCGGATTCTCAAGCGGGTGGCCACGTACGACTTCGGCGAGCCGGGACGACCGGTGCGGGTGACGATCAGCATCGGCGTGGCCTCCTACCCAGACGAGCGCGTGAGCGACGGGCAGTCGCTCCTGCGCCTCGCCGACAGCCACCTCTATCGCGCCAAGAGCGACGGCCGCAACCGGTTCCAAGATTGAAGAATCGCCGTTGTCCGCGGTGTCACGCCCATTACGCCGCGCCTGCCCGGTTCTGCGCGCGGGACGGGACCCCGCTCGTCGAGGTGGCGTCGGCGGGCGAGGCGCCGACGCCCGCACCGGATGCCGCCCCGGTGCGCCCGCCGTGGGAGGAGGACGGGTCGGGCGACCCGGCCGGCGCGGCACGCGCCGAGGCGATCTATCGTAGCCTCTCGGGGCACGTGCTGGATCACCGCTTCGCGGTCGTGCGCCGCCTGGGCGAAGGCGGTATGTCGTACGTCTACCTCGCCAATCAGCTCGACAGCGGCCGCACCGTTGCGGTCAAGGTGCTCACGCCACGCCTCTCGCGCGATCCGGCTTCCGTCGAGCGGCTCCGGCGGGAGGCCGCGATCGCGATGCGGCTCGATCATCCGAACGTCTGCCCCATCCTCAGCATCGGCGAGACGCCCGAAGGGCTGCTGTATCTCGTGATGCCGTACCTCGAGGGCGAGGCGCTGAGCGACGCGGAAAACCGGCGTGGCCCGATTCCGCCGCCCGAAGGGATCGCGCTCCTGATCCAGATGTGCCGCGGGCTGCAGCACGCGCACGAGCTGCAGATCGTCCACCGCGACCTCAAGCCCGAGAACGTGATGCTGGTGCCCGATCCGGCGTCACCCGGCGGTCAGCGCGCCGTGGTGATGGACTTCGGGCTGGCGAAGGAGCGTCGGGCGGGCCCGGAGCTGGTGAAGCTCACGGCCACCGGCATCGTGCTCGGCACGCCCGAGTTCATGAGCCCGGAGCAGATCCGGGGCAAGCCGCTCGACGGGCGGAGCGACGTCTACGCCTTGGGCGTGCTGGCGTTCGAGATGTTCACCAGCCAGCTTCCCTTTGCGGGCAAGAACGCCCAGGAATCCATGCTCGCGCGCCTGAAGGGGGAGCCGACGCGTCTCCGGGCGGTGCGCCCCGAGCTTCCGGCCAAGCTCGACGCCGTGATCGCGCGCTGCCTCCAGGTCCGTCCCGAGGACCGCTACGCCTCGATGGACGAGATGGCCGCCGCACTCAGCACCGCCGGCAGCACCGGCGTCTTCGCCAAGTTCTTCGGCCGCTAAGCCGGCGCGGACGTGCGACCGGCCGGCGGCGGACGTCCCGCAGGTGATCGCATGCCGCTCATCCCGTTCTTCCGCTGGTCCGCACTCGCGCTGGCGCTTCAGGCCGGTCCGCCGCACGACCTGGCTCGCGCGCCCGCGCCCGCGCCCGCGCCCGCGCCCGCGCCCGCGCCCGCGCCCGCGCCCGCGCCGCACACGGCGCCGGTGCCGTTCCTGCAGGCCGCGTTGGCGCGCCATCGTGTCGTGTTCTTCGGCGACATCCATCCCGTGGCCGAGCCCAAGCGGGTCGTCACGCAGCTGATCGCCGAGCAGGGTGCGGGCGCCGGCGTGGATCTGCTCGCGCTCGAGGTCGGCGCCGACGAGCAAGGCGTCGTCGACCGGTACATGACCTCGGTGCCGGAGGACACGACCATCCTGATGGATCACCCGCGCACCCTGCGGGCCCATTGGGGCGCGAGCGAGGAGTACCTCGCCATCTACCGCGCGGCATACCGCTGGAACGCCGCGCACCCGGACCACCCGGTGCACGTGCTCGCGGCCGACCTGCGCGGCTGGCCGATGCCCGCGCTGACGGAACAGATGGCCGCGGGCGGCTTCGCCAACCGCGACGAATGGATGGCCGCCGCGTTCCGCAAGGTGCTCGACGCGCATCCCGGGTGGCGCGTTCTGGTGTTCATGGGCGGGTACCACGGGCTCAAGTCCGGCGGAGGCGAGGTGATGGTGGGACGCGCGCACGATCGCTTCGACAACTGGTTCGCGGGGCACCTGGTGCAGGACGGCTACGACGTGTACACGGTGCTCTCCGACGCGCGGCAGGAAAGCGGCCACGGCGCGACCCGCGTCTTCGATGCCCTGGCGGCGGCCGACCCGAACGGCAACTTCGTGGTGCCCTTCGACGCCGCGGCCGACTCGATCCCGGAGCCGCTGTACGACGTCGAGGAGCAGGGATACCATCTCGAGTTCTGGCCCAGCCGCTTTCCGATCAGCCGGGCGGCGGACGCGATGCTGGTCCTCAACAGGGCCACGCCGATCACGCTGCTGGGTGAGCCACGGTGAGGTCCGACACCGCCCCGCCCGTACCGAGGCACTTCCTTGGTCCGCGACACGTTCCGGGGGAGTCGGACCATGAAAGCCACGTTGCTTGGGCTCGCCGCGATCGGCCTCGGCCTCGGCTGCAGCAGTGACAGGCCGCAAGGCAATCCCGAGGGCACCGCATCGATCTACACGGCCGAGCGTGGAGGCGACACCACCCACGCGCGCGAGCAGACACACCAGTCCTCCGAGCTCGAGGCGCCGGAGCGGTTGGCCGGCTTCCGCCCCCAACTCGAGCGCATGGCGCGCGCCTCGCTCGACTCGGTCAATGAGAACCTTCCGGCATACCGGCAGCAGCTCGCTCACGTAGTGGACGCCATGCAGGCCGATCTGACCCGCGCCGGCCAGGCGGATACCGGCGACTTCCGGTCGCTCCACGATTCGGTTTTGAATCAGCTCGGGGGCGGTGCGGCAGGAGCTCCCGGGAAGATGACGGAATCCGAGCGCCGCGATCACGTCGCCCGCGTGCGGCGGCTCATCGGGCTCTACCAGCGGATGATGGGCGCGTCCGGTGCGCGACAGCCGGCCAGTCGCTGAAACCGCCGCATGAAGCGGCGGTCGATCGCATCCTTGAGGGCCATGACCCAGCGGCCTTCGGCGGCGAGCCCGCCGTACGTCGCGATCGCCCGTCCGTCGCCGGTGTTGAGGATCGCGAGGAAGCGCCGCCGCGGGGTGTAACGCCGCGGCGGCCGCCGCCCCGCGCAGGCCGCGGCCAGGTTGTCGCGCAGCACCGGACCCGCGCGCACCGCGTACACGCCGGCCTTCGGGGTCTCCGGGTACCGAGCGGGCGTGGCCGCGTCGCCCGCCGCGAAGATGCGCGCGTCCGAAACCGAGCGCAGCGCGTCGTCCACCAGAAGGAAGCCGCGGCCGTCCTGCGCGAGGCGCGACGTCCGAAGCAGCTCGGTGGATGCCGCCCCGGCGGCCAGCACCACGACATCGGCGCGCCAGGCGCCACCGGCGAGTAAGAGCGAACCAGGTGCGGCCCCGGTCACCTCCTCGCCGCAGCGGGCCGAGACGCCCTGGCGCGCGAGCGCGCGCGCCGCGGCGCGCCCGGCCCGAGCGGAGCGCTCCGGAAGCAGACGCGGCGCGGCCTCGAGCAGCGTCACTCGCGCCCGCGCGGCCTGGAGCGCGCGGAGCCGCCCCGCCACGGCAAGCGCGATCTCGACGCCCGCCGCACCGCCGCCGACCACGGCGATCTCGGCGGCTCCATTCTCCCGCGCAATGCGCGTGAGGGCGGGCACGATCTCTCGCGCGCGCTCGATCGGCTTGGCCAGGAGGACTCGCTCCCGCAGGGTGGCGAGCTCGCTCCCTTGCACGCTCGAACCGGTTGCGATCGAGAGGATGTCGTACTCCAGCGGATCGGCCCCCACCACCTCGACCAGTCGGCGGTCGGGTCGGATCCGAGCGGCGCGCGCCTCGACGAAGCGGGCCCCCGCGCAGCGGGCGATGGACGCCAGATCGAAGGAAACGTCCTCCGATCGGTAGCGGCCGCCGATCAGGCCGGGCACCATTCCGGAATACGCCTGCCAGCGGACCTCCGACACGAGCGCGACCTCGGCGGGCGGGAAGCGGCGCCGCGCCAGTGCCTCGAGCACGAAGAGGTGCGCGTGTCCGCCGCCCAGGAGCACGAGGCGGGTCACGACCCGCCCTTGACCACCGGCCCCCGCCACGCCGCCATGCCGCCGGCGACGTTCCGCACGTTCCTGAAGCCGCGGCGCGCGAGGATCGCGGCCAGCTCGTCCCCCATGGGCCCGCTGTGACACACCAGAACGACGGCGCGCGCCGGATCGAGCTCGGCGGGCGCCCGCCGCTTTGCGTCCGGCCACGGCAGGTTCAGCGCTCCCGGGATGTGCCCCTTCCGGAACAGCTCGGGCTCGCGGACATCCACGACTACGGCGGGCTCGGTGCCCATGCCGCGCGGCGAAGCGAGCTCCGCGGCGAACGCGCCCGGCGAAACTCGACTCCACCCGTGTCCCGGCCTCGGACCGCACGCCGGCGCGAGAGAGATGGCCGTGGTGACCAGGACGTAGGTAGCAAGCTTCATATCGGCCTCGAACGGCGGCTCCGCACGCAAGGTAGGCGCACTGCTCGGCCTGCGCCGCGACCGCCACAAGATAAGGCTTGCCCGCGCGCGGTGTCGTCGAGGTGGAAGCGACCGGTACTAGCCGTAGTAGGTGCCTGAACTACCAGCTCAGCGTCGAGCGCGGCCACGCCGGAGTCAGAACGGCCGAAGCCCCGCGAACCGGCGACCATCCACCCCCAACGACCATGGCACGCCAAAAATGCAGTACCGTCCTAACTCGCCAAAAGGTAGCGGCATCCGAGCGTCAATTTGGCCGAAGATCGGTCCTGTGGCCCGGCACGGGCGCTGCTTTGCCCCGCAGCGTGCGCCGGTCCGAGCGGTCGGCGAAACGCGAGTGAACCCGTAACGCTGGAGGCACGACCATGTATGTCATGACCACGAGGCGCGCGGCCGAGCCCTTCGCCAGCCTGCGCCGACTCAACACCTTGCTGGACGAGGCCTTCACCGGCTGGCCCGGCGACCGTGCCGATGGCGGCGCGCTGACCGCCGCCTGGTCGCCGTCGTGCGACATCTTCGAGGACACGACTGCGGTGAAGATCGTGGCCGAAATCCCGGGCGTGAACCCCGAGGACGTGAAGTTGTCGATCGAGAACAACTACCTCACCATTCGCGGTGAGAAGCGGCAGCAGGCCGAAGAGAACGGCGAGCGCGTGCATCGGTACGAGCGGAGCTACGGGGCGTTCGAGCGCACCTTCGCACTGCCGAGCACGATCGATCCGGATCGGATCGAGGCGCGAGTCGAACATGGGCTGCTCACCGTCGTGTTGCCCAAGGCGGAGCGCGCCCGTCCGCGCGAGATCCAGGTGAAGGTGAGCTGACGCACGGCGAGGGGCGCTCTCCGGCTGCAGATCGGGGAGCCCCCTCAGCCTTGGAGCGCGTCATGCCATCAGAGTCTGGCCGCCGCAGGAGCTCGCCGGCTCCTCGCAAACCGGCGCCCGATCCGGGTCTTCCCGCGGGGCCGAGCGAACCACCGCCGCACAAGGACCCTGAAGAGGAAGGTTCCGCCGGTCGCTTTCCGGAAAGCGAGCTGAACGTGGGCCGGGGGGCGGCCCGGCGAAAGTCCCCTCCGTAGAACTACGGAGAGGCGCTCCGGTCCGGAGCGGATTGCAGCCCTTCGGAGCACTCTCTAGCGTACAAACGTGAGCACCACGCTGCCGTTCCATTTGATCGGCATCAGCCACCACACCGCGGACGTCGCGCTGCGGGAGCGGATCTCGCTCGCACCCGACGAAATCACTGACTGGCTGGCCCACGAGCGGGAGGCCGGGCGGTCCCTCGTCGTGCTCGCCACGTGCAACCGCTTCGAGCTGTACTGGTGGGGTGACGAAGATCAGGAGCGCCGCCTGCGCGCGTTCGCGGCGCGGCGCGGGGCGGCGTTGCCGCCGGGCATCATCTATCAGCGCGATGGGGCCAAGGCAGTGCGGCATCTCTTTGCCGTCGCGGCCGGCCTCGATTCGCAGGTCTTTGGCGAGAGCGAGATCCTGGGCCAGCTCCGCCGGGCGTACGAGATGGCGCGGAGCGCGGGCACCAGCACCTGGGCGCTCGACGCCGTGTTCGCCGCCGCGCTCGCCGCCGGCCGCCGAGTGCGTCACGAAACGCCGATCGGCCGGCACCCCGCCTCCGTCGGCAGCGCCGCGCTGGCGCACGCTCGCCTCTGTTGGGGCGATTCGCTCGTCGGCCGCCACGTGCTCCTGCTCGGCGCGGGCGAAGCCGCCGAGGTGGTGCTGCGCGCGCTCGGGTCGGAGCCGGTCGGCCCGGTGACGCTGCTCAACCGGACCGGTGAGCGCGCGGACGCGCTGGCGGGGTCCTGCCGCGCCAGGGCCGGCGACTGGCGCGAGCTCCCGACGGCGCTCGCCGACGCCGACGTCGTGTGCGTAACCACGTCCGCGCCCCACCCGGTCGTCACGGCCGCCACACTCGAGGCCGCGATCGCCGCTCGGGGCGGACGGCCGATCGTAGTGCTGGACCTGGCGGTGCCGCGGAACGTGGAGCCGGCAGCGCGGGACATCCCCGGCGTGCGGCTGTTCGATCTCGACGATCTGCGACTGCAGCACTGCCCGGTGACCGACGGGATCGCGCCCGCCATCGATCACGCCGAGCGGATCATCCGGGAGGAGCTGGCGCAATTCCGCCGTGCGCTGCGGAGCCGGGCCGCCGCGCCGCACCTCGCCGAGCTGCACCGGATCGGCGAGCGGCTCGCGACCGAGGAGGCCGACCGCGCCCTCGCCGAGCTCGGCACCCTCTCCGACGAGCAGCGCGAGGTGGTGCGCCGGATGGCGAGCCGGCTCACGCGCCGCTTGCTCTACCCCGCGAGCAGAACCATTCGCGAGCGAGGCTTTTGAGTCGCGCGCCTCAGCGCATCAACCCGTCGCGGCCACCGGATTCACGATATTACGGCATTGACCGTTGGCGCAGCCCGCGCACCGCGTGGCGTACTGCGGGCCGTAGGCGCGCCCCGACGCGAGGTGCTCCCGCACGATGTCCGCCAGCGCGTCGAGAAACGTCGGGCGGTCGTTGAGCGCCGGCGCGCGGCGGTAGCCCGTCATCCCGAGCTCGCGGGCGAGGTGGCCGTATTCCCGGTCCAGCTCCGAGAGGGTCTCGATGTGGTCGCTGGTGAACGCGATCGGCACCACGAGCACGTGGGTTCGGCCGCGCTCCGCCAGCATTCTGATCGTGCGCTCGGTGCTGGGCCCCTGCCATGAGACGAACGGCCGCCCGACCTCGGACTGGTACGCCAGCATGTACGGATGCGAGAAGTCCAGGGCCTCCATCACCCGCTGGACCGTCGCGCCGATCTCCTGCGGGTAGGAGTCACCGCGGTTGATGAAGCTCAGCGGGAGCGAGTGGGCGCTGAAGAGGATCAGGACCTTGTCCCGCTCCGCCGGCCCATAGCCGAGTAGCCCCTCCCGGACCGTCTCGGCCATTGCGGCCACAAAACCGGGGTGTGTGGGCCAGCGGTCGATTACGCTCCACCGGAAGGCATCGCGCAGCTCGAGGCGCGCCAGCGCGCGCCAGAGCTCGTTCAGGCTCGAGCCGGTCGTCGCACAGGACCACTGGGGGTACTGGGTGAACGCGACCGCGCGCTCCACACCGTCGGCCTGCATGGCCCGCAGCGCGTCGTCGCTCGAGGGCTCCGTGTACCGGAACGCCACGTAAAAGCGATGCGGCGCGGTTCCGGGCGAGAGGCGGTCGAGCCGTTCGACCATGCCGCGGCCCTGCGCCTCGGTCCAGCGCAGGATGGGCGACCCGCCGCCGATCGCCTGGTACAGCTCCCGCACCTTGGGGGCGCGGCGCCGCGCGATGAACGGGCCGAGCCTGCCCTGAAACGGCAACTGGATGATCTCGCGGTCCGCGAACAATCGGAGCAGGAACGGCTCGACGGCGTCGAGCGTGGCCGGTCCGCCCAGATTCATCATGACGATGCCGGTCTTCGCGGCGCGGGGGCCGGTGGATTGCGGATTGCGCTGCTGCGCGCGTGCTGCTGCCTCGGTCACGTGATACGCTCGAAGAATTCGGGTCTGAATCGGGGCCGCGCGCTAGGCGCTACCCACCACGCCTGCCTCGAGGGCGAATTTGGTCAGCCCCGCCACGGTTCGGATGCCCAGCTTCCGCATCAGGCTCTCCCGGTGGGTCTCGACGGTTCGGTGGCTGATCCCGAGCTCCGCCGCAATCTCCTTGTTGGTGCGCCCCTGCGCGATCCCGCGCAGCACCTCCCGCTCGCGTCCGGTGAGCGCGCCCAGGTCGCCGGTACGCTTGGCCCGGTCCAGCTCGCCCCGAATGGCCTCCGTCAGACGGCGGGCCACTGGCGGGCTGAAGAACGCCTCGCCGCCCCGCACGGCGCGGAGGGCCCGCCGGAGCTCCGTCGCGGCCGTGTCCTTGAGCAGGTAGCCGTGGGCGCCGGCGCGCACGGCCTCGAGCACGTACTCGGTGTTGTCGTGCATGCTCAGGATCAGGACCCGCGTCTCCGGCAGCGTTTGGCGCAGCCGCGTGGCGAGCTCGAGTCCGGTGAGCCCGGGCATGGAGATGTCGAGCACCGCCACGTCGGGCCGGTGCTGCTCGGCCAGGGCGAGCGCCTCGGTGCCGCTGGCGGCCTCGGCGACCACGTCGAACCCGGTCTCGCGCTCGAGCACGTGGCGGATGCCCTCGCGGACGACGGCATGGTCGTCGGCGACGAGCACGCGGATCACCTCGCCGCTCACGCGGGAATCTCGGGTTCGGGGGCGCGCTCGGGGATCGCGCGCGCGGGCGCCGCGGCAAGCTCGGCCGCTGCGGCCGGGCCCGGTTTGGCGGGCAGGCGGACCTCCAGGCGGACCCCCTCGCCCGGCCGCCCCTCGAACCGCACGGCGCCGCCGAGCGCGCCGATCCGCTCCCGCATGCCGGCGAGACCCATGTGCCCGGCGCGCTCGAAATCGCGCACCTCGGCGCCGGTCGGGATCCCCCGGCCATCATCGCGCACCTCGAGCACCACGGTGCCTCGGTCCACCCGGATCCCGACCTCGACCGCGCGGGCCGCCGCATGCCGGGCTACGTTTGCCAGCGCCTCCTGAAGCGCGCGGAACAGCGCGAGCTCCGCTTCCTTGGAGAGCGGCGGAACCGCAGGCGCCGCGTCCAGCCGGATCGCGATCCCGCTCCGCTCGCCGAACTCGCCGACGAGCGAGCGCAGCGCGGGAAGCAGGCCGAGGTCGTCGAGCAGCGAGGGCCGGAGATCGTTCACCACGTTGCGCACGCTCCGGATGCCCGCGTCCACCAGGTCGAGGGCTCGGTCGAGCCGCTGCGCCACCGGCTGGGACGCGCCGTCCCGCAGGACGCCCAGCTCGATCTTGACGGCGGAGAACACCTGCGCGGTCTCGTCGTGCAGCTCGCGGGAGAGCCGCCGCCGCTCTTCCTCGTGCTGCTCGACCATGCGGGCGGAGAGCGTGGCGAGCTCCACGGTGCGCGCCTCCAGCCGCTCATAGAGGTCCGCCTGCTCGAGCGCCGCGCCGACCTGCTGGCCCAGCGCGCGCAGGAAGCTCTCGTCCAAGGCGGTGAATGGATCCCGCGCATCGCCCACGATCACGAGCGCCTCGGTGACGGCGGCCCCTCGGATGATCGGGAGCACCGCCGCGTAGGCGTACGTCGCGCCGCGCTCGGGGTGCGGGTCGGTCCACTCGCTCGTGGTGAGCGGCCGGCCGCTCGCGGCGGCGCGCGCGAGCACGGCGGCAGCCGGCCCGGCCGGCCGGACGCCCGCCCACGACGCGCACGCCGCCCGACCGGCCACGAACATGCCGCCGCTCGGGTCGAGGCGGTACAGGGCGCTCCCGGTCACGGCCGGCAAGGTGAGCGGACGCTCGAGCAGGGCGTTGAGCACATCACCCGTCCGCCCCGTGCGCTGCAGGTCGCCCGACAAGGCGCTGAGCGCGCCGAGCCCCCGGCGCAGCTCGTCCAAGACCAGGAGCAGGATGCCGGTTCCGACGGCGAGCTCGAAGCAGATGTCGAGATAGTAGCCCCACGGTGCCCAGGCACCGCGCGCACGCAGGAACGGGTAGTCGAGGTGGTGGATGCCCCAGAGCAGGAACGCAACCCCCAGCAGCGCGGCGCCCGCACCGCTCGCGCTTACGCGACGGCGATACGCCAGGAACACGCCGCCGGTCCAGAGGCTCGCGACGCTCAAGAAGCCGACCGCCGGCCCGGCCGCCCACGCGAAGTGATCGATGCGGTAGATCGCGACGTAGGACCAGAGCGGGGGAAAGAGCGCGATCGGAAGGTAGGCCCACCGCCAGCGCAGGCCCCGGGAGAAGGCCAGCGCCGCCGCGAGGAGCGCGAGCGCCGTCCAGCCGGTCACGACCTGGTGCCAATAGAGCCAGACGCGCGCGCCGGTCGCGATAAAGCTGATGATGGCGCCGAGGCGGAGCACGTACAACGTCCAGGCGGCGGCCCACCACGCAAAGTACGCCTTGCGGTAGCGCTGGTACAGAAACCCGCACAGGATGGCGAGTGCGCCGGTGATGGCCGCCTGGAGAACGGCGGCGGCTAGCTCGCCATCGCCAGCGTGCGGCACTGCTGTCTGCATGCCTCCAAGAAACGGTGCTTCATGGGGCGGCGCAACGCGCCCCCGCGGATGGCGCCCGAAACCGGGGCGTGTCCGCGACGATGTACGCACAGCTACTACGGTGCGGCCGGCGACCTCGCCCCCGCCACGCCAGCGCGCAAGTCATTGGCGAGCAGCGCGCTGGAGAGCGCCACACCGCGGCTTTTCGCGCCGTCACGGCGTGGAGCCCCGGTTGGTACGTGGGCTGCACCTTGGGCCCGGTCCCCCTCCCGGTGCTAGCCCGTGGATTCGCTGGCCGTCTTCGTGAGCCGGTTCGGTGACCTGGTCAACCTGCTCAGGGTGGACGTGGGAAACGACGCCGGCCAGGAGCTGGCATTGAGTGCGGCCTGCCGTGCGGTCGAGAATGCGCCCCTGGTGGTCGAGGCGGGCGTGGAGCGTCACTCGCTGGCCGACGATCTCTCTCTCGCCGCGCGGCTTCGGGCGCGCGGCGTGGATGCGCTCCACGTGGCCGCCGGCGCCGGGCCCACCGACCTCCTTCGCCTGGCTCGCGCGCTCTCGCACGACTCGATGCCGCTGCCCAGCACGCCCGCGGTTCGCGTAAGGCTCATTCCCGAGGTGGACCGCATGGCATCCCCGCAACCCGTGCCCACTCCCCCGTCGCGGACACGAGCGGACCGCCGTGGCTGGGCCGACCGGCGCGGCATGCCCGGCCGCCGTTGGCGCGGGCCGGAACGCCGGACCGGCGAGCGCCGGGTCAAGGGCGAACGCCGGCTGCAGTTGATCAAGGACTGCGAGGCTGAGGTCGCGGCGCTCCTGTCCGGGCTTGCGGTGCTCACTGCCGCGGAGCGTTGGGGGGAGGCGCTGGAGCTCGCCACCCGGCTCCATGCGATGGCCCCGCGGGTGCCGGCGCGAGCGCGGCGGACCTACGCGATCGGCGTGCGCAGGCATCTGCCGCGCGTGGTGCTGGACGGCCTCGTCCGTGCGGCGTTGGGCGACGCCGCGCTTCGGCCGGCGGCGGCGTCAGTGCTCCGGTGGGTCGGGCTCGAGGGTGCGGAGGCCATGCTGGATGCGGCGCGAGCCGCGCAGGGCTCGGGAGCGCGCCAATTCCTGTGCGCGGCGCTCGGCAACACGCCGGAAGCGTTCCCGCTGGTGCTGCCGCTGCTCCGCGGCGGCCCGCGCGAGGCGAGCCTGGGGGCCACGCTCCTCGGGCGGATGGCGCTGCCCGAGGCGATCGGTCCCCTGGCGAGTCAGGTGGATCATCCGGACGACGCGGTACGGGACGCCGTGCTCGCGGCGCTGGGGGAGTTTCCCGCGGCCGACGTGGCGAAGCCGCTCTGCGCCGCGCTGGGCCATCCGGTCCCGCGTACTCGGATGGCGGCCGCAGCGGCGATCGGCATGCAGGGCGCGCCCGCGCTCGCCATGCCGCTCGCTGCGGCCATGGCGCGAGAGCGGGATGGGAATGCATGGCGTGCGATGGCGGACGCCTTGGCGGCAATCGGATCGGTCGAGGCGTGCGCCGCGCTCAGTGGGGCCGCGCTGGACCGCCGCACGCTGCGCCGCCCGCGAGGCCGCCCAGCGGCAGACCGGATCCACGCGGTGCGCGCGCTCGCGAGAGTCACGGCGCCGCGCGGGCGCGCCGCCCTCGAGCGGATCGGCCGGGAGGGGGACCCGCCGCTCCGGAGCGTCGCGCTCGAGGCGCTGGCTGCGCGGCGCGCCGCGGCCGGGTGACTCAGAGCTTCTTGGCGGTGAACTCCACCACGTGCACGTCCAGGTTGTGGTTCACCCGGAGTCCCACCGTCCCGTGCGCGTCCACCAGGCGCGGATCGGCGGCGTAGACCTCCGACCCGTTCACCACGAAGCTCAGCTTGGTCGGCGTCACGCTGACCTCCAGCCGGTTGGTCGCCTCGCCCTTGGCGTCCGCGCGCTGCACGGCGGGGTGGCGGGTCCAGGATGACGTGATGGCGTAGGTGTTGTCCCCCTCGCGCCGCTTGATGAGATAGGTCCCGTCTCCCCGCACCAGGAAATACGCGTAGCGCCGGG
>DASSOD010000142.1:0-9224 GCA_035700905.1 Gemmatimonadales bacterium | reverse complement strand
CGCCCAGGATGACCCAGGCCGAGGCCGCGGCGAAGAGCGGCGTCACGCACATGTAGATGGCCGTGCGGCTGCTGCCCACCCGCTGGATGCTGGAGTTCCAGATGAAGTACGCGACCACGAGCGAGAGGACGGACGAGTAGGCGAGCGCCATCCAGACCGCCCCGGTGAGCGCGTGCCAATCAAGCCGGAGCACCTGCGGCGCGCCCACCAGCACGAGCCCCGGCGTGCCGGTGATGGTGGTGAGCGCGGTGACCGCGAGGGGGCTCACGCCCCGGAGATAGCGGCGGACGCCCAGGGTGTACCCCGCCCAGCAGAGCATGGCGAGGACGCTCAGGAAATCGCCGTAGAGCGTCTCCCGCTCGAACGCCACGCCCTTGGCCGTCACCACCAGCGCCACGCCCGCAGTCGCGAGCGCGACGCCGGCGTACATCCGGCCGCTCGGCCGCTCGATGCCGAGGAGCGCGCCGAAGGCGAGCACGACGGTGGGCACCGCGCTGATGATGAGCGAGCTGTTGGTGGCCTCGGTGTGCGCCAGCCCGACGGTGAACGCGACCTGGTAGAGCGTGTTGCCCAGGATGCCGAGCGCCACCAGCGCCGCGCGCTTCCCGCGCGGCAGCACCACCGGCCCTTCCCGCCAGCGTAGCAGTCCCCAGAGCAGCGCGCTCGAGATGACGAACCGCACCGCCGTGAACGCGAGCGGCGGCATGAGCGGAAACGCCGACTTGATCACGCTGAAGTTCGTGCCCCAGATGAGGCAGACGAGCAGCATGCCGGCATCCGCGGAGGCGGACGGCGCCGGGTGGACGGGCGGGCGGACGGACGGTGTCGCCGACACGGGACTCCAGGGATTCGGGCGGCCCTAAGCGTAGCCGCGGGAGGTGGGAGACGGGAGGCGGAAGGCGCCTTCCGCCTTGCGCCTTGCGCCTTCCGCCTTGCGCCTTCCCCCCGCCCCCCTCGCCTATATTCCGCCCATGTCTCAGTCCCGCATTCGCAACTTCTGCATCGTCGCCCACATCGACCACGGCAAGTCCACCCTCGCGGACCGGCTCATCGAGGCCACGCACGCGGTCGAGAAGCGGCTCATGCGGGAGCAGCTGCTCGACACCATGGACCTGGAGCGCGAGCGGGGCATCACCATCAAGCTCAACGCCGTGCGGATGACCTACGGCGCGCGGGACGGCAGGGAGTACGAGCTCAACCTGATCGACACGCCGGGCCACGTGGACTTCACCTACGAGGTCTCCCGCTCACTCAACGCCTGCGAGGGCGCCATCCTCGTGGTGGACGCCTCCCAGGGGATCCAGGCGCAGACCCTCTCCAACCTCTTCCTCGCCCTCGACGCCGGCCTCGAGATCATCCCGGTGCTCAACAAGATCGACCTGCCCGGCGCCGAGCCCGAGCGGCGGGCCAGGGAGATCATGGACCTGATCGGCGCCAGGCGGGAGGAGATCCTGGCCGTCTCCGCCAAGGAGGGGACGGGGATCCCCGAGCTGCTGGAGGCGATCGTGGCCCGGGTGCCGGCGCCCGCGGGCAAGGAGGACGCGCCGCTCCGGGCGCTCATCTTCGACTCCTACTACGACAAGTACCGCGGCGCGATCGCGAGCGTGCGGGTGGTGGACGGCACGCTCCGCACCGGCATGGACATCGCCTTCGGATCGCATCCTGACGACGTCTACCACGTGGACGAGGTGGGCTACCTCCAGCTGGGCCAGCGGCCGGCGGACGTGCTGGAGGCGGGGGAGGTGGGCTACGTGGTCGCGAGCATCCGAAACGTGCGCGACTGCCGGGTAGGCGACACCATCCTCGACGCCCACGACCGCGCGGCCGAGCTGCTCCCGGGGTATCGGGAGGTGAAGTCCATGGTCTTCGCGGGACTCTACCCCACCGACTCGGAGCAGTACGAGGCGCTGCGCGACGCGCTGGAGAAGCTCGCGCTCAACGACGCCTCGCTCCACTACGAGCCCGAGTCGTCCACCGCCCTCGGGTTCGGGTTCCGCTGCGGGTTTCTCGGCCTGCTGCACATGGAGATCGTGCAGGAGCGGCTGGAGCGCGAGTTCAACCTCGACCTGCTCACCACGGTGCCGACGGTGGAGTACCACGTCTACCGCACCGACGGCACGATGATGGTGCTGGAGAACCCGACCAACCTGCCCGACCCGGCGGAGATCGAGCGGATCGAGGAGCCCTACGTCAAGGCCCGGATCATGGCGCCCGCCGAGTACATCGGCGGGATCATGAAGCTGGGGCAGGACCGCCGCGGGATCTACAACGGGATGCACTACATCGATCCGACCCGGGTGGAGTTCGACTTCGAGTTCCCGCTGGGCGAGATCGTGCTCGACTTCTACGACAAGCTGAAGTCGCTCTCCCGCGGGTACGCGTCGCTGGACTACGAGATGGCGGGGTACCGCGAGTCCGACCTCGTGAAGCTCGACATGCTGATCAACGGCGACCAGGTGGACGCATTCAGCGTGATCATCCACCGCGACAAGGCGTACGAGTGGGGCCGCAAGGTGGCGGAGAAGCTCAAGGAGCTGATCCCGCGCCAGCTCTACCAGGTGGCGATCCAGGCCGCGATCGGCAACAAGATCATCGCCCGCGAGACCATCTCCGCGCTGCGGAAGGACGTGCTGGCCAAGTGCTACGGCGGCGACGTCACCCGCAAGCGGAAGCTCCTGGAGAAGCAGAAGGAAGGAAAGAAGCGCCTGAAGCAGATCGGCACCGTGGAAATTCCGCAGGAAGCGTTTCTGGCCGTGCTGCAGGTGGAGTGACGGGCCGGATGCGCGGACGCTCCCCCCGTCGGACCGCGCCGGGCGGCCTCGTCGCCTAGCTGGCGAAAGCCGGCCCCGCGGGCCAGTTTCCCGCCATGGCGCCGGCGCGGCGCCTGCTCGGGCCATCGGATCATCCCGGCGGGCGGAATGCCGCGCCGGCTCGTCGCCGTACGGAGGAACCCCGTGCGCTTCGTGCTGGGCATAGACATCGGCGGGACCAACCTCGTGGTCGGCGCGGTGGCCGACGACGGCTCCGTGGTGCACGGCCTCCGCTCGGAGCCGACCCGGGCTCAGGAGGGGCCGGAGGCGGTCCTGCACCGGCTGGTCGCGATGACGCGCGCCACGATGGAGGCCGCACGGGCGGCGGTGCCCGGCGCCACCTTTCTCGGCGTGGGGTGCGGCGCGCCCGGCCCGCTCGACACCAAGCGCGGCGTGGTGCTGCTCACCCCGAACCTCGGCTGGGTCAACCTCCCCCTCCGCAACCTGCTGCAGCAGGGGCTCGGCATCCCGGCGGCGATCGACAACGACGCCAACTGCGCCGTGCTGGGCGAGGTGTGGCGCGGCGCCGCGCGCGGGTCGCAGCACGTCATCGGGATCACCATCGGCACCGGCATCGGCGGCGGGATCATCGTGGACGGGCGGCTGTATCACGGCGCGTCCGACTGCGCGGGCGAGATCGGGCACACCACGATCGAGGTGGACGGCCGGAAGTGCGGCTGCGGCAACTACGGATGCCTCGAGGCGTACGCGTCGGGGCCGGCGATCGCGCGCCGGGCGGTCGAGGCCGTCGCCGCGGGCCAGCCGAGCCGGCTGCCGGAGTACGTGGGCGGCGCGCTCGACCTGATCACGGCGCAGACGGTGTACGAGGCCGCACACGACGGCGACGAGCTGGCGCTCGAGGTGGTGCACGACACCGCCAAGTTCCTCGGCGTCGGCATCGCGAACATGGTGAACATTTTCAACCCGGATACCGTGGTGGTGTTCGGCGGCGTCACCCGCGCGGGGGAGGCGCTGTTCGGGCCGCTCAAGCGCGAGGTGGCCCGCCGGGCGTTCAAGCCCGCGGTGGCGGCGTGCCGCATCGTGGCCGCGGAGCTCTCCGGGACGGCCGGCGTGTACGGGGCCGCCCGCGCGTTCATGGACCAGACGATGTCGCCCGCCCGGCGCGCGAGCGACGCGCACTCCGTTGCCTAAGGTCGGCGTCGTCGGCTCCCTGGTGTGGGACCGGATCCACGGGCGCGACCCCGCCGCGCCACCGACCGAGGAGTGGGGCGGGATCGCCTACGCCCTGGGCGGGTTCGACGCGGCGCTCCCGGACGACTGGCGCATCGTGCCCCTCATCAAGGTGGGCCGCGATCTGGCCGGCGAGGCGGCGTCGCTGCTCGGCACCCTCGGCCGGCGCGAGCCGGGCGCACGCTTCGTCGAGGTGCCGGTCCCCAACAACCGCGTCGTACTCCACTACCAGGACCGGGACCGCCGCTGCGAGCGGATGAGCGGCGGCGTCCCCGCGTGGACCTGGCCCGAGCTGGGGCCCATGGTGCGCGACCTCGACGCGCTCTACGTGAACTTCATCTCGGGCTTCGAGATGACCCTCGGCACCGCCCAGGCGCTCCGCCGCGGCTTCGAGGGCCCCATCTTCGCCGACCTCCACAGCCTCTTCCTCACGATGCAGCAGGACGGCATGCGCGTGCTCCGCCCCTTGCCCGACGCGCCGTCCTGGTTCGGCTGCTTCGACGTGGTGCAGGTGAACGAGGACGAGATGCGCCAGCTCTCCCCCGACCCGCTCGCCCTGAGCGCGCAGGTGCTGGGGGAGGGCGTTCAGCTCCTGGTCGTGACACTCGGCCCGCGGGGCGCGGTTTACGTGGCGGCGCCCGGGTTCGATGGATGGGAAGGCGGAAGGCGGAAGGCGGAAGGCGGAAGACGGACGGGCGGGCGGACGGAGGGAGGGAGCGGCGGGCGGGTTGAAGGGGCGGCGGTGAGGACGGCGCTGGTCACGGCGCCGAACGTCGAAGCGATCGATCCGACCGGGTGCGGAGACGTCTTCGGGGCGGTGCTGTGGTCCCGGATGTTGGCGGGGGACGGGGTGGAGACCGCGCTGAAGGAGGCCAACCGCCTCGCGGCGCGCAATGCGCAGGTGCGGGGGGCGGGGCACCTCTCCCGCTGGCTGCGCGGCGAGCTGGTCACCGCATGACGCGGGTGGTCGAGGTTCCCGCCCACTTCGACGAGCGGAGCTTCGACCAGTTCGCGGCGGCGTTCGGCGCCTGGCCGCCGGAGCAGCGCGTCCTGGTGGACGCTCGCGGGGCGCAGTGGGCGGGGCCCTACGGCCTGGTCGGGATGCTCACCGCCGGCCAGGCGCTCGCCGAGCAGCGGCGGGAGCGGCCGCTTCTCACCGTGCCGCTGAGCGACGAGGTCCGCGGCTACTGGGCGCGCACCGGCTTCTTCGCGCACGCGGCGGAGCTGTTCGAGATCCACGGCAAGGTACCGAAGGCGCGCGCCTCCGGCCCCTCGGACGTGATGCTCGACGTCACACCGGTGCGCGGCGCCGACGACGTGCACGAGATCGTCGGCAAGATCCAGGAGAACGCCGCCCGCATCCTCACCGGCGAGCTCGGCATCGAGGCCAAGGCGACGATGGGCTTCGCCATGGCGCTTTCGGAAGCGTGCCAGAATATTGTGGAGCACGCGGGCACCGGCGGATGGGTGGCGGTGCAGGCGTACACTTTCCGCCGCCGCCTCGGCCGGCGCGTGGTGGTCATCGCGGTGAGCGACGCGGGCGTCGGGTTCCGCCGCTCGCTCGAGACCACGCAGGCGCGGCGGTTCGGCGACCGCTGGGGCGACGCCGCCGCGCTCGAGGCGGCGCTGATCCAGGGCGTGAGCCGGTTCCGCGACCCCGGCCGCGGCCAGGGCCTCGCCGGCATCAAGCGCTACCTCGCGCGCTGGCAGGGCAAGATCAGCATCCGGAGCGGGACGGCCCGGCTCGCCATCGTGCCGGAGTGGGACGAGGACGTACCGCTCGCCGAGCACCTTCCTTTCTTCCCGGGAGCGCAGGTGCAAGTGATCATCCCCGCCCAGAGCGCAGAGCCCGCATGATCGCGACCATCTGGCTGCATCACGTGCTGCGCGAGGCGGTGGCGACGCCGTACCGGAACCTCGTCACCCGGTCCACCGGCGCGGCGGTGCGCGGGCGGATCGAGGCGGTGCTGGCCGGCTCCGGCTGCCGGACCGCGGTGCTCGACTTCTCCGAGGTCGCCTGCCTCGACTTCAGTTGCGCCGACGAGATCGTGGCCAAGCTCCTGCTCGCGAGCGCCGAGCCGGGGCTCGTGGTGGTGCTCCGCGGGGTGCGGGACGACCTGCGCGAGGCGATCGAGCACGTGCTCATCCACCACCGCCTCGCGGTCGCGGCGTGGCTCCCCGGCGGCGAGGCGGCGCTCCTCGGGTGGGCGAGCGACGACGCCCGCGCCGCCTTCGCCGCGCTGCTCGGGGCGGGCGGCGCCACCGCCAGCGATCTCGCCGAGCGGCTGGGCTGGACACCGGAGCGCGCGCACGCGGCGCTCGCCGACCTCGAGGCCCACCGGCTGGCCGGCCGCGCGGGCGATCGCTTCGCGCCGCTGACCCCGCCGTGACCGGCCGCCGCTTCGGGCTCTCGACCGCGGCGGTGCACGGCGTGCCTCAGCGGCGCGCCGACTGGGCGCCGGTCGTGGCGCCGGTCGTGCAGAGCAGCACGTTCGTCCTCCCCGTCGGATCGAGCGACGAGATCCTCTACCTCGGCAACAACAACACGCCGAGCCAGACGGGCGTCGCCCGCAAGTACGCGGCGCTCGAGGGCACCGAGGCCGCGATCGTGCTCGCGAGCGGCATGGCGGCCACCGCGCTCGCGCACCTCGCCGTGCTCCGGCCGGGCGATCACCTGCTCTCGAGCCGCTGGATCTACGGCGGCACCCAGCGCCTCTTCGACGAGGAGTTCGGGCGGCTGGGCATCGCGGTCACCTACGTGAACCCGGAGGAGCCGCGGCAGTGGCGGAAGTCGCTGCGCCGCGAGACCCGCGCCGTCTTCGTCGAGAGCCCCACCAACCCGCTCATGCGGGTGGTGGACCTCCGCCCGATCCGCCAGGTGGCGCAATCCGAGGGGCTCGCGGTCCTGGTGGACAGCACCTTCGCGAGCCCCATCAACTGGCGTCCCGTCGAGCACGGCGCCGACGTCGTGATCACCAGCGCGACCAAGTACCTGAACGGGCACAACGACGTGCTGGCGGGCGCGGTCGCGGCGTCCGCGCCCATCGTCGAGGAGCTCGCCCGGCTGGTGGAGCTCTGGGGCGCCGCGGTGGACCCGCACTGCGCCTGGCTCATGGATCGCGGGCTCCGCACCCTCGCCGTGCGAATGCAGCGGCAGAACGAGAACGGCCTGGCCGTGGCGCAGTGGGCGGAGCGGCAGCCGTGGATCGAGAAGGTCTGGTACCCCGGGCTCCCGTCGCATCCCGATCACGCCGTCGCGCGCGAGAGCCTCGCCGGCTTCGGCGGCATGGTGGGCCTGCTGCTTCGGGGCGGCGCGCTTGGCGCCGAGCGGTTCCTCGGCCGGCTGAAGCTGGTGACCCACGCGCCCAGCCTGGGTGGCGTCGAGAGCCTGGCGTCGGAGCCGCGGAACACCTCGCACCGCAAGCTCACCCCCGAGGGGCGGGCCGCGCTCGGCTTCCCCGACGGGTTCATCCGGCTGAGCTGCGGCATCGAGGACGCGGACGACATCATCGGGGATCTGGAGCAGGCGGGGCGGCAGTAGTTAGTTTCCGGCGTGATCCGTTTCCAACACGTCTTCAAGTCGTTCCCCAACGGCGCGGTGGCCCTGAAGGACGTCTCCTTTCACGTCTCGAAGGGCGAGTTCGTCTTCCTCACCGGGCACAGCGGCGCCGGCAAGTCGACCATCATGCGGCTGCTGTTCGCGGAGCAGCGCCCGAGCCAGGGCGAGGTCCGCGTCTCCGGCTTTCAGGTGAGCGCGATCGGCCCGCGCGAGGTCCCCAAGCTCCGGCGCCGCCTCGGCGTCGTGTTCCAGGATTTTCGCCTGCTGGACGACCGCACCGCCGCCGAGAACGTGGCGTTCGCGCTGGAGGTGACCGGCGCGCGCCGCGACACGGTTCCCGCGCGGGTGATGCGCGTGCTCACCCAGGTGGGGCTCGCGGCCAAGTCGCGCGCCTACCCGCGGGAGCTGTCGGGCGGCGAGCAGCAGCGCGTGGCGATCGCCCGCGCGCTGGTGAACGACCCGGCCATCCTGCTGGCCGACGAGCCGACCGGTAACCTGGACGAGCGCGCGACGCGCGGCGTCTTCCAGCTGCTCCGCGAGATCAACGCCGGCGGCACCCTTGTCGTCATGGCCACGCACGACCTCGACCTCGTGCGCCAGACCAGCTACCGCACCATCGAGCTGCGCGACGGCACCGTGGTGTACGACAGCGCCGAGGATGCGGCCCACGCGGCGGGGGAGCTGGCGTGAGGCTGCTCTTCCGCGAGGCGCTGCTCGCCTTCCGCCGGACGCCCCTCCTCTCGGGGCTCTCCATCACCACCATCGCCTTCTCGCTCTTCACCGTCGGTCTCTTCCTCCTCGTGGCGCTCAACCTGCGCCAGGCGCTCCGCGGCATCGAGGAGCGGGTCGAGATCGTCGCATTCGTGCTCCGGGGCACGCCGCCGGAGACGATCACCGTCGCGTCGCAGGACATCGCGGCGTTCCCGGAAGTGCAGGACGTCGAGTACGTCACCGAGGAGCAGGCGCTCGCGCGGGCCCGGCAGGAGCTGGTGGAGTTCCGCGACGCGTACCGCGACCTGGCGGTGAACCCGCTCCCGGCGTCGCTCGAGATCCGGCTCAAGGAGGGCCACCGGGACGCGCGAAGCGTGGCGGCGGTCGCGGAGCGGCTGCGCGGGTTCTCGTTCGTGGAGGACGTGCGTTACGGGCGCGACTGGATCGAGCGGCTCGACCGCCTGCGCAACGTGACCGGCATCGTCGGGCTCGTGATCGGGCTGGCGTTCGCGGCCGTGGCGGTCGTGATCATCGGCGTCACCATCCGGCTCACCATCCTCCAGCGCGCGCGCGAGATCTCGATCATGCGGCTGGTGGGCGCCACCAACGGTTTCATCCGCGGGCCGTTCCTGCTCGAGGGCGCGCTCAAGGGCCTGCTCGGCGGGCTGCTGTCGCTGGTGCTCTGCTACGCGGGGTACCGGCTCTTTCGCGACAGCCAGGCCGGCTCGCTGGGCGGGCTCGTGTTCTTCCATCCGAACCAGATGCTGCTGCTGATCGTCTTCGGGGTGTGCATCGGGCTGGGCGGGAGCCTGGTGAGCGTGGGGCGGCATCTGCGGGGGGTGTAGGCGGAAGGCGGAAGGCGGAAGGCGGAAGGCGGAAGGCGGAAGGCGGAAGGCGGAAGGCGGAAGGCGGAAGGCGGAAGGCGGAAGGCGGAAGGCGGGCCGATGAGTGTG
>DASSOD010000141.1:0-3265 GCA_035700905.1 Gemmatimonadales bacterium | reverse complement strand
GTCCCGCCATCGCCCGTCCACCAAGGATGCATAGACCAGGTCGGCCCGCCATCGGCCACTGGCGGGAAGAGCGAAGCGGAACCGGAATTGCCCGTGCGCGAACTCAGGGGCGGAATCCGCCGCCGCCACGTGCACCCTGAGGCCCCGCTCGAGCACTCGCTCAGCTTGGCGCGCCGCAAAGCGGATCTCCAGACTCCGATCCACCGGGGTCCACCGCACCGTGCGCTCGCCCTCGATATGGCGGCCGATATCCAGCACGTCGGCGAAATCGGCATCGAGCTCGACGATGAGCTCGATGTCGGCGTCGGCCATGCTGTGATTGGTCAGGGAGAGCCACTCGCGCAGACCGCACCCCACCCGGCGGACGAGGACGAGCTCGAGGAGATCCTGGGGGAGCAGCGGTCCCGCGCGGTCGCCGCCCGGCGGCGGGCTGGTGAGGTGCGCTACGGAGCGGTCGGCCGCCAACAGCCCGCCGCCCACGAACTCCGGCGGCTCGCCGTTCACGAGGATCCGGTGGCGGGAGAGAATGCGGGTGTCGAAGTCGAAGAGTCCATCCCGGCCGTCACCGACGAAGCTTCCATCGGGCGGTGCGACCACCACGGAGTAGCCGGCGAAGGTAATCCAGGAGCCGTGCGGGTTGACGGCGCGCTGCGCCATCAGGCGCCCTCCAGCGACAGGCGGCGAGGACGGCGATTGGGGCCTGCTCCGTGCGGGTGCGTCTCGGAGCGGAACGCCTCGTAGAGGCTGTCTAGCAGGGCGGCGCCCGCCTCGATCCGTTCCTCGTCGCCGGCGTGGCGGCGGGCGAGGCCGGTGAGGAGCCGCTCGAATCCAGCGGTTTCGGCGCGCCCAAACTTCCCGTCCTTGAGATCGATGTCGTGCACCACCTCGCCCACCGCGCGCACGGCCGGATCGTCGAGGCCGAAGCGCAGGGCCAGGGTCTCGAAGCTGCAGCGATCTCCCTCGTGGGTGTACTCGCCGGCGAACATGTCGAAGCGAACCTCGCCCTTCCGGGGCTCGTACCCACGCTCGTCCACGAACCGGAACCGGGCGCGGGGGTCGATAAACCTGCGGATCAGCCACGCGCTCGCGATGCGGTCCGCGTAGACGCCGCGGCGGGTTACCCAGATTCGATTGCGCATAGGTTTGGTCGCCCCCGCGCGGGCCGGGCTCGGCTTGGGTGAGGGTTTCGGAGGCCGGATCCGCGCGTCCAGCCGGTCGAGCGCCGCCTCCGCGGCCTGGCGCGCCGGGGCGCCGAAGAAGTCGATGGCGGCGATCTCGCCGAAGCGGCGCCGGAGCCTCGCGGCCGCCGCCTCCAGCTCGGAGCGGCTCCCCTGCTCCATCGTCCAGCGCGCCGGCGACTCGCGTAAGAGTCCCTCGATCTCCTCCGTCAGGGCCGCGTAGTCGGTCTCGCGCGCCGCGCGGAAGAGCGCTTCGATCTGCGCGTCCGACAGGCCGTCCACGAACGTGGCCTCGCAGATGGAGCCCTCCGCGCCGCTCTCCGCGATCTCCCGCAGGAGCCACTCGAAGTGCCCGGCGGCGGAGGGTTCGCTCCCGGGGAGCGCGTAGACCGAGCTCTTGATCGCGACGGCGCCCATGCGCTGCAGGCGGCGCCAGATCTTGACCCGCAGATAATCCCGCTTCGGGCGGAGCGCGTGGATCAGGAGAAGCCAGCGGCGACCTGGTGGCCGCGGGGTCACGACCAGCCCTTCACCCGGATGCCCCTTGTGATCGAGCCGCACGGAACGTGCCCGTCTCCGCCCGCGGCCTCGTGGTCGGGCCCCTGGAGCGCGTCCCGGCCCAAGGCGCCCGTCGCGGGGGTTGAAGAAGTGCGAGCCCGCCGCCGTCCGGAAAACGGCGGCGGGAGAGCCGATGCTTAGGCTCTCCCGCCGGATCTGCCGTCGAATGCGCGGAATCAGCTCTGGGAGTAGAAGCGCAGCTCGAGGTTCTTCAGCCCGTTGTTGTCGTAGTTCCAGAAGTAGTTCTCGAAGCAGCGGTCGAACAGCGAGATGGTGTACTGCCCCCCTGCCGGGTAGTCGATGCCGGTCGTGCCGTTGATGCAGTTCTCCAGCCCATCGTCCGTACCCGTGAGCGTGATCGTCATCCGCAGCAGGTTGTTGGTGACGTCGATCGCCTTGAAGGCGGACTGCTTGCTGAGGGTGATCCCGTTGCTCCCGCACCAGACGTCGTCCGCGCCGTCGAAGCCCGTGCCCGTCTCGTCGGCGCAGGTGGTCATGATGACGCTGCCGCCCGGGGTGAGCGCCCGGGCCCACACGCCGTACGCCGGGGTGCACCCGTCGAGGCTGGAGTCGCCGGAGCACGGGTCGGGCAGGCCGAACATGCCGCCGTCGGCGTCGGTGGCGTTGGCGTCGATCACGCCGAAGTCGCCCGCGTGGGTCAAGCGCCAGGCGTCGCAGCGGGCGTCGTTGACGTCGTTCGCCCCGTCGGTGCTGTTGCACAGATAGATGTGATTCTGGTCGTTCCCGCCGCCCTTGGCGAGCTGATTGTTCTTGCCGCCGGGCGAGGTCACCTCGTTGTCGGCGTCGAGCTGGACGAAGATCCGGCGCCCGTCGTTGTTGTCCATGGTGGCCGACTTGTCCTTCGGCACGCCGATGAGGTGGACGCTGAAGTCGTGACCGCCCTTGGGGAAGCCATTGCCGAGCGCGAGCGGCCGGTCGGGCCCGGCTGCCACGGGGGTCGTGGGCGTGTCGCTGCAGGCGGCGAGGACCAGGATGGGCGCGACGAGAATGGGCAGGCGCGTGCGCACGAGTCGCCTCCGGGTGGGATGCTGCGGCCAGACGCTGCTTTGCGAGAGGTGCCGCGGGAGAATTCCGTGGCGGCGGTGCGACCTGCAGCGTTCGTGCCGCGGCGCGCAATGATTCGCGTTCCCCGCTCCGAGCGCCTAAGACGTTGTCACACCGAAGCGGTCGCGTGCGGCGATCGAGAACCCGGGCGCGAAGTGTAGAATCTTGCAGCGCAGAAAGAGCGCCGGCGGGCGAACTGCATTCGCCCCGCTACGCGCGATCCACCCGCGCCACGAAGCAGCCGGCCTCCTCGTTCCGGATGTGCGCGTACTCGGCGCCGGGCGCGGCGAGGAGCTGCAGGGGCCGTAGCCGGCCGCGATCTCGCGATGGGCCGGATGGCCGTACTGGGGCGAGCGCATGGAGCGCCGCACTTGGGCGGCGAGGACGCTCGGAATGCCGGCGACGCGGAAGGCCATGCTCGGTGCTCCTGGCTCGTGATGCGGGCCAGTGTACGGCGGCGCCGG
>DASSOD010000140.1:0-6089 GCA_035700905.1 Gemmatimonadales bacterium | reverse complement strand
CACGGCGCGGATGGGGAGTTCGACTTCGCCGCCGTATCGCCGGCCGATGTGGTGATTCTCCCGGCGTTCGGCGTCACCATCCGGGATTTCGAGCGGCTCAAGGCGATCGGCTGCGTGATGGTGGACACGACCTGCGGCTCGGTGCTCAACGTCTGGAAGCGGGTGGACAGCTACGCGCGCGACGGCTACACCGCCGTGATCCACGGCAAGCACTACCATGAGGAGACGAAGGCCACCGCCAGCCAGGCGACGAAGTACCCCGGCGGCAGATACCTGGTGGTGCTCAACATGGCCGAAGCGCGGCTGGTGTGCGACTTCATCGAGGGGCGGGGCGACCCGGCGGCGTTGGCGGCGCGGTTTGCCCGGAGCGTGTCGCCGGGGTTCGACTTCGAGCGCGACCTGGTCAAGGTGGGCCTGGCCAACCAGACGACGATGCTCTCGCGCGAGTCGCTGGCGATCGCGGACGAGTTCCGACGGAGCATGGTGGCGCGCTACGGCGAGGCCGAGCTGGCGGCGCACTTCCGCACCTTCGACACGATCTGCTCCGCCACGCAGGAGCGGCAGGACGCGATCCTCCAACTGCTCGAGGAGCCGCTCGACGTGATGATCGTGGTAGGCGGGTTCAACTCGAGCAACACCTGTCATCTCGCCGCCATGGTGCAGGCGAGCGGCGTTCGCACCTACCACATCGAGGACGCCGAGGGCATCGACCCGGCCGCCGGCGCGATCCGGCATCAGCCGGTCGGCACCAAGGAGCAGCGCACGGACACCGGATGGCTGGGGGAGGCCCGGGTGGTCGGGCTCACCGCGGGCGCCTCGACCCCCAACAACAAGGTGGGCGAGACCATCGCCCGGATCTGCGCGACGGCGGGCGAGGCCGACCAGCTCGCGCGCCACATCGCCTGAGCGGCCGGCCGAGTCCGCCGCGACCGCGATGCGCCTGATAGACCTCTCCCACACCATCGAGCATGGCATGGTCACGTATCCCGGGCTTCCTGGCCCGGTGATCTGCGACTACCTGAGCTGGGAGGCGTCGCGCGCGCACTATGCCGCCGGCGTGGAGTTCCACATCGGCAAGATCGAGCTGGTGGCCAACACGGGCACCTACCTCGATGCGCCGTTCCACCGGTACGCGGGCGGAGCGGATCTCGCGGCCCTGCCGCTCGAGCCGCTGGCGGGGCTGGATGCGGTCCTGGTGCGGGCGAGCGTTGAGGCGCGCGCGATCGGTCCGGAAGCGTTCGCGGGCTCGGACGTGCGGGGCAAGGCGGTGCTGGTGCACACCGGCTGGAGCGCGCACTGGCGCACTCCGCGGTACCTCTCGGGACATCCGTTCCTCACGGGGGCGGCCGCCCGCTACCTGCTCGACGCGGGCGCCCGCCTCGTGGGCATCGACTCGCTCAACATCGACGACACGGCCGACCTGAAGCGCCCCGTCCACTCCGCCCTGCTCAACGCGGGCGTGCCGATCGTCGAGCACATGACCAACCTCGCCGCGCTTCCCGCCGCGGGCTTCCGGTTCTACGCGGTTCCCCCCAAAGTCGTGGGATTCGGCAGCTTTCCGGTGCGCGCGTTCGCGTCCTGCTGATCGGTGCCGTTCCGCCAGACGACGGTATCGGGGATTCCCGCCGTCGCGCTCCGGTCGGCGGAGCTCGAGGTCGTGGTGGCGCCGTCGCTGGGGGCCAAGCTCACCAACCTGCGCCGGCTTCGCGGGCGCGAGTGGCTCTGGCGCAATCCCCGGATTCCGCTCGCCCGCCCCGCGGAGCCGACCTCGTACGTCGAGGCGGCGGACAGCGGCGGGTGGGACGAGTGCTTTCCCACGGTCGGGCCGTCGCCGGTGCCGGGCGCGCCGCCCGGCGCCCCGGAGCTCCCCGACCACGGCGAGCTCTGGTCGACGCCGTGGCGCGCGTCGGCGTACGATCACGCCGCTGGGACGACGTTCGCCGGGACGGTTGCCGGCCGGCGGCTCCCGTACGAGTTCTCCCGCGAGGTCACGCTCTCGAACGAGGCGCCCGCCGTCCGGCTGCGCTATCGCCTGCGGCACACCGGCGGCGATCCCTTCCCGTGGATCTGGTCCTCGCATCCGCTGCTCAACGTGCAGCCGGGCAGCGTGCTCGAGCTCCCCGGGGTGCGGCAGGTCCGGGTCTACACGGTCCACGGCCGCCACGACCTGCGGCCGGGAGACGACGTGACGTGGCCGGACGCGCTCGGCGGGGAGGGCGGCGCGTTCCGCTTTCCCGAGCGGGGCGGGTGGGCGCTGAAGCTCTTCGCCGATCTCGGGCCCGAGGGCCGGATGGCGCTCACCGATCCCCGCCAGGGCGAGCGGCTCGAGCTGGTGGTGGATCCGCGCGAGGTGCCGCAAGTGGGCGTCTGGGTCAACGTGAACGGCTGGGCGCCCGCCGGTCTCGATCCGTACTACAATCTTGGCCTGGAGCCGTGCATCGGCGCGCCCGACCGGCTGGATCAGGCGGTGCTGGAGTGGAGGATGGCGCGGACGCTCGCGCCCGGCGAGGAACGGAGCTGGTCGGTGGAAGTCCGGCTCCCCTGAGGGAGGTGAGGCGATGCGGCTGCAGGATGTGATGGCGCTGGTGACGGGCGGGAGCAGCGGGATCGGGTACGCGACGGCGCGCCTGCTGGCGGCCGGCGGGGCCCGCGTGGCGATCTCGGGTCGCGACGGGGCCCGCCTGCGCAAGGCGGCCGAGGCCATCGGCGCGACGGCGGTCCCGGGCGACGTGAGCGTGGAGGCCGACGCCGTGCGGATGGTGCGCCGGACGATCGAGGCGTTCGGCGACTACAACGTGCTGGTGAACAACGCGGGGATCGGAGCCTTCGCGCCGCTGCTCGAGACCACGGCGGACGAGATGCGGCAGGTCTGGGAGGTGAACGTCCTCGGCGCGACGCTCGTGGCGCGGGAATCGGCCCGCCACTTCGCGGGGCGGAACGGGGGGAACATCATCAACATCTCGTCCACCTCGGGGCTTCGCGGCGGAGCGGGCGGCAGCGCCTACGCCTCGACCAAGTTCGCGCTGCGCGGCCTCACCGAGGTGTGGCGGGCCGAGCTTCGGACGCACAACGTGCGGGTGATGCTGCTCAACCCGAGCGAGGTGGTGACCGAGTTCGCCCAGCGCGCCGGGCGGGCGCAGCAGGACAACCCGTCGAAGCTGCGCCCGGACGACATCGCCCACGCGGTCGTCGGGATGCTTACCATGGACGACCGCGGCTTCATCCCCGAGCTCAGCGTGTGGGCGACGAATCCGAAGTGACGCCGGCGATCGCGCGCGCGACCTCGAGGATGGTGAGCGGTGCGCTCCCCTCCGCGCGGTTGTTCACCAGGATGTAGGCCGGGATCCGCGCCTTGGCCGCCGTCGCGGCGAGGCGCACCAGGTCGCGCCGCAGCTCGGGGATCGGCTCGTGGATCCGGTCGTACGGCGCGAAGGCGTCCACCGCCTCGTCGTAGGTCCGGCCCGGCCGGAGGAGCGCCCGCGCCACCACGAACGGGGCGCTCAGCACGCCGGGCAGATCGAGCTGCTCGCCGATCGACGGCATCCGGGTCCAGGAGTTGAGCACGTGCGCGACGTCGTACTGCCGGAGGACCGCGAAGTACGCCGGCGTCAGGAACTCGGCGTTGCGGGCCTCGACCGCGTACCGTCCCTCGCGGGGCAGCTCGGCGAAGAAGGCGTCCAGCCGCTCGGCGAATTCCTGCGCGCCGACGCCCGTCGCCCGCGACAGCTGCTGAAACTCGAAGACGAACGGCCCGGCGTGGTCGGCAAACCACGCGCCGTACGGCTCGTACACGGCCTCGAGAAAGAGCTGCGGGTTGAGGAAGTCGGGATTGCGCTGGCCCGCCTTGGCCCGGTCCTGCGCCTTGGTCCAGGTGTGCACCGTGAGGTGGTGCCATACCTTGCTCACGCAGGGGAACCCGGGCGGCAAGCGCTCGGCGTATCCCCGGAGCACGCTCTCGGACGGCGGCGCGTAGAAGCTGGAGTCGATTCCGACCGTGCGGAAGAGCGGGAACCGGGCGTACTCGCGCAGCATCTCGGTCGACGCGCCGCGGCCCTTGTACTCGGCGTGATAGACCAGCCCGCGCCAGCCGGGATAGTTCCACGACGAGGTGCCGAAGTGGACGAGCGGCGGCACCGCATCCCGCAGGCGCTCGAGCTCGGCGGGCGCGGGGAGGTCCGGGGGCGCGGAGGCGGGGACGGGCCCGCCGCCGGAGCCGGAAGGGGCGTCGGAGAGCACCCCGAAAGGTAAGCCCGCGCGCCCGTGCCGCCGATCGGCGGGTCGGCTGCGCGGCTCTGGCCCCGCCGAGTACGCGCGTGCAGATTGCCCGGGACCCAAGCACGCCCACCGCCGCACCCGCAGGCCGCAGCGGCGCTTTCCCCATTCACCCGATTCGGAGACGCGATGGACGGCCGACGCCCAGAGATCGACGCGTTGGTCGCCGAGGTGCGCCGGCTGCGGGCGCGGGTGGCGGAGCTCGAGGCGGCGGCGCGCGCCCGTCCGGCGGACACGCCCGCCCAGCCGCGGCTCTACCGCGAGCTGGTGGAGATCAGCCAGGGCCTCATCTGCAAGCACGCGCTCGACGGCACGCTGCTCTACACCAATCGGGCCTCGGCCCGCGAGCTCGGCTTCGAGCCGCACGAGCTGGTCGGGCGCAATCTGCGGGAGGGGCTGGCGCCGGGCGTCGGCCATCTCCTCGACGCCTACCTGGTGCGCATCCGGCGGCACGGCACCGACCACGGCCTCATGCGGCTGCGCACCCGCAGCGGCGATGAGCGGGTCTGGTTCTATCGCAACCAGCTCGTCGCCGGCGAGTCGGAGCCGCCGTATGTGGTGGGCCACGCGATCGACGTGACCGACCGGATCCGCGCCGAGGCGCAGCTCCGCGAGAGCGACGAGCGGGCGCGGGCGATCATCGCCGCGCTGGAAGAAGGGATCCTGCTCGTCACGGCCGACGGGACGACGGCCGGCTGCAATCGAAGCGCGGAGCGGATCCTGGGGCGGCCGGCCTCCGAGCTGGTCGGGCAGCCGCCGCTGGGCGGGACCTCGGGCGTAGTGCGCGACGACGCCACGCCCATGCCGGCGGACGAGCATCCGGTGGGCGTTACTCTCCGCACCGGCCGCCCCTGCTCGCGGATCGTCATGGGCATCCACCGTCCCGACGGGGCGCGGGTGTGGCTCGAAATGAACACCCAGCCGCTGCCGGAGCCCGGCGGCGAGCGGCTCGACGGGGTGGTCGCCTCGTTCACCGACGTGACGGCGCGCCGCCAGTGGGAGCAGGAGCGGGACGCCGCGCTCGCGGACGCGATCGCCAAGCTGAAGGTGCTTCGCGGACTTTTGCCCATCTGCGCGTCCTGCAAGAAGATCCGCACCAGCTCCGGAAGCTGGCAGCAGCTGGAGCGCTACATCCGCGAGCATTCGGAGGCGGAGTTCACCCACGGGCTCTGCCCCGACTGCGAGCAGCGGCTCCAGGCGGCCGAGGCGCGGCGCGGCTGACCCGGCCCGGCCGAGGGGCTGGCGTTCACCGCCGGGCCCGCTAGGTTGTCGGCCGTCCGCATCGAATTCCCAGAGGTCACATGCGATTGCGACTGCACCGCCTCGGCGCGGCCTGGCTGATCGCGCTCGTGCCCGCCCCGCTCGCGGCGCAGGCCTCCAGCTCGGTCGTGGCCGTGCGCGGCGGCACCATTCTCCCGATCGCCGGCCCCGAAATCCGGAACGGCGTGCTGCTGGTGGAGGGCGGCAAGGTCAAGGCGGTGGGCCCGGCAAGCCGGGTGACGATCCCCGAGGGCGCCACGGTGGTGGACGCCACCGGCAAGGTCGTGATGCCGGGGCTGGTGGACTCCCACTCCCACATCGCCGACGCCGAGTGGAGCGACCGGGCGTCGCCCATCCAGGGCGACGTGCGCATCCTCGACGCGATCAATCCGTTCGCCGACGGGGTGAAGCGCGCCCGTGCGGGCGGGATCACCACCGTCAACATCATGCCCGGCTCCGGTCACCTGATGAGCGGGCAGACGGCGTACCTCAAGCTGCGCGACGCGACCCGGATCGAGGAGATGCTGATCTGCAGCGACCCGATCACGCAGATCTGC
>DASSOD010000139.1:0-6462 GCA_035700905.1 Gemmatimonadales bacterium | reverse complement strand
GCGGAGCCGCACGCGCATCAACTCAGGCTGTACGGATACGGGCTCGGCCTCGCGAGCCTGGACGGCGCCAAGCCCGCGCGCCCAACCCGCTGAGCCGACCCCCGTGAGCTCGAATCCCTCGGTCACCGCACCGGCGGCCATCGCCGCCGAGTCCCATGCCCCCTGCCGCGCGGGGACCCCCGGCGGGGCCGCTCCGGGCGGGCGGGCCGCGCGGGGGCACTCGCGCCGCGCGCGCACCGCGATCGTCGTGGGCGCCGGAATCGGCGGGCTCGCCACGGCCATTCGGCTCGCCCGCCACGGCATCGAGGTCACCCTCCTCGAGCGGCACGACGCGCCGGGAGGACGGGCCGGGGTGTGGCGGTCGGAGGAATTCACCTTCGATACCGGCCCCTCGCTCGTGATGATGACCGAGTGCTGGCACCGGCTCTTTCGGGATGCCGGCCGCCGGCTCGAGGACTACCTCACCCTGGTGCAGTTGGACCCGTGCTACCGGATCCACTTTCCCGACGGCACGACCCACGACCGCTGCAGCGACGTCGAGCGGCTGGCGGAGAGCTTCGAGGCGATCGAGCCGGGGTCCGCGCCGCGGCTCGGCGGCTTCCTCGCCGCGAGCGGCCGGATGTACGCCGACGGGCTCGCCTTCATCGGCCGCAACCTGTACCGGCCCGCGGACATGCTGCGCGGCTCGGGCCTCGGCATGCTCGGGCGGCACGGCGCGCTGGGCGACCTGCGGCGGCTGGTGGGACGGTACTTCAAGGACGAGCGGCTGCGGCAGTCGCTCAGCTTCCAGACGCTCTACCTCGGGCTCTCGCCCTACGAGGCGCTCGCGGTGTACTCCCTGCTGCCCTACGTGGAGATCGCGGGGGGCATTCACTACCCGATGGGAGGGATGCACCGGCTGGCCGCCGCGCTCGAGCGGCTCGCCACCGAGCTGGGCGTGCGGGTGCGCTACGGCGCGGAGGTCGCGCGGATCGAGCACCGCGGCGACGCCGCCACCGGCGTGCTGCTCGCGGGCGGCGAGCGATTCGCGGGCGACATCGTCGTGAGCAACGCGGACCTGCCATACACCTACGCCCGGCTCCTGGGCGAGCCGTACCGGGGGATCGAGCGCAAGCGGTTCAGCTGCTCGGTCGTGCTCCTCTGCCTCGGCGTGGGGCGCACCTATCCCCACCTCCTGCATCACAACTTCGTGGTCGGGCGCGATCTTCGCGCCGCCTGCGAGGACCTGTTCGTCCATCACCGGATGCCCGAGGACCCGCCGCTCTACGTGGTCGCGACGACGCGCACCGACCCCGGCCAGGCGCCGCCCGGGTGCGAGAACGTCTTCGCGCTCGTGCTCGCGCCCAGCCAGCCGCGCGACCGCTCGCGCTGGATCGACTGGAGCATCGCGGGCCCGCGGGTCGAGGCCCGCGCGCTCGAGCGCATGGAAACCACGCTCGGCATGACGGATCTCCGGCGCCACATCGTCACCCGCTCGCTCGTCACGCCGCAGACCTTCCTCGAGCGTTACGGCAACCTTCGCGGCGAGGCCTTCGGCCTGGCGCACAACCTCCGGCAGATCGGCTGGTTCCGGCCGCACAACCGGCACCGGCGGCTCCGGAACCTGTACTTCGTGGGCCAGAGCACGCATCCGGGCTGTGGGCTGCCCATGGTGCTGATCTCCGCCGAGTGCGTGGTCGAGCGCGCGCTCGACGATTGGGGCGCGCACCGGTGAGCGCCGCCCTGGAGCGAAGCTATCGCGCCGCGGAACGGGTGACCGCGGAGTGGGCGAAGAGCTTCTACTTCGCCAGCCGGTTTCTGCCGCCGGAGAAGCGGCGGGCGGTGTTCGCGCTGTACGACTACTGCCGCTACGCCGACAACCTGGTGGACGCGCGCGGCTCGACGCCGGCCGCGATCGTGCGCGCCGAGCTTGCCGGCCTCGCCGCCGAGGTGCGGGCCATGCACGCCGGAGAGCCGCCGGCCGGCAGCCGCTGGCTCGCGCTCGCGGACACGCTGGCGCGCTATCCCGTCCCCCTGGCTCCCCTGCTCGAGCTCCTCGACGGCGTCGCCCTGGATCTGGAGCCGGTCGCGATGCCGCACTTCGGCGCGCTGCATCGGTACTGCCGCCTCGTGGCGGGTGGCGTGGGACTCATGCTCGGCCCCATCCTCGGCGCGAGCCCGGCGGCGCTCCACGAGTCGGGGGTCCGCCTGGCCGTGGCGATGCAGCTCACCAACGTCCTGCGGGACGTGGGCGAGGATCTCGACGCCGGCCGGGTTTACCTGCCGGCCGACGAGCTGGCCCGGTTCGAGCTGGACCGCGACGCGCTCGCGGCGCGCCGGGTCACGCCCGCGTTCCGCCGGTGCATGGCCTTCCAGATCGCACGCGCGCGCCGCTACTTCCACGAGGGCGGGCGGGTGGTGTCCTCATTCCCGGCGGACGGATCGCGCCTCACCGTGCGGCTGCTCCAGAAGACCTACGCCGGCATCCTGGACGCCATCGAGCGCCTGGACTACGACGTGTTCGGCGCCCGGGCGCACGTCACCTCCCGCCGCAAGCTGGTGATCCTGGGCCGGGCGCTTTGGAGCGAGCGCGCATGGGTGCCCGAGGCGCTCGTGAGGCGACCGGCTTGATGACCCCGGAATCGAACGGGCGCCGCGGGCCCAACGGTGTCGCGACGTGGGCGTTCGAGCGCTACGTCCGCCGCGAATTCGCGCGGCACTTCGCGAGCGTGCGATGGAGCACGCTCACCGATCCCGCCACCTGGGATCGCGCCGTTCCGACGCTCGGCATCGCGAACCACACCAACTGGTGGGACGGCTTCTTCGCCCTGCTCCTGGGTCGTGCCTTCGGGCTCGCCCCGCACCTCCTGATGGATGCGGTGCAGCTCTCACGCTACCGCGCGTTCCGGCGGTTCGGGGCGCTGCCGGTCCGGCGCGACCATCCGAGAGCGGCCTACGCCGATCTGCTCGCGGCCGGCGCCCAGCTCCGCCCCGGCCGGGTGCTCTGGATCTTCCCCAGCGGCTCCCGGCGCCCGGAGGGCGAGCGCCCGGCGCGGTTCGAGCGCGGCGCGGCGCACCTGGCCCTTGGGCAGCTCGGGGTGGTGCGGGTCTCGTCCGTGGCGCTTCGCTACGTCTACCTCGGGGAGCAGCTGCCCGAGGCGTTCGCGCTGGTGGGCCGTCCTCTGCTCGTTGCCCCCGGCGACCCCCGGGCGGGCCGCCGGGCGCTCACGATCGAGATCGAGCGCCATCTCTGCGAGACGCTCGATGCGCTCGACGCCCTGCTCCGTGCCGAGGCGCTCGGCGGGTTCCAGGTACTGGTGCGAGGGCGGCTCTCGATCAATAAGCGGATGGACCGGGTCCGCCACGCCGCCGGGCTGCTCAAAGGGCCGTTCGAGGCACGGAATGGATGAGGTGGCCGTCCTGCGCGCGGTTCACGTGGCCGCGGCCGTGCTCCTTCTCGGCAACGTCACGGTGACGGGCTTCTGGGCGGCGTACCTCTACCGCCGCCGCGCGACGGTGCCGTTCCGCCAGGTGGCGCGCGCCATTCTTTGGAGCGATCTGGCGTTTACGCTCGGCGGGGGGACGGCGCTCGTCGTCTCGGGGATCCTGCTGGTGCGCGCCCGCGGCCTCCACTGGGGCGAGGAGGGGTGGCTCCGGCAGGGCGTTGGAGCGCTGGCCCTGAGCACGTCGGCATGGTTGCTGGTGCTCCTGCCGGACCAACTCCGTATGGAGCGGAGGGCGGCGGTCGATGAGGCGAAGCTCCGCCGGGTCTTCGTGCGCTGGTCGGTGGTCGGCTGGCTTGCGACCGTGGCGCTCTATGCCGGACTCTGGGTCATGGTGACGCGGCCCTGAGCGCCGCCGCCACGGTTCGCGCGGCCGAGTCCGGCGGGGTTTGGTCGTCGGAGCCGTCGCCATCTTCATTCCAGATGTCGGCCGCGACTGCCCAGGCGCCGCCCGGCTGCCGGCGTACCATGATCACGTACTTGCCCGACTCCGCGTCGTTCTCGTCGTCCGGCGGGATGAAGTAGCGGCCCACGGCGTAGCCGGTGCCGGCGCTCACGCCGATCTCCAGGTTCTCCATCTGAAAGTCGGCCTCCATGCCCTGCTCCCAGAACCGGCGGATGGCCTCCCGTCCGCGGATGAGCGGCCGCCCGGGCGGGAGCAGGATGCCGTTCGACGCGTAGAGGCTCGCGAGCGCCTCCGCGTCGTTCCGATGGTAGGCATCCAGGTAGCGGGACATGAGCTTCGTAACTTGTTGGCGCGCAGCAGCATCCGAGGGGGTTTCGCCCGGGGCGCAGGACCGGGGCGCGGCCCCGGTGAGGGCTGCGAGGAGCAGGAGCCCGAGCCCGCGGGTTCGGCGGCTCCTGTTCGGGCGGGGGTGGGAGAGGAGGTTGGATCCATTCGCGCGGGCGCGTGTCATTTTGGCTTCGAACTTGCTATATTGGCTTATCGCAGCGATTTGCTGCCGATCCGCGCCGCGGATCGCAAGATCAACCTTCAACCCAAAGCTTTGTGGCTCGCAGATCACGTAGACGCTCTTCCACTGCTCCAGTCACCGCTCCCACGTTCCGTCGCTCACCCGGACGCTCCATGCAGTCCCACCGAGACTGGCTGCTCACGCAGCACGGCCCGGTGTGTGCTTACTGCGGAACGACCGTGTCGCCCGACGCCATCACGCTCGACCACGTTCGGCCCCGCCGCGGGCAGACCGCCTACGACCGGCCGGACAATCTGGTACTCGCCTGCACGCCCTGCAATGCAGCCAAGGCGGACACTCCCCTCGTCGCGTTTCTGATGATGAAGCGCTCGCGGGGCGTTTTTCTGTTGCACTACGGCGAGCACCTCTCCGAGCCCCTGAAGGAGCTGGCCCGTAAGGCCTCCGAGCGGCCCATGCTGGAGCCTGCGGTGCGCTAGGCGCCCCAGTCGCGCAAGAGCCGGACGGGTCCTCCCGTCCCACCCAGGCCCTCCGGTGATTCACCGGAGGGCCCTTGCTTCCCACCACTCGGCTGCCCGCCGCCCGTTGCCCGTCCGCCCGTCCGCCCATCCGCCTAAACGCCCACCGCATCCGCCCGCCGCCCCGCCCGCCGCCCCTCCAGCTTTACCGTCGCCTTCCGCTCCAGCTTGCCCCAGCCGACGATCCGGCCGCGGATGGCCACCAAGAACGCGCGCACCACCACGGCGTACATCACCTGCCGGTACGCGAACCGCTGCAGGACGATGAGCCAGGTGAGCCCGGCATCCTCGTCGGGCTCCATCAGGAATGCGGCGGCCGCCGCGAGCCAGTCCACCAGCAGGAACACGGCGTAGTAGGCCAGCACGTGCTCCAGGTTGGTGAGCGCGTACGTGGCGCCGTGCTCCGCCTTCACCAGCCAGATGGAGACCAGGCTCCAGAGGAACATCAGGTCGGCGACGGGAGAGATCGCGGTCAGGAGCAGCTGAAAGATCCAGACGTTGGGCATCGCGACGAACCCCAACGAACCGTATCGCGGCCGGAAGAGCACGTCCCGGTGCTTCCAGGCGCACTGCAGGGTGCCGAAGGACCAGCGGAACCGCTGCCGGGCGAGGGTGCGGAGCGTATCCGGCGCCTCGGTCCAGCCGATGGCGCGGTCGGCGTACGCGATCGCGGATCCCCGGCGCCGGATGGTGAGGGTGAGGTCCTGGTCTTCCGCCAGCGTATCGTCGCTGAAGCCGCCGCAGGCGAGCACCAGCTCCTTGCGCCAGGCGCCGACCGCGCCGGGCACCACCGTGATGCAATCGAGCAGCGAGAACGCCCGCCGGTCGAGGTTCTGGCTGGTCACGTACTCCACGGCCTGCCAGCGGGTGACCAGGTTGATGCGATTGCCGACCTTCGCGTTGCCGGCGACCGCACCCACCCTGGGGTTGGCAAGCGGCGCCACCAGCTCGCGGAGGGTGCCGGGCTCGAAGACGGTGTCCGCGTCGAGGCAGACGACGATCTCTCCCGCCGCCCGCGCGATGCCGTAGTTGAGCGCGCTCGCCTTCCCGCCGTTGGGCTTGCGATGGACCCGCACCTGGTCATGGTCCCCGAATGCGGCGTGCGCCGCCTCGTAGGTGCCGTCGGGCGATCCGTCGTCCACCACCACGATCTCGAGCTCGCCCGCGTACTCCTGGGCCAGCAGGCTGCGGATGGTGGAGACGATGACCTTCTCCTCCTTGAACGCGGGCACGACCACGCTCACCGCCGGGGCGAACCCGCCGGCCGCCGGCCGCGAGCGGGCCCGCTGGACCACGGCCAGCGCCAGGATCCAGGCGAGCCGCGCGATGCCGAGCATCACGGCCAGGAAGAACACCCAGTAAAGCCCAAGCTCGGTCAGCCCCAGAAGACCGAACAGCGCCAGCTCGGCAAGGCGCGTGGCGGCGCTCGCGGGGGGCAGCGGCGGCATCACCTCGGCCCGGGTGAGGCCGGCAAGCTCGGAGAGCGGCACGATGGTGTCGCCGCGGGCCCGGATCGAATCGATCAACGGC
>DASSOD010000138.1:0-13409 GCA_035700905.1 Gemmatimonadales bacterium | reverse complement strand
CTGGGCGGCGAGCTGGCCGATCTCGAGCTCGCCCCGATGAACCCCGAGCTGGGGCAGTACTTCGGCGCCTCCGAGGGCGTGCTGGTGGTGAGCGCGCCGAAGGGCACCGCGCTCGGCGTGAAGGGCGGGGACGTGATCCTGGCGGTGGACGGGCGGAAGCCTTCCGGGCCGGCTCACTTGCTCCGGATCCTCAGGAGCTATGACCGCGGCGAAACCGTCAAGCTGGACGTCCTTCGGAACCATAAGCGGGAGACGGTGACCGGCCGACTCGGCGACGGCCCGACCCGCGTGGAGCGCTGACCGGGCGGCGGTGTGCGCCCCGTCACGGAGTCCTGGGGCAGGGGTCGGGTAGGTTCCAGCCTCACCCCCCGGAGGACATATGGGATTCCTGTGGACCTTGATCATCGGGTTGATCGTCGGCGCGATCGCCAAACTGCTCATGCCCGGCCGAGATCCGGGCGGCTTCTTCATCACGATGCTGCTGGGCGTTGCGGGTGCGCTGCTTGCGGGATTTCTGGGCCGCGCGCTCGGCTGGTACTCCAACCCGGGCGAGGGCCCCGGAATCATCGCCTCCATCATCGGCGCCTTGATTCTGCTCTTGCTCTACCGGCTGTTCATCGGCCGCCGCCGGCCGACGGTCACCTGAAGCGGTAGACGGCACACGGCGGCATCTGGCGCCGAAACGAGCGGGCCGGCTGTTCGGGAGCCGGCCCGCTTTGCCGTCGTGGGGAGAAGCGCGGCCGCATCGGCGCGAATCCCCTATTGCGCCACCGCAATTCTGGCGCGGCCCTCCCGCGCGGGGTGCACCCGCTGGGCCAACTCCGCAAAAGCCTCGGGATCGAGGCTCTGGTATCCGTCGCTCAGCGCCTCCGCCGGGCGCGGGTGCACCTCCACGATCAGCCCGGACGCGCCGGCGGCCAGCGCCCCCAGCCCGAGCGGACTGACCAGGGAGCTCACGCCTGCCGCGTGGCTCGGGTCCACCACCACGGGCAGATGGGTGCGCTCCCTCACCAACGCCACGGCGTTGAGGTCCAGCGTGTGCCGGGTGGCCCGCTCGAAGGTTCGGATGCCGCGCTCGCAGAGCACCACGTTCGGGTTGCCCTCCGCCAGAATGTACTCCGCGGCCATGAGCCACTCCTCGACCGTCGCCCCCGCGCCCCGCTTGAGCAGAATCGGCTTTCCGCTGCGGCTCGCTGCCCGCAGCAGGGAGAAGTTCTGCATGTTCCGGGCGCCGATCTGGAGCATGTCGGCGAAGTGGGCCACCACTGGCACCTCCTCCCAGCTCAGCACCTCGGTCACGACCGGCAGCCCCGTCTGCGCGCGGGCGCGTGCGAGGTGTCGGAGGCCCTTCACGCCGAGCCCCTGGAAGTCGTACGGCGACGTCCGCGGCTTGTACGCGCCGCCGCGGAGCATGTCGCCGCCCGCACGGGCTACCAGTTGCGCGGTCTCCAGGATCATGGCCTCGCTTTCGACGGAGCACGGCCCGGCGATCAGCACCGGCTCGCGCCCGCCGAACCGAAGCTCGCCGACCTCCACCACGGTCCCCTCGGGGTTCCGGCGGCGGTCCACCAGCGGCACCTCCGGCTTCCTCACGTGGTGCGCCGGCGGCGGCACCGGGGCCGTGAACCGGAGCGCGCCGTCCGGCGACGCCTCGTAGCTGCCCAGGATCACGAGCTCGGCCGCGAGCGCCTCGATCTCCTCGAGCGCCTCGGACACTCGCGGGTCCGTGGCCGCGCCGGCGATGTCCACGTAGAAGCGATAGGTCCAGGGCCTCGACCGCTCGGGGCGTGACTGCAGCGCCATCACGTTCACGCCGCGCGCCCCGAACGCCTGCAACGTGAGGGCCAGCATGCCCGGCTTGTGGTCCACGCACACGATGAGGGACGTCTTCCAGGGGCCGCTCCCGCCGGCTCCGGTGGCGGAGCCGGCGGCCGGCGTGAACACCAGGAACCGGGTCTGATTGGTCGGGTCGTCCTCGATGCGCTCGGCCAGCGGCACGAGGCCGTGGGCGTCGGCGGCATGGCGAGCCGCGATGGCGGCGAGCGCCGGATTGCCCTCGCGGGCCACGATCTCCGCGCTCCCCGCCGTATCCCATGCGCTCACCAGCTCGGCGTCGGGCAACTGCTTTCCCAGCCAGAGCCGGCACTGCCCGAGCGCCACGGGATGGGAGAGCACGCGCTTGATGCCGGCCAGCGTCGCCCCCGGGAGCCCCATCAGCGTGTGGTGCACCGGGAGCAGCACCTCGTGCGTCAAGCGAAGCCGGCCATCGCCGAAGGCCTCCTGCAGCAGGTCGTACGTCGTGGTGACCGACCCGATCAGGGAATTCTCGATCGGCAGGATGCCGGCATCCGCCGCCCCGTCGCGCACCGCCGCGACGACGTCCTGCGCCTCGCGGCAGGAGACCGGCACGAGCTCGGCCCAGCGCCGCCGGGCGGCAGCCTCGCTGAAAGAGCCCACCGAGCCTTGAATCGCAACACGCATACGGGGTTCGCTCCGATGATGTGTAAACGAAAACGCCCCGCCGATCATCCGGCGGGGCGTCGGGGTGTCCGTTCGGGTTCGCGCTAGCGCAGCACGGCACCGGAACCGGACGGCCCTCGAGCCGCGCCGGATCTGGCAAAGTAGAAGAACCAGTAGCTGTGCGTGCGCATGGTTGGGTGAGTGTACCGTCCGGCCGGAGCGGCGTCAAGTAGGTGGACCCCGAGACAGACCGGCGGGCCGTGCTATCTTTCGCGCCGGCTCCCCAAAACCATCCGCCCCACCCGGGAAATCGCGTGCCTCGAAACGCCTCGCGCGCGGCCGCTAGCGCCGGTCGCCCGACAGTCTGGCTCGCCGTGTGGATCACCCTCGCGCTGCCTGCGGAGCGGGTGGCGGCGCAGGGCCTGCCCGCGTACATGCCGATCAATCCGATGACGGCGGGGCGGAGCGGGGTCTACTTCCAGCCCTACGTGGACCCACGCCCCGGCGGCGTGCGGCTGGCGATCAACCTCGACTATGCGAGCGCGATCGAGTACAACATTCCGGCGCCCGAGCCGAGCTGGCTGCTCGACGCGGAGCTGATGCGGCTCAGCCTGACCGCCACGCGGGACCTGGGACCCGAGGCCTTCATGTTGGCCGAGGCCAACCTGAACGGCGCGTACAACGGTTTCCTCGACGGGTTCCTGCAGTGGTACCACAACCTGTTCGGCTTCCGCATGCCGGAGCGCGACGCGCGGCCCAAGAACACCTTCGGGTACCAATTGGCGTTGCCCGGGGTGCGCTTCGATGGGCGTCGGTCGGACCTCTTCCTCGGCGATCTCCGCCTCGGGTACGGTCGCCGCTGGACGCCCGAGCTGCAATCGGTGCTCGTGGTCACCCTGCCGACGGCGACCGGCCCCGATGGTTACGGCCGCGGCACGCCTTCCGTGTCGGCCCTCAACACGGTGCGGACCGAGCTCGGGTCCCGGCTCATCGTGGAGATGGGCTTCGGCCTCGGCTACACGCCCACCCACGGGCCCATCTCCCCGTACCAGCGCACCGTGTTCGCCTCGGCGTCCTCCGGCGCGCGCTTCCGCTTCTGGGGGCGGCAGGCACTCTTCGCCAACTTCATCTATCACACCCCGTACTACCACGACACCCAGTTGCCCGCCCTGGATCGGAAGGAGCTCACGCTGGATTTCGGGTGGCTGCTCGCGCGCACCGGCGGCGGCGACTGGAGGATCGGGCTCACGGAGGACCTGCAGCCGAGCGGCCCCGCGGTGGATTTGATCTTCCGGTTCGGCGCGCGGTTCTAGCGCGCGCGCCGCTCGGCGCCGCTAACGGCGGGCGTTGTCGGAGAAGAGGAACTGCTCCATGTTGCGGAAGAGGAAGTCCTTCGCCTGCTCGTCACGGAGGTTCAGCCCGTAGTGATTGATCAACTGCTGCTGCATCTTGAGCCAGTCGCCCCAGCAGACGGCGCAGATCTCGTCGTAGGCGCGCTGGCCGAGTGCGTTCTGGAAGGGCCGGAACGCCATGCGCTCGCGCTCCTGGCCGCAGCGGGTGCAGCGGACGATTGACATGCGGGCAAGATATCACGGCCCGGCATGCTGTGATAGCGCACACGGACGGCACGCCGTCGGTATGCGAGCCTCAGGGTGGGAGGCGGCGGGTCGCCCGCTGGAGGCGGCGAATGGCGCGCGCGCCGCTGGCGGTGCCCAGCGCCGTGCCGAGTCCGGCGAGCACCACGGCGGCGCTGCCCACGAGCGGCAGCAGCGTCAGCGGCCACGCGACGAGCGCGGCCGCGGTGCCCGCGACCAGCGGAGCCCATGGCGACTGGACCGCGTCAACGAAGCGCAGTCGGCGCCGGACGAAATCTCGAGACCAGAAATAGCCGGCGGCGCCGGCGCAAAACGAAAGCAACATGGCGAGCGTAGCATGCATGGCGTGGGCCTCGTGTGGATTCCCGAGCGCGTTGCACTACGAAACGCCATCGCGAAAGATTCAGGCCGTTCGGCCAAGGAGGCGAGCGATGCCAAAGCATCCGACGGTCCAGGTGCCCAACATCGGCCCGATGGACCACGCGTGGGACCTGCTGGGTGAGTGGCAGGCCGAGCTCGAGACCCCCGACGGCGACGAGCCGGTTCACGGCAAGGTCACCTTTCGTTCCTGGACCGACGCGGAGCTGCAGTTCGAGCCGCTGGAGGCCGCGATGGCGGGCCTGCCGTCCAGTGTGCCGCTCGAGCGGGCGAGCGACATCCACCTGACCGATGCGGGGGGCGGCGCGCTCCAGTGGGTGCTGCTCGCGCCCACCTGCAACTGGTCGCTCCAAGCCACCCTCTGGCCCGGCGCGCTGCACCTCTTCGTGAACGACGCGGACGACGAGGAGGAGCAGCTCTACCGGGCCCGCGCGACCCGCAGCCGCGAGTACTACCAGCGGAAGTACCCCCTCGACCGCTGACCCGCTCGGCGGAGCGGCCGCCGGGCGCCGGCCCCCCGCCGCGCCGGCCGGGCGGGCGGCGGCTTGTCGCGGTCGTATTGGGTCCCATATAATACCAGCATGGAAATCCGCTCCCTCGAGCTGCCGCTCACCTCGGCCGGCTCACCCCCGTCGCACGCGCGGGTGGAGGTCGGCGTGCTGGAGCAGCGCGAGCGGCTCCGGCGCTCCGGGCTCGCGCTCGCGGGCGGGCTGGGTGCCGCGCTGGTGGCGCTGCCCATCCCCATCGTCCATTTCTTCGCGGTGCCCGGCGCGCTCCTGGTCGGGATCGTGCTCGCCGCCCGCCGGCTCCGCGAGCGCGAGACCTTCAAGGACGCGCGCGGACGCTGTCCGCACTGCGGCGCCGTGCAGCAGTTCACGGTGTTCGGGGGCGTCCGCCTCCCGAAGCGGGTGGACTGCCCGGCGTGCCACCATGACCTCTACCTGCAGCCCGCGGCCGGCGGACCGTAGTCGGCGCGGCGCTCACCACCGGAGCGCCGCACTGCCCCAGAGGAACCCCGAGCCGAAGGCTGTGAGCACCACCAGATCGCCGCGGGCGATCCGGCCGGCGCGGACGCACTCGTCCAGCGCGATGGGGATGGTGGCGGCCGTGGTGTTGCCGTAGCGCTGGATGTTGTTGTACACCTGATCGTCGCGCAGGCCCAGGGCGCGCTGCACCGCCTCCGAGATCCGCAGGTTGGCCTGGTGCGCCACCAGGAGGCCGATGTCGGCGGGGCCGAGGCCCAGGCGCGCGAGCACCGCGTGCACCGACTCCGGCATGCGCGCGACGGCGTGCCGGAACACCTCCTTCCCATCCATCTGGAGAAAGTGCCGCCCCTCGGCCAGATGCTCGGGCGTGACGCGCGGGTGGTACATGCAGCCCGGAGCGTCCACCCAGAGCTTCTCCGCGTGCGCGCCGTCCGAGTGCAGGTCGAAGGCGAGGATCCCGCGTTCGGGGTCGTCGGTCGGACCCACCACGGCCGCTCCGGCTCCATCAGCGAAGATCACGGCGGTGTTGCGGCCCCGCGTGGTCACGTCCATTCCCGTCGACTGCACCTCGGCGCCGACGACGAGCACCCGCCGGTACTGCCCGGCGCGGATCCAGGCGTCGGCCACGGAGAGTGCGAAGACGAAGCCGCTGCACTGGGTGCGAACGTCGAGCGCGGGGATCGGCCCGGCGTCGAGGAGGTGCTGGAGGTAAACGCCGTTGCCGGGAACGAAGTGGTCCGGCGTCGAGGTCGCGTAGACGATCGCGTCGAGGTCCGGCGGCGCGAGGGCGGCGGCCTCTAGGGCGCACCGCGCCGCGCGAAGGGAAAGCTCCGTTCCAGTCTCCCCCTCACCCACCCAGCGCCGCTGCTCGATGCCGGTACGGGCGCGGATCCACTCGTCGCTCGTGTCCATGAGCTGCGAGAGGTCGTCGTTGGTGACGACGCGGTCGGGCACGGCGAAGCCGGTGCCGAGGATGGCGGCGCGGTGCATCGATGCGGGGTCCCGGTGGGCGCGAAGGGTATGTTGGCCCTGAGGGCGGAGCTTGGCAAGCCGGGGGACGGGGCGGGACGCCCCCGACGAGGCGCCTTCGTCCCGCGGGGCTCGGGGTGTTGCGCGGGCTAGATGCCCGCGAGCCAGGGATACCCCTGGTCCTCCCAATAGCCGCCCGGGCGCTCGGCGGTGAACGTCATCCGGGTGAGATACTTGGTGAGCTTGTAGCCCAGCTTGATCGGCGAGTAGAGCCGGAGCGGCGCGCCATGGTCCGGCATCAGCGGGCGATCGTTGAAGGCGTAGGCGAGAATCGTCTGCGGGTGCATGGCGCTCTTGAGATCCCAGCCGTTGTAGTAGCCCCGGTCGAACGAGTCGAACCGGAGATATCGCGCCGTGGGCAGCGGCTCCGCCAGCGCCGCCACCGTCGCAACGGGGACGCCGGTCCACGTGGCGATGGCCGTCCACCCCTCCACGCAGTGGTGCTTCACGGTATACGTGATCCGCGGCATCGCCTCGAGCATCGGCCGGGTGAGGCGCAACGGCTTCCGCGCCAGGCCGCCCACCTCGAGCGCCCATCCGTCCGGATCCGCCGGGAGCGGCGTCCGACGGCTGATGAAGTACGACGGCATCGAGCCGCTTCGCGCCGAGACCGGGTAGGTCGCGGCCAGGCGATTCGGCGACAGCAGGATCCGCTCGCCCACCCAATCGTTGAAGCGCGACACCGCCCGGAGCTTGGGTTCGAGCAGCGGACCTCCATCCCACCCGCAGGCCGCAAGCGCCGCGGGCCCCGCGAGCAAGCCCAGGCGAAGGAAATCCCGCCGGTCGAGGCGGCCCTCAGTCATGGCTCGGAAACCTCCCCCGGTACCACCCGGTGATGATCGCGCGAAGCGAGGCCGGATCCACCAGCAGCACCAGCGCCACGTGCACCAGCGTGAACGCGATGAAGGTCCACACCGCGAGGAAGTGCCAGTAGCGCGCAAGCTCGTAGCCGCCGAAGAGCGCGGTGAGCCAGGCGAACTGGACCGGCTTGTAGATGGCGAAGCCGGTGAGCGCCGACAGGGCGCCGAGCAGCACGATGAAGGTGTAGGCGGCCTTCTGCAGCGCGTTGTGCTTGCCCTGCGGCGGGTGGTCCGTCCGGAGCCGGAGGTAATAGAGCTGCATCTGCACGGCGGGACCGACGTCCTTGGGCCGGAAGAGCAGGGCCCGCCACTCGCCGGAGACGGCCAGAAACGCCACGTAGATCAGCCCGGTCACGACGAAGGGCCAGGCGAGCGCAAAGTGCCAGTTGATCCCGCCGGCCAGCCATCCGCCGAGCCTGCTCCATTCGGGGAATCCGTGAGGCAGGTGGCTCGAGTCGAACGGGTTCGGGACCGGATACACCCGTCCCTTCATCCCGAAATGGGGAAAGGCCGCGTAGATCTGGAGCCCGCTCGCGATCATGCCCGTGAGGACCACGGCGTTGATCCAATGAGCGGCGCGGACGATGCCGTGGTGCCGCTTCACCGGTGTGCCCAAGCGCGGACCTCCACTCCGAAGGGGACCCGGAATCAACGTCGCCTGCCGCCCGGCGGTTCCGGTCAGCGGCCGAGGGCCGCCAAGAGCTCCGCTGCGGCCCGGTCCCCCGTCGCGATCGCTCCATGGACCGAGGCGTGCTCCCCCTCGGTGTGGGTTGCCTCGCCGGCGTAGAACAGGGTGTCCTCGACCGGGCGGGCCAGCTCGGCCTGGGCCGGGAGCCCGCCGGCCAGTACGTAGCTGTAGGCGCCGCAGGCGAACGGATCCGCGGACCAGTCGTGGGAGTAGGCGGCGACGAGCAGCTCGTCGAGCCGCCCGCGAGATGCCCCGAACGCGCCCGCCAGCGCGTCCAGCCCGGCGTTCACCAACGCATGGGTGCCGCGGCCGGCGAAGCGCGCAGCCGCCGGCCCTCCCGCCCACCCGGTGAGGGTGGCGGTACGCACCGGGGCGGGGGCCCACCATGTCGGGATCGGCGCCTCGGGGAGGTGAACGAACGCGAGCGGCTCATCGCCGAGAGCCCGCACGGCGTCATCCCACCAGACCTCCCGGAACCGGAGCACCAGCCGGAGCGCCGGACCCATCTCCAGCCGCTCGAGGGCGGCGCGCTTGCCCCGGGGCTCGGGATCGAACCGCGGGGTGGCGGCTCCGTCGCCCTTGAGAACGCCAAGCGGCAGCGTGACGACCGCCGCGCGGGCGATGATGCCGAGCGGCTCCGCCCCTCGCAGCGACGACCGCGCGGTCACCTCGACCCGCCCGCGCGACCACCGGACCAGGGTGACCCGGGCATCCAGCCGCAGCTCGGCCCCTACTCCGAGCCGGCCGCGCAATGCGTCCGGGAGCGCGTCGTAACCGTCCAGGATCCGGAACGCGGGACACCCACCGGCCCCGCTGCCGCGCTCGGAGCGGGCGACGGCCTTGGCGCTGGCCCGGTCGAGCTCCGCGGCGTGGAAGCCTTCGACGTAGCGCCGCACCAGCTCGGCGCGATCCTGGTCGGCCGGGCCCAGCCTCGGGAGGAGCTCCGCCACGCTCTGGTCGTCGGGCTCGCGCTCGGCCAGCTCTACCAGCGATTCCAGCGTCCCCTGGAAGCCGGGCGCCTCGCGCACCCGCCCGCCGGCGGCCTCGAGGTGGTGCTCGCCGGCTTGGAGCACCGAGAGTCCCGCGTGTCGGATCAGGTTCCAGCTCTCCGGGGCCGTGCCGTGCACGAACTCGGCGCCCAGCTCCACGGGCAGCGGACAGCCGGCGGCTCGGAGGGTGAGGATGCGGCCGCCGACCCGCCGCCGCGCCTCGAGCAGGAGAACGCGGAGCCCTGCGGCGGACAGGCGTGAGGCGGCGGCCAGTCCGGCCGCGCCCGCGCCGATGACGACGACGTCGGCGTCCTCGGCCACCGGCCTACTCGTACCGCAGCGCGACGATGGGATCGAGGCGCGCGGCCCGCCGCGCGGGCCACAGGCCGAAGAAGAGGCCGACGGCGGCGCTGAAGCCGAACGCGACCACGATGGCGAGCGGCGAGATCAGCGTGTTCCACTGCAGGAAGCGTGAGAGGGCGAGCGCCGCGCCGGTGCCGAGCAGGATGCCCGCCACCCCCCCGGCGAGGCAGAGCGCAAGCGCCTCGACCAGGAACTGCATCAGGATGTCCGCCCGGCTCGCGCCCATCGCCTTGCGGATGCCGATCTCACGGGTGCGCTCGGTCACCGACACCAGCATGATGTTCATGATACCGATGCCGCCGACGAGAAGGCTCACGGCCGCGATGCTCGCGAGCAGGTAGGTGAAGACCTGGGTGGCCTGCTGCTGGGTGGAGAGGATGTCCTGCTGGTTCCGGATCTGGAAGTCGTCCGGCGCGCCGGGCCTGAGCTTGTGCTCCCGCCTGAGGACGCGCTCGATGTCCACCATCGCCACGTCAGCCGATACGCTGTCGGCGGGCTGCACCGAGATCTGCCGAAGCCGGTCCGTCCCGAACACCCGGTAGCGCGCCGTCTGCAGCGGAATGAGCACTTGCTCGTCGGGATTGAAGAACCCGCCGGCGGCGCCCTTGGCGCTGAGGACGCCGAGGATCTCGAAATCGAGGCCACGGATCGAGATCGTCTGGCCGATCATGCCCGCGGTGTTGGCGCCGAGCATGTCGGGCACCGAGGCGCCGAGGACCGCATAGCGCCGGCGGGCCGCATCGTCGCCCGCCGTGAACATCCGCCCGTAGGTGATGGTGAAGTTCCGGACCGGAAGGTATTCCGGCGTCGTGCCGACCACGGCGACGTTGATGTTGCGGTCGAGGTACTTCACCTGCGACTGCTGCTGGAGCTCCGGAACGACGGCCGCGAACTTGGTCCCGTACTGCTCGAGCGCGGTGTAGTCGTCCATGGTGAGCGCCACCCGGTCGGCGCTCGCGACCCCGGTGCGGAACTGCTGGCCCGGGAACACGCTCAGGACCCTCGCGCCGAGCGCCTGGATCCGCTCCTCCACCGCGCGCTGCGCGCCGCTCCCGAGCGCCACCATCGTGATCACCGCCCCGACGCCGATCACGATGCCGAGCATCGTGAGCGCGGATCGCAGGGCGTTCACCCGAATGGAATCGAGTGCCGCCGCGACCGCCTCGCCGACCAGCATTCAGGGCCCCCTGCCCTGGGGCGCTTGCGACGGCGTGCGGGACTGGGGCGCCTGCTGCTGGACCCCCGGCAGGCCGCCGCCCGTCACCCGGTTGATCCGCTCGCGCATCTGCTGCTGATTCTGCACCAGGCTCGCGCTGGGCAGCAGCAGGACCGAATCTCCCACCGACACGCCGCTCAGCACCTCGGTATAGTCCAGGTCGGTCAAGCCGGTTCGGACCCAGGCGGCGTGCGGAGGGCCGCCCCGCTTGGCGAACACGATGTACCGCCCTCCACGCCCGCTCCGGCCCTGGGCCGCCCCGCTGTCCGCGCCGCGCTGACGGCCGCCGTTCTGCGACCGCGGAGCCCGGGAGCCGGCCCCGGCGGCGGCTCCCGCCGCGTCACGGCGGCCGGCCCGCACGCCGCCGCTGTCGGCGGTCGCTCCGGCCGGGGCGGCGCCGCCGCCCAGCGATACCCGACCGTCGGCGGGGGGCACCGCGCCGCGGGCCGCGGAGTCCGCGCTCGCGAGCTCGGCCTGGACCTCGCCGGGGTCGAGGCCGAGCACCTGTGCGGCCGACGCGACGTCGCGCGGCGTCCGGAGCGCGGCGTTCGGGATCGCGGGAACGTCGAGCCGCTCTCCGATGTGGATCTCGACGTCTGCGGTCATTCCGGGCTTGAGCAGACCGGCCCGGTTGTCGATCTCCACCTGCACGTTGAACATGGTGACGTTCTGCACCACGGTGGCCTGCGGCTCGATCTTGGCCACCTCGCCCTGGAGGCTGCGGTTGGGGAAGGCGGCCGCGTGCACCGTCGCCGGCTGTCCCGGGCGGATCTGGCCGATGTCGGTCTCGTCCACCGGCGTCGTCACCTGCACCTGGCTCAGGTCGGCCATCTTTAGCAGCACGGTCCCGCCGCCCACGTTCTGCGTCGCGGACGCGATCACCTGGCCACGCTCCACGTCCTTCTCGATCACCGTTCCCGTGATCGGCGCGCGCACCTGGGTGTCCTCGAGCTGGATGCGCGCGTTCTCCAGCGCGACGCGCGCCTTCACCACGGCTGCCTGCGCGTTGGCGTAGGCGAGGGTGGCCGTCTCGTGCTCCTCGGCGGTGATCGCCTGGCTCGCGAAGAGCGTGTCCGACCGCTGCTTCTGGGACCTTGCATTGGCAAGCTGAGCCTGGGCCACCTGGAGATCGGCCTGGGCCTGCTCCACCGCGTTGCGCGGCTGGCGGGGATCGATGGAGACGAGGAGCGTCCCCCGCTTCACCACCTGGCCGGTCTCCACGTAGACCTGCAGCACTTCGCCCGCCGCGCGCGACTTCACCTCGACCGTGGTGTCCGGAGCGATGGTGCCGTTGGCCTGGGCGGAGACGATGATGTCGCGCCGCACGACCGGCACGGCCTCGTAGACCGGCAGCGGTTGCTGGCGCCGGCACGCCGTGGTGGCCGCGAGCGCGAGGCCGCCTGCCAGCAGGCCGTGAACGACCGCGGCCGGTGGCCGCCTCCGTCGGGATCCCGCGCGCCGGCCGGCCAGCGTCCGGGCGGCGGCGCTCACCGGTCCCTGGGCGTTTGGAAGTCCCGCTCCACCCGGCCGTCCTTGAGGTGAATCTGGCGGAGCGCGTGTGCGGCGATGTCCGCTTCGTGGGTTACGATGACGATCGTCTGCCCCTCGCGGTGCAGCGACTCGAACAGCCCCATGATGTCCTGGCTGGTGGCCGAATCGAGGTTCCCGGTGGGCTCGTCGGCCAGCAGGATGCTGGGCCGGTTCACCAGCGCGCGGGCGATGGCCACGCGTTGCCGCTGGCCGCCCGAGAGCTCGTTGGGCTTGTGGTGCATCCGGTCCGCCAGGCCCACGCGCGCCAGCGCCTCGGCGGCGAGCGCCTGGCGCTCGCGGCCGCCCGTCCCGGCGTACACCAGCGGAAGCTCCACGTTGTGCAGCGCCGTGGCCCGGGGCAGCAGGTTGAAGGTCTGGAAGACGAACCCGATCTCCTTGTTGCGGATGCGCGCCAGCTCGTCATCGTCGAGCTCGGAGACGCGATGGCCGTTGAGCCAGTACTCGCCCGCGGTGGGACTGTCGAGGCAGCCGAGCAGGTTCATGAGGGTGGACTTGCCGGATCCCGAGGCCCCCATGATCGCCACGAGCTCGTTGCGGCGGATCGTGATGTCCACCCCCCTGAGCGCGTGGACGACCTCGCCGCCCATGTCGTAGTCGCGTTGCAGGTTGCGGGTGACGATCACGGCATCCGCCGGCGTATCGGCCGGCAGCAGCGCCATGCGCTCACCGGTATCCAGGATGGCCGTGCTCATGTGCTCGGGTCCGCCTCCAGGTCTAGGGACGATATCCGCGCCGGCCTTCGATTGCGAGCGCCGGCGAACCCGGCGCGCGGGGTCGCCGGGGGAGCCGAGCCGTCAGCCGCACGCTCGGCCGCAGGACCGTTCCGGCCGGACGGTTGGCGGGTGCAGGGGTACTACGCGCAGCCCTCCCGCCGTCGTTGGGCGGGCGGCGCGCGTCACTGCTCGGACCGGCGCTTGAACGCCTCGAACCCGGCCGCTATCGCGAACCAGACGCAGATCACGCCGAAAACGTACGCCATCGGACGCGGCAGGACGAGGAAGAGCAACCCGAGCAGGACCAGCCCCGCGCTGATCGGTCCGTAGACCGAACGGCGTGCGGCGCTGATCACCGTTCGCGCGAGGACGGCCGCGCGTCCCCGTAGCTCGCGACTGGCCCGCCGCTGGCGTGGAATGGCCATCCCGCCCGAGGGCCGCCGGTGGAGGCCCGACGGCAGCACCCGCTGAAGGTGCCGCGGGGCGCGCCGGAGCCGCCGCTCCACCTCGAGGCTCCGGTCGAGGTCTCGGCGGAACTGGCCCTCCATGGCCCGGGCGAACTCGGGATCGTCGATGAGCAC
>DASSOD010000137.1:0-16844 GCA_035700905.1 Gemmatimonadales bacterium | reverse complement strand
GCGTTGAGGGTCTCGCGGATCGGCTTGCCGTTGTCCCACGACTCGGCGAGCGCGATGGATTCGAGGTTCTCTTCGATGCGGTCGGCGATCTTGTTGAGGATCACGGCACGCTCGGCGGCCGAGGTCTTGCCCCAGGCGGGCGCGGCGGCGTGGGCGGCGTCGAGCGCACGCTCGGGGGGCATCGCGATGTCGGGCTCGACGCCCACCCGCTCCCATTCGCGCCCGCTCCGCGGGTCCATGACCCGGGTGAAGGACACCGGCACCGGTGGTGGCGGAACGTGGGTCGCGACTGGTCTCACCCCGCGGCGTGCTCCATATCCCTCGCCGCACGCACTAGCGCATCCCGGTCCAGGCCGCGAGCCGCGAGCCTGACCAGCCCCCCAACCCGGCGCTCCAATGCGGCCACCGTATCGCGAAAGGCGCGACGGCGCTCCCGGTCATCGCCTTGCACCGCCGCCGGATCCGGAAGCGACCAGTGCGCCTGCGCCGCTCCCGGGAGCATCGGGCAGGCCTCGAGCGCGCCGTCGCAGACGGTGATGATGAGATCCCATCCGTCACCCGCGATCGCGTCCACGTGGGTCGGCGGGTGCCCGTCCCACTGGATGCCGGCATCCCGCAGCGCCTCGAGCACGAGCGGGTGCACGGCGGGCGCGGGGCGGGTGCCCGCGCTGGCCACCACGAAGCGCCAGCCGCCGCGGGTCCGAAGAAGCGCCTCGCCGATCTGGCTGCGGGCGCTATTGCCGGTACACAGGAACAGGACCCGCACCGGCTCCGCAGGCTCTGGAAGCGTTCGGTACATCGCAACCGCGGACGCGGGACACGCCCCCTGCAAGTCCTCCGACCCGGCGAGCGCCGCCGGCAGCGCCGAGCGCTCCACCGGCACGAATCCGAGCCGCCGAAACCAGCGGTCCGCGGTGGTCGTGAGCAGGTAGGCGTCCCGCACCCCGCGCGCGCCGGCGTCGGCCAGCGCGCGCTCCACCAGCGCCCGCCCCAGCCCGGCGCCCCGGAGCGCCGCCGCGACGGCCACCGACCGGAGCAACCCGACCGCCCCGTAGCGCTCGACGCCCGCCACGCCCAACAATTCGCCAGCGCGATCGGCCACGACGAAACCGTCGAGCGTGGACGGCACGCCCGCACGGGGGAGCTTCGCCGCGGCGAGCAGCCCCAGCACCGCCGGAAGGTCGCGCGCCTGCGCGGGGCGGATCGCCGCGTCGATCACGCGGGCTTCCGGGCGCGAACGAACGCGCCCATGATGCACCCGTCCACCTCTCGCGCGAGCACCTCCGGGTCGGCTCCGGCCCCCTGGAGGAACGCGCGCGCATCGTCGATCCGGTACAGACGGGTCGGCTCGACGGCCGCGTCCACGAACCCGGCGTCCCCCAGAATCCGCTCGAACTCGGAGGCCTCGAGCGCCCCCGCGATGCAGCCGACCCAGAGCTCCATGCTGCGCCGCACCGCGAGGGGCAAATCGCCCCGTACCACGATGTCGGAGACGGCGAACCGCCCGCCCGGGCGGAGCACCCGGAACGCCTCGCGAATCACCTTCCGCTTGTCGGCCGCGAGGTTGATCACGCAGTTGGAGATGATCACGTCCACCGACGCGTCCGGCAGCGGGATCCGCTCGATGTCGCCCTTCAGGAACTCGACGTTCTCGAGCCCAGACTTGCGCTGGTTCTCTCGGGCGAGCGCGAGCATTTCGTCCGTCATGTCCAGCCCGTACGCCTTCCCGGTCGGACCCACGCGGCGCGCCGAGAGGAGCACGTCGATGCCGCCGCCCGAGCCCAGGTCGAGCACCGTCTCGCCCGGCTGGAGCTCGGCCAGCGCCGTCGGATTGCCGCAACCAAGCGAGGCCAGGGCGGCGTCCCGGGGAAGCCCGCAGGTGTCATCGCTCGAGTAGAGCCCGCCGCTGATCGGGTCGTCCGCCACCGCCTGCGGGGCGGAGCAGCCGCATCCGCAGCCATTCGGGCCCGCGCCCTGTTGCACGCGCATTGCCGCCGCGCCGTACCTCTCCCGAACCGCATCCTTCAAGGCGTCGCTCATCGGTCGCTCCAATTCCTTGCTGGTGTCCAGTCATGCATCGATGGGTACGGCGGATGTCACTTGCGTGCCGCAGCAGCCGGCGCGGTGCTCGGACGGCGAGTGCGGGGCGAACGAGCTCAGCGCGGCGTGCAGCGCGTCGAGCGCCTCGGGCCGGAGGCGGTAGTAGATCCACCGGCCGGCCCGCCGGTCGCCGATGAGCCCCGCGTCCTTCATGGTCCTGAGGTGGAACGAAAGGCGTGACTGGCCCGCCTCCATCGTCGTGGTAAGCTCGCAGACGCAGCGCTCGCCATGGCGGAGCAGCGCCGCGATGCGCAGGCGAGTCGGATCGGCGAGAGCATGGAACAGCCGGGCCGTGTACGCCGAGGAGTCGGCAGCCGTGGACATTGCATCAACATATCAAGATGTCTTGATCTGTCAAGCAGGGGCCGGTCACGAGGGCGTCCCGTGAAGCGGCGGCTTATGACGGCTCGTTTCTTCCGGCCGGCGGACTCGCGGCGAGGCGGAGCACGAGCGTGCCTATGATTCCCGCGATCGCGGAGGCGGCCAGAATCCCGGCCTTCGCGGCGTCCAGCGCATCCGCGGTGGTGAACGCGAGTCCGGCGATGAAGAGCGACATGGTGAACCCGATGCCGCCGAGCCATGCGGCCCCGTGCAGCCCCCGCCAGCTCACCCCCTCGGGCAGCGCGGCGAGCCCGGCCCGCACCGTCGCCCACGCGGCCGCGGTGATGCCGATCGGCTTGCCGAGGGCGAGGCCCAGCAGGACGCCCAGCGCGATCGGCTCGCCGAAGGCAGCGGCCAGCCGGCGGTCCAGGTGCAGGCCGGCATTCGCGAGCGCGAAGAGCGGCATGATGCCGAACGACACCGGGCCGTGCAGCCGCTCCTCGAGCGCCAGCAGTGGAGAGCGCGACTCGTCCCACTCGCCCGCGGCCGTGCGTGCCGGAATGGTCATCGCGAGCAGCACCCCGGCCACGGTGGCGTGCACCCCGGACTTGAGGAAGGCGACCCAGAGCACGATCCCGAGCGGCGCGTACACCCACATGGTGCGCACGCCGGCCCGGTTGGCGCCGGCGAGCAGCGCGAGCACGACGGCCGCGGCGGCCAAGGCGGTGAACGAGAGCTGGGCCGTGTAGAAGAAGGCGATCACCAGCACCGCCCCGATGTCGTCCGTGATCGCGAGCGCCGCGAGGAACACCTTGAGGCCGGTCGGCGCACGAGAGCCGAGCAGCGCCAGCACGCCCAGCGCGAAGGCGATGTCCGTCGCCATGGGGATGCCCCAGCCCCGGATCCCGGGCGTGCCCGCGTTGAGCGAGGCGTAGATCGCGGCCGGCACCACCATTCCGCCGACCGCACCGGCCAGGGGAAGCGCGGATTTCTTGAGCGAGGCGAGCTCCCCGACCAGCGCCTCGCGCTTGATCTCGAGCCCCACCAGGAGGAAGAAGACGACCATCAGGCCGTCGTTGATCCAGAGGTGGAGCGACTCGGTCATGGCGAGCGGCGCTACGCCGAGGGTGATCGGCAGCTCCCAGAGCCGCTCGTACGAGCCCGACCACCGCGAGTTGGCCCAGAGGAGTGCGACCGCCGCCGCGACGAGGAGGACGATCCCGCCCGCCGCCTCGATCTCGAAGAAGCGCTGGAAGGGCTGGATGAGCTTCCGGGCGAGCGGTCGAGCCGGCATCGGGCTTCCTCGGGCGAGGTGCGGAGCGTCCACCGTGGATCGCCATAGTCATGTCCGGTGGCCCGGGCGGCCGCCGGGTGGTGCTCCGATGCCGCCGCCGCGTGGCGTCGGCCCTCCGCGGCCTCTAACTTGGGCGTCCGCCACCCATGCGCGGTAGTCCGAACCTCGAGGAGATCCGGCATGCGCCGTGTTCGCCCTGCCCGCCGACCCAGCGTCCACGCCCTCCTTCTGCTCGCCGCCGCCGTCCCCGGCGCCTGTCGGCCGGCGCCTGCCGCTCGGCCCGGGGCCGACCGCGCGGCGGCGCCGCCCCGCGCGCCGGTCGCGGGCGATACGACGCGGCGAGCCTCCGGCGCCCCGCCGGACGGGCGGCGCTTCGCGGTGGCCGCGATCTCGCTGGGCCGGGCGATCGGGGCGGACAAGCGCGTCACCGTGCCCGACACGACGTTCGCTCCGGCGGACACGATCTACGTGTCGGTGGCAACGACGGGCGAGTCGCCGAGCGTGAATCTCGCGGCGAGGTGGACGCACGAGCGGGGGCAGCGGGTGGACTCGACCGGCCGAACCATCGCGCCCAGCGGGCCGGCGCAAACCGAGTTTCACGTCGTCCGGCCCTCGGGCCTTCCGCCGGGGCGCTATCGGGTCGAGATCCTCGTGGACGGCGAGCCGAGCGGCTCGCGGGAGTTTCGGATCCGGAAGCGCTCGTGAGCCCGCTCTCTTGCGCGCCCGGTGTCCGGACCGTAGGGTAGGTGCCTCTCTGAAAGACAATGCAGCGGGGTTGGTTTTCTTCCACCGGCGAGGTCCGCCGCACCGGGCCGGTCCACCGTAGGCGCCGATGGCGGGGCCCCCATCGGCGCAAAGACACGAGGAGTCTCGTATGTCCCGCCGTAGCGTACACCGCTGCAGCCGGCTCCTGATTCGCGCCGCGGCCGGCGCCGGCGTCGTCGCAGCCGCCGCCTGCAGCGACGACGACGTCACCAACCCGCCCAGCTTCACGCCGAACGCCGTCGTCACCGCGGACCAGCTCAAGACCGCCCTCCAGGGCGCGGTCGGCAGCAACTCCAAGGTGGACAATGGCGGACTGGGCCTGAACATGTGGGCCACGGTGGTGGACCGGAGCGGCGTGGTCGTGGCGGTCGTCTTCACCGGCACGACCGAAGGCGATCAGTGGCCCGGCAGCCGGATCATCTCGGCGCAGAAGGCGAACACGGCCAACAACTTCAGCCTCTCCGCCCCGGGCAGCCTCGCGCTCTCCACGGCCAACCTGTACTCGGCGGTGCAGCCCGGCGGGAGCCTGTTCGGCCTGCAGGACGCCAACCCCATCAACGAGGACGCGGCGTACGGCGGCAACGCGGCCGACTACGGCACCACGCGGGACTACATGGTCGGCAAGCGGATCGGCGGCACCAACGTGTTCGGCGGCGGGTTCGCGCTCTACGACGCGAACGGCAACATCGTCGGCGGGGTGGGCGTGAGCGGCGACACCAGTTGCGCCGACCACGTCATCGGTTGGAAGGTGCGCCACGCCCTCAATCTCGACAACGTCCCCGCCGGCGTCAGCGCCACGGGAGACGACAACATCATCTACGACATCGACGCGAACGGAAAGAGCGCGGGCGGGTTCGGGCATCCGCACTGCCTCGACGCCGCGACGGAGTCCACCATCGCGGCGAACCTGCCGGTCGCCTTCCCGGTGGGTCCGCAGTAGACCGAACGGACCGGCTCCGCGGCACACGGCCACCAAACGCGAGCAGGCCCCGCCAGCGGCTACGCTGGCGGGGCCTGCCGTCGGGGAGGCGTGCGATCAGCTCCGGAAGGTGTCGCACGCCTCCAGCCGGCCGGAGCTGAAGCCCTCGTTGAACCACCGCACCCGCTGCTCCGAGGTGCCGTGGGTGAAGGCGTCCGGGTTGACCCGGCCGGTGGACATGCGCTGGATCCGGTCGTCGCCCACGGCCGCGGCGGCGCCCAGCCCTTCGTCCACGTCGCCCTTTTCGAGGATGTCGCGCTGCGCCGTCGAGCGGGCCCAGATGCCCGCGTAGCAGTCCGCCTGGAGCTCGAGCCGAACCGAGAGCGGGTTGGCCTGCCCCGGGCTCCGGAGCTGGATGCCGCGCACCCGCTCGTCGGTGCCCAGGAGGTGCTGCACGTGATGCCCGATCTCGTGCGCCAGCACGTAGGCCTGGGCGAAGTCCCCGGGCGCCCCGAACCGCTGCTTGAGCTCGTCATAGAACCCGAGGTCGATGTAGACCCGCTCGTCGCCGGGGCAGTAGAAGGGTCCCGTGGCCGCTTCGGCGAACCCGCAGGCGGACTGAATGGCATCCCGGAAGAGCACCAGCCTGGCGTGCCGGTACTCGACGCCGTGCTCGGGAAGGATCCGCTCCCAAGTGGCCTGCGCGTCGTTCAGCACGAAGGTGACGAAGTCCACCAGTTGCTCCTCCTCCGGCGAGCTCGACACCGCGCCCGACGGAGCGCCCCCCGCCGGCGCGCCCCCGCCGCCCGCGAGCAGGCTGAAGAAATCCTGCTTGAAGATCAGGCTCAGGACGAGCAGCACGACGATCCCGCCGAGCCCGATGCGCATGCCGCCGCCGGGAATGAAACCGCCGCCGCCGCGGCGGTCCTCCACGTCCTGCCTGCTGGTTCCGGGCGTCCAGCGCACGGTGGCCTCCTCCGGGGTGAGGCGTAATGCTATTGTCCGGCGGCCGCTCGCGATAGCGGCGGCATCACGTCGGCGGGTGGTGACGCGCCGGGCCGATGGGTATCCTTGAGCATGCCCTGGGCATCCATGCTGCGTCCCCTGGACATCGTCGCCGTCGTCATGGGCGGCGGCGCCGGGACGCGCCTGTTTCCGTTGACCAAGGACCGGGCCAAGCCCGCCGTACCCCTCGCGGGGAAGTACCGGCTGGTGGACATCCCGATCAGCAACTGCATCACGTCGGATCTCCGCCGCATCTTCGTGCTCACCCAGTTCAATTCCAGCTCGCTGCACCGGCACATCCAGGAGAGCTACCGCTTCGACCAGTTCTCCCCCGGGTTCGTGGAAATCCTGGCGGCGCGGCAGACGCCGGACCACTGCGAGTGGTATCAGGGCACGGCTGACGCGGTGCGCCAGAACCTGGTGCATCTGGACAGCTACCCCCACCGGCTGGTCCTGATCCTCTCGGGCGACCAGCTCTACAAGATCAACTTCCGCCTGGTGCTGGAGCAGCACGTGGCCACCGGCGCGGAGGTGACGGTCGCCACGATTCCGGTGCGGGCCGAGGCCGCCCACGCCTTCGGCATCATGCAGGTGACTCCCGAGGGGCGCATCACTCGCTTCGTGGAAAAGCCGACCGATCCGGACGCGCTGGCGTCGCTCAAGGTGGAGGGGGCGGCGTTCGGGCCGCTGGCCGAGCGGGTGGAGCCTGGATCGCTCCTGGCCTCGATGGGCATCTACGTGTTCGACCGGGCGGTGCTTCGCGACGCGCTCCGGGGCGCCGAGGCGGACTTCGGCAAGCACGTGATTCCCCGGCTCATCGCCTGCCGGCGGGTCTTCGCGTACCTCTACACCGGATACTGGGAGGACATCGGCACCATCCGGTCGTTCTACGAGGCCAACCTGGACCTCTGCGAGCCGGTTCCCAAGTTCAACTTCTACGACGCGAACGCACCCATATTCACCCACGCGCGCTATCTGCCCGCCACCAAGCTGATCAAGTCGCAGCTCGAGCGGGCGGTCATCGCCGACGGCTGCATCATCAACGACGCGGTGATCGAGCGGTCGCTGATCGGGGTCCGCAGCCGGATCGAGGGCGGCGCGGTGATCCGCTCCTCGCTGGTGATGGGCGCCGACTACTACGAGACACCCGAGCGCGCGCCGCCGCCCGGTGCGCCTCCCATCGGCATCGGGCGGGACGCGCGCATCGAGCGCACCATCGTGGACAAGAACGCCCGCATCGGCGACGGCGTGCGCATCTCGCCCGATGGCAAGCCGCCCGACCTGGACGGACCCAACTTCTATCTGCGTGACGGCATCGTGGTGATTCCCAAGGGCGCGGTCGTGCCCAGCGGAACCGTGATCTAACCATCGAGGAACAGCGCCATGCGACTTCTATTGGGGCTCGCCGCGATCGGCCTCCTGGCAGCCGGCCAGCCGGCTGCGCCCCGCGGCTCGGCCGGGCCCGAGGATGCGGAGGCGGTGATCGCCAAGATGAAGGAGAAGGATCCGAGCCTGGCGAAGTGGTTCGACGACTCGTACGCCTACGCGGTCTTCCCCAGCGTCGGCAAGGGAGGGATCGGGATCGGCGGCGCCCGCGGCGGGGGTTGGGTCTACCAGGGCGGTAAGCTGGTCGGGAAGTCCAAGCTCACCCAGGTCACCATCGGCCTGCAGCTCGGCGGCCAGGTGTACAGCGAGGTGGTCTTCATGCGGGACCAGTCGGCCTTCGAGGGGTTCAAGAGCGGCCGGCTCAAGCTGGACGCCCAGGCTTCCGCGATCGCGGTGACCGCCCGCGCCTCGGCCGACCTCGCCTGGCACAACGGGGTCGCCATCGTGACCATGGGCAAGGGCGGGCTGATGTACGAGGCCTCGGTTGGCGGGCAGCACTTCTCCTTCAAGCCACTCTGAGCGGCCCCTCGAGTGAGCGGCCTCCGGCGATGAGCCGTCTGGCGGACGCCCTCGGAGCCGGGCTCGCGGGTCGCTACGAGATCGCCCGCGAGCTCGGGCGCGGGGGCATGGCCACCGTCTTTCTGGCGCGGGACGTCGCCGCGGACCGGCCGGTGGCCCTCAAGGTGCTCCACGCCGAGCTCGCCTCCACGGTGGGGGCGGACCGCTTCAAGCGGGAGATCCGGGTGGCGGGGCGGCTCGACCACCGCCACATCCTGGGCGTGCTGGACTCGGGCGAGATCGCGCAGGGCGAGGGCCAGGCCGCCGGCCAGCTCTGGTTCACGATGCCGTACGTCGAGGGCGAATCGCTCTACGACCGGCTCCAGCGCGAGCGCCAGTTGCCCGCCGCCGAGGCGCTCCGGATCGCGCTCGCCGTGGGGGAGGCGCTGGGATACGCCCATGCCCAGGGCGTGGTGCATCGGGACGTGAAGCCGGACAACATTCTTCTCTCCGGCGAGCGGGTGCTGGTGGCCGACTTCGGCGTGGCGCGGGCGGTGAGCGAGGTCCAGGAGAAGCTGACCCAGACCGGCATGATCGTGGGAACGCCGACCTACATGAGTCCGGAGCAGGCGAGCGGCGACAAGCAGATCGACGGACGGACCGACGTCTTCGCGCTGGGCTGCGTGCTCTACGAGATGTTGGCCGGCGAGCCGCCGTTCACCGGGCCCACGCCACAGGCGGCGCTGGTGCGGCGGTTCATGGGTCCGCCCCGCCCGATCCGGGCGGTCGTGCCGGGCCTCACCGAGGCTGTGGAGCGGGCAATCATGCGCTCGCTCGCCCGCGACCCGGCCGAGCGTTTTGCCGACGGGTCCGCGTTTGCGGCGGCGCTCGCCGGACGCGCCGAAGCTGGCGGGCCGCTCGACCCGACCGCGGCCAATGCCGGATTCGCAGCCAGCGGTTCGGCGAGGGACAGCTCATCAGCACCGCCCGTTACGGCGGGCGACTCGGCGGGCGAGTCTCACGGTGGGGGGATCGCGGGGAGAATCGCGCGGTTGTTCGGCCGGCGCTGACGCTTTCGGAGGGCGCGCAGCCACGTGTCCGCCTGCCCGCCCGCCCGCCCCTCACTGATACTGGATGTAGAGCGGCTGCGGCGAGAGCCGCAGGACCTCCTCGGGCGTCATCATCGGCCGGTCGTTCCGCGCCTTGGTGAAGAGCTTGAAGCCGGTGAACTGCACCGGCTCCTCGATGATCACGTACTTGTAGATCGCCCGCTTGAGCGTCCGGGTCCCGAACCCGTCCATGTCGATCACCACCTGCACCCGTGGGTCCAACCGGATCCGCGGTGCGTTGGTGAGCATGCTCTCGGTGAAGCGGTGCACCACGAGCACCTTGGGCGGGAGCGAGAGCGAGTCCACCAACCGGCCAAGTACGCCCGAGGCGTAGTTGACGTCCGCCGCGTCCATCGTGCCGATCTTCCGACCCGGCACGATCCCGTCCTTCATCGCGAACTCCGGATCGAGCGCCAAGTGCACGTAGGGGCGGGCGAGCCAGGGTAGCAGCCGCGGCAGCTCCTCCCGCACGGTGCTCTGCCCCACCTGGATGTCGAGGAACAGGAGCCATCCCTTCCGCTCGGCCCATTGAGCCACTTTCTCGATCGTGGCGCCGGTGTGCCGCATGCGGTAGCGGCCGTCGCTGCCCGGCTTTCCTTGCGCCACGGTGACGATCAGGTGCAGCGCGGGTTTGACGGGTGTGGCGGTGTCCGCGGCCGCCCACTTCGCGGCGGTGCGCTCCAGGTGGTCGAGCATGGTCTCGGGCGGCAGCTCGCCCAGGATGCCCATCCGCTTCGAGTACGGGTTGCCGTAGTACGCGACGATGCGGTTTGCCGGGAGGAGCGATCCCGGAAGCGGCGCCGGTCCGATCGGCCAGCCGGCGGGAAACTTCGCGACCCTCTCCGGCGCCGAGGGCGCGGCCGATGCCGCCGCGCGCTTGGCCGCGCGCGCGCGGCGGGTCTTCTTGCGGGTGCGCTCGGTGAGCGCGAGCTCGGTCCCGGCCTCCGGCGCCGGCGCGCCCGCGACGACGGCGTCCGGCGGATCGACCACCGCAGCCGTGCTGTCACCCCCACTCGGCGCCTGCGCCTGCGCCGACGCAGTCGCGACTGCCAGCAGCTGCAGCAGCGCCAAGACACCGGCAGCACAACGCGACCCGACTTGCAAAAGGCCACGCCGGCGGCGCAGCAATACCCCGCGGACGCTCCACGTGCGACCGTGCATCGGCAGCTTCGGCTGTGAGGGAAGTTGGGCGGCCGGCGCCGCTCGGAGCGCCGCGCGGCGGAGCTCGATGCACAAGCGAGGCCAAGCCCGGCGGGCGCGACGCTGATATACTTGTGCGTTCCCTTGCAGCTACGAGTCTGCGCGTCCACGCACGGCGCCGTGCACGGCGGCGAGCTGGGCGCCGCACCTCCCGCGAGGACTCGAGATGTCCCTCTCTCTCGTCGTGCGCCGCACGGCCGCGCTGATCGGCGTCGCGGCACCGCTCGCCGCGGGGATGCTCTCCGCGCAGGAGCCGGAGATTCCGCCTCCGGTCGAGGTGACGCCCTTCATCGGCTATTACCTTGGCGGCGGGTTGTACCAGAAGGGGGACGCGACGGCCACGCTGGCGGACGCGGTCACGTTCGGCGGCCGGCTCGCGTGGATCCTGTCGCCCACCTTCGGCGTGGAGCTGACCTACGCGCGCACCGACCCCGATCTCAGGCTGCCCAGCACCACCCAGCCGGGAACGTTCGAGGTCGTGGGCGACGTCACGCTGGACCAGCTAGACCTGGACGCGCAGATCGGCTACAGCACGCCACGCGAGATGCTGTACCTGGCGTTCGGCCCGGGGCTCGTGCGGTTCTCGCCCACGATCACCGGCGCCGATGCGGGGCGGAACACCCGGGCGTCGGCCAACGTGGGGCTGGGCTACAAGCGGTTCTTCGGCGCCCTCGGGCTCCGGCTGGAGGGGCGGTACCGCGGCGTGTTCACCGGCCGCGCCACCGACATCGACATCAGCTGCGGCGGCACGACCGGCTGCTACACCTACAGCAAGCAGGTGTTCAGCAGCGCGGAGTTTACGGCGGGGCTCACGGCGCGGTTCTAGGGCCGGCGCCCCGCCGGAGCGCTATTGCACGGTGATCGCGAACCGGATCGTCTGTCGCGCGAGCTGCCGCACCGGCTGGCCCCGCATGCGGGCCGGCCGGAACGAGCTGTGGAGGATCGCCTCCCGGGCCGATTCGACGAACGCCGTATCGGTGGTCTCCACCACATGGACCGTCGGCGGCTCCACGGTTCCCTCGACGCCCACCACGAATTCGAGCGCCACGGCGCCGCCGATCCCCGCCGACTGGAGCACCGGCGGATAGCGCGGGGCCGGCTGAAAGACGACCTGCGCCGGCTCGTCGAGCTCGGCGGCGACGAATACCGCGCCCTTCACCTTCGCGGCCGCATCCACCGGCCCCGTCCCACCCACGACGCCGCCGGCCACGCCGCCCTCGACGCCGCGTCCGCTGAAGTTGCGGGGGTCGAGCGCGTGCTCCTTCAGATCGATCGGCGGGATGACCGTGGGGACCTCGCTCGGGGGCACCACCGTCTGGAACCCCTTGGGCGGCGGATCGACCGAGACGATCACCTCCGCCGGCGGGGGCGGATCCGGCGTCTTCACCTCGGGCGGCTCCTCCACCTCCGGCTTGAGGGCGAAGAACAGGGTTGCGTCGGGCACGGGTTGCCGCAGCGCCTCGGCGACACCTTGCGTACCCTTCACCGCCGCGAATACGAGCGCGGCGTGCAGCGCCGCCGATGCCAGCGTTTGCGCCAGCGGCCTCCGCCGAAGCGGCTGAGATTCGATCAGCACGTCCAGCATACCGAGAGCTCAGCGAGGAGGTCGGGGCGGGCGCCCGTCGCCCGCCCAAGCTCATGGTAGGCGGAGCCCTCTGATCGGAACGTGAGGCCAGGATGAAGCGGCGTTCACGACCAGTGAGCGCCGCCACAGCGTCCGCGGCCCGCGGCGCGCCACCGTGCCGATGTCCCACGATCGGAGCCGCGCGTGCGACTGCGCTCCATTTTCGGCGTCTGGCGCTCCGCGCTCGCCGGCTGGTGGAACGACAACGTGCCCCGGATGGGCGCCTCGCTGTCGTACTACACTCTATTCTCCCTGGCGCCGATCCTGGTGATCGCGATCGCCATCGCGGGCGCGGTGTTCGGCGAGGACGCCGCGCGGGGCGAGATCACGCGGCAGCTCTCGGGCCTCGTCGGCGGCGTCGGGGCCCAAGCGATCGAGGACGTGGTGCGGCAGGCGCAGCAGTCGCCGCGCACCGGGCTCGCTTCGGTGCTCGGCGTGCTGACGCTCGTCTTCGGCGCGGGTGGCGTATTCGCCGAGCTGGAGACGGCGCTCAACGACATCTGGAAGGTGGAGAGCAAGACGGCGGGGCGCGGCTTGATCGGGATGCTCGTGGACCGGCTGATCTCGTTCGGGCTGGTCGCCGCGGCGGGGTTCCTGCTGCTCGCGTCGCTGCTGGTGAGCGCCGCGCTTGCCGCGCTGGGTCAATACCTGCACGCGTCGGTGACGCTGCCCGAGCTGGTGTGGCAGGGGCTCGATCTCCTGGTCTCCCTCGCCGTGATTACAACCCTGTTCGCGCTGATCTATCGGGTGCTCCCGAACGTGCTGCTCCGCCCGCGGGACCTCTGGGTCGGCGCCGCGGTGACCGCGGTGCTCTTCTCCATCGGGAAGCTGGGGATCGGTCTCTACCTCGGGCACAGCACCTTCGCGTCCGCCTACGGCGCGGCCGGCTCGGTCGTGGTGCTGATCGCCTGGGTCTATTACGCGGCGCAGGTGGTGCTGCTCGGCGCCGAATTCACCAAGAGCTACGCGGCGGCCCGGCACCCGACCGATCCGGCGCGCGCGAAGACCCGCCCACGCGAACAGCCGGCCGGCGCGGTGGACGCAGCGCGCGCGGCCAAGCGCTGACTTGACTGGCACGGTCAAGCGCTGACCCGACTGGCGCGGCCGAACGCCTACGGCAACTGCCGCGCGGCCGAACGCCGATGCAACTGCCGCGCGGCCCGACCCCGACGCACGCCGCGCGGCCAACGCGCCCTCCGCCGACTACCCGAGCGCCGTCTGCAGCCATGCCTCCACTTCCGCGCGCACCGCGGAGGGGGTGTCGTCGGGCTGCGCCGGGAAGATCATGCGGCTGGGCTCCTCGCGTCGCGGCTCCACCGTCACGACCCAGTAGCCCGGCACGCCGCCGGAGGCGCCAGGTGCGCGCCAGCGACGCGCGCGATAGGGGTGCCCGCGGAATTCGCCCTTCACCTCGTCCACCATCCGATCCTCCCTGCCCTCGCAGCGCACCACCCGCCGCCGCCGGCCCGCGCGCAACCGCTCACGCATACGACTCGCGATGCACCCGCCGGGCGGGCTTGTCCGACCTCAACCCCAGAAACCGCGGGTGTCGCAGCCGCCCGTCGTGGGTCCACTCCGAGAACGCCACCTCCACCACCAGCGACGGCTCGACCCAGTGCACGCCGGCGTCCGGCGGGCTTCCGGCCGCGAATGGGGAGGTCGAGCGCGCGCGTCCCAGCAACTCCGCCCAGAGCGCCGAGAGCATGCCGCGATCCAGCCCGGTGCCGACCTTGCCGGCGTAGACGAGCTTGCCGCCGTCGTAGTACCCCACGAGCAGGGCGCCGAGCGCCTCGCGCGATCCTTTCGGATCGGTCCATCCGCCTACCACGAATTCCTGCCGCGTGACGCACTTGAGCTTGACCCAGTCGGTGGAGCGGCCCGCGACATAGGCGCTGTCGAGACGCTTCCCGACCAGGCCCTCTCCACCCCGCGCGCAGATCCGGCGATAGCGGGTCTCGAACCCCTCCGACCACGCCGGCGTGAGCACGATGGAGCCGCCGAATCGCACCGCCTCGGCCAGCACCTGCTTCCGCTGCGCCAACGGCCGGCGGCGAAGGTCGAACCCCTCCCACCAGAGACAGTCGAAGAGCCAGTACTCGAGCCGAACGGCGGTGCGTCCCCCCGCGAGCTGCAGCGCCTGCTGCAGGAGGCTGAAGCTGGGCGCGCCGGTCTTGGGGTCGATCGCGACGATCTCGCCGTCGAGCACCGCGCGGCCGCGGGCCCGCGCGGCGAGCTCCCTCGCGATCGAGGGGTAGCGGTCCGTGAGCGTGATCCGGTTGCGCGAGACCAGCCGCACGCCCTCCTCGTGCACGAACGCGAGGCAGCGGACGCCGTCGAGCTTCGGCTCGTAGATCCAGCCCTCGGGCAACGGCCCGGGCTCCACCAAGGTCGCCAGCATCGGCGCCAGCCAGCCGGGCTGCGGCGACCGGTAGGCGGTCTCCGCCGAGGGACGCGCGCGGCGGTCGGCCGGCTTCCGCGGCATCATGGCGCTCCCGAGGCGGCGAGGATCGCCTCGAGGTCGCCCTTGGCATCGAGCACGGCGCTCCACTGGTCGCCGCGGGCCGCGAGGAGATCGGGCGCGGTGGCGAGGGTGAAGTCGGTGGGATAGACGTGGGGGAGCTCGTCCCAGGAGACCGGCATCGAGACCGTGCCCGCCGGGTGCCGCCGGGGCGAGTACGCCACCGCGAGCGACTTGCCGCGCACGTTCTGGTTGTAGTCGAAGAACACCTTCCCGGTCCGGTCCCGCACCGACCAGGCGAGCGTCACCTCGCGAGGGCGGAGCGAGAGGACGAAATGCCCGATGGTCTCGGCCATCGCGCGGACCTCGTCGAAGGTGAAGCGGCGGAAGATCGGGAGATAGAGATGCAGGCCGGTGCGGCCCGACGTCTTCACGAACGCCTCGAGCGACAGCGCCTCCGCCACCCGCCGTACCTCGAAGGCGATGTCCCGCACCCGGCGGAAGCCGCGCCGGTGCAGCTCCGGCTCGCCGCCCGCATCCTCCCGGCCGGAGTAGACGTACGCGTCCAGGTCCACGACCAGGAAGTCGGGGTAGTTGAGCCGCGACGCGGCGAGCGCCTCCTCGCCGCCGGCGTAATCGGTGGGGAGCCGCCGAGCGTCCGGCTTGGCGGAGATCCGGGAGAACCACACGTGGATCTCGATCGCCGCCTGCTGCCCCAGCCAGAGCAGCGTCGCCAGGTTGGAGACCAGCAGGTAGTCGCGGGCCATGGCGCTGTCCTTGGACCAGATGGACAGCGTGCGCACGAACGGCGGCGGCGCATCCCACGACTTCTGGTAGAAGCTCTCGCCCGTGACGCCCTCCGGGTACCGGGTGACGAAGGCGGGGCGCCCCTCGAGGTGGGGCAGCATGTACGGCGAGACCCGCGCGAGATAGACCAGGAGGTCCCGCTTGGTGAAGCGGGGCCGCGCATCGGGCCAGAGCACCCGGTCGAGATTCGTGACCGGCAGCGTGGAGCGGCCCACCTGCAGGATCATCCGGTCGGTGCCCGCAGCGAGCTGGTCGAGAACGGCGGCGATCTCGTCCGGCGTGGGCCGCGACACGGTACGCACCCCCGCTAGCCCGCCTTCCGGTCCGCCGCCTTGCGCCGCAGCTTGGTCGGCGCCGACACGCTGCGGGGCGCCGCCGCTTTCCGCCCCTTGCTCGACGCCGTGCGCGTGCCGCGCGCGCCGGCCTTCCCCCCGCGGACGGCCGCCACGCTCCGGGCCAGCCGCTCCGCGATGTCGATGACCGGCGTTTCGCGCGGGGGCGGCGCGGTGACGATCTCCTTGCCCTCGAGCTTGGCCTCGATCAGCTCGCTCAGCGCCTCGCGGTAGTGGTCGTGATACTCCTCCGGCTCGAACGGCTTGCGCAGGAGGTCGATCAGGGTGAAGGCGAGCTCCATCTCCTTGTCGGTCACCTTCACCTTGGCGAGATCGACCTCGCGCTCCAGCTCGATCTCATCCGGGTAGTAGAGGGTGGCGAGCATGATCGTCCCCTCCTGTGGCCGGAGCGCGCAGAGCTGCTCCTTCTTGCGGATGGTGATGGACGCGATCGCGACCAGCTCCTTCTCGGCGAGCGCCCGCAGCAGCATGGCGGATGGCTTCTCGCCCCGCTTGTCCGGCGCGAGGAAGTAGCTGCGCTCGTAGTAGACCGGATCGATCTCCGATTCCTGCACGAACGCCGAGATCTCGACCGTGTGGAGGCTCGGCAGCGGGAGGCTCTCGAAATCCTCGTCGGTGAGGGTGACGTACTGGTCCTTGGCGTAGCGGTAGCCGCGCACCACCTCGCTCCAGGGGACCTCGACCTCCTCCAGAGAGCAGAACCGCTTCTGCTCGATCCGGGCGCCGTCGGGCGCGTGGAGGAGGTTGAAGCTGATGTCCTTGCTGTGAGTGGCGCTGTGCACCCGGACCGGGATGGTCACCATCCCGAAGCTGATTGCCCCACTCCAGATCGCGCGTGGCGCCATGGGCCGCCCCTCGACTGCGTGCCGGGTTTTCCACAAACCCTTCCACAGCCAATCCACAGGGTATCCACATTAAGTCGTTGGGTTCCAACGACTTGCGAGCCACAAACCTGCCGCCCGCCGCCGCCTCGCACCGTGGGCCCCGTCACCTGCCGCGGATCCA
>DASSOD010000136.1:0-9225 GCA_035700905.1 Gemmatimonadales bacterium | reverse complement strand
AGAACCTCGCGATCGCGCTCAACGCCGCCGACTGGCTGGCGCAGGATGAGGACCTCATTGCCATCCGCTCGAAGGACCGCAGGCCCGTGCCGCTGGTGTTCAAGACCGCCACCGAGCGGGAGCTCGCCAAGTATGCGAATCTGGTCGGGCTGCCGGCGCTGGTCGCGCTGTTCGGTGTGGCGCATCTCGTGCGGCGGCGCCGGCGCACGCGGGAGCCGTATCGGCCGCTCCTCCCCGTCGCGGAGGGCGCGGCATGAGCGCCAAGCAACTGCTCCGACTGACCCTCATCTTCGCGGTGCTCCTGGTCCTCTGGGGCGCCGCGGCGCTCGCGAGCCGCCGCGAGGGCGTCCCGCACGGGGAGGCGTTCCGGCTGCCGTCAGTCGCCCGGGCCGGAGTGGACACGGTGCTGCTCGAGCGGGCGCGGGACACGACGGTGCTCGCCCGGATGGACACGAGCGCGTGGACGGTGAACGGCCACCCGGCGGCGCCGCAGGCCCTGGAAGCGCTCTTCGCGGCGCTGGCCGACACGACGGCGCGCAGCGAGCTCGTCGCGGAGCGCCGTGCGTCCCACGCCGCGCTCGGCGTGGACAGCGCCGGCGGCACGCACGTGCGCGTGCGGGGCGGCGGGCGCACGCTGGCCGACTTCGTCGTGGGGCATCGCGCCCCGGACTTTTCGGGTGGATACGTGCGTCTGGCGGACAAGGAGCCGACGTACCTGGTCCGCGGCCAGTTGGCCGAGGTGATGAATCGAATGCCGAACGACTGGCGCGACCGCCGCATCGCGTCGGTGCAGCCGGACAGCGTCGCGGCGATCGAGGTCTCCCGCGGCGCGCGGCGGTACACGCTCCGGCACACCGCCGGCGGCTGGAAGCTGATCCCGGGCGGCGCGGCGGACTCGGCCGGCGCGGTGGAGCTCGTGGCCGCATACCGTACGCTCGAGGCGAGTGACTTCGCCCCGCAGGCCCAGGCGGACTCCGCGGGGTTCGACCGGCCGGACCGGCGCACCCGCCTGCTCCGAAAGGACGGCACGCCGATTCTCACGCTGCTGTTCGATTCGACGGCGGCCGGGTACTGGGTTCGCCCCGACACCGGAACGACCGTCTACCGCATCGAGACCTGGACGGCCGACCGCCTGGCCCCGGCGGACAGCACGCTCAGGGCATCGGCCGGCCGCTGACGTTCGTCGAGCACGGCTTCGAGCACGGGCAGCAGGGAAGAGACCCGCTTCGCTCGGATCACCAGGTTCCAGAGCGGCTCGAGCTTCTTCCATCCGCCGGCGTAGGCCACGTGACGCAGCGCTTCCCGCCAGGAGGGCTTCGTGGCCGCGCCGCGCAGGATCGAGCTCCAGCGATAGAACGACTCGTACGCGCGCCAGTACCCCGCCTCGAGCTCCTCCGGCGCGAGTCGTGCCGGACGGAAGACCGCGTGGCGCGTGTCGTACAAGTCCCAGTCCTCATGCAGCAGCCGGCGCTCGCGCCGCATCCGATCGTGAAGGGCCGTGCCGGGATAGGGAGTGAGGATGTGAAAGGTCGCGGTCTCGATCCCCTGCTCCACCGCCCACTCGACGGTTCGCTCGAACACCGACGCATCATCGCCGTCCATCCCGAAGACGAAGCTGCCGTTCACCATCACGCCGTGCTGGTGCAGCCGGCGGATGGCCGCGCCGTAGTCGCGGCGTAGATTGTGGAGCTTGCCCTGCTCGCGAAGGTTCGCGGCGCTGAGCGTCTCGAATCCGACGAAGAGGCTCCGCAGGCCGGCATCCACCGCACGCTCGAGCAGGCCCGGTCGGAGCACGGACGATACCGTGCCGGCGGCCTGCCAGACACGCTGCATCCCCCGCATCCCGTCGAACAGCGCCGCCGCGAATCGCGCGTTGCCGAACAGATGGTCGTCGAGAAAGTAGAGGTGGCGGCCCGGAAGCCGCTCGATCTCCGCGAGCGCGTCGTCCACCGCTTGGGTGTAGAACCCCTTCCCTCCCTCGAAGAACGCCTCCTTGTAGCAGAAGTCGCACGAGTGCGGGCAGCCCCGCGAGACCACGATCGAATTCGGCACCAGGTAGAGACGGCGCCTGATCAGGTCGCGCCGAATGCGGGGCAGGTTCGCGAGGGTTCGAACGGCGGAGCGATATCGCCGAGCGGGACGGCCGGCGCGGAAATCCGCCAGGAATGCCGGCCACGTGTCCTCACCGGGGCCGAGGAAGATGGTGTCCGCGTGCCGGGCGGCCTCATCCGGCAGCGAGGTGACGTGCAGCCCCCCCAGCGCCACGTGAGCGCCGCGCCGCCGGTAGTGGTCCGCCAACTGGTAGGCGCGCGACGCGGAGGTGATGTACACCTGGATCACGACCAGATCGGGGGCGTCGTGCAGGTCGAGCGCTTCGACGTGCTCGTCCTGCAGCACGACCTCGTCGTCCTCCCCGAGATACCCGGCGAGCGTGGCGAGGCCGAGCGGCGGGAAGAGCGAATACTTGATGGGGCGAAAGAGCGGGCTCTTCGCCTCGGTGAGCGCCGGAAGGATGAGCTTCACGCGCATGGGGCCGCCGGGGCCGGGGGGCTTGCGGGATCGGCCGAAAGGTTCGTTCGTCAACTCTGCTTTGTCAAGTCCTCTGTACGATAAAGTAGGCGAGCGACAGTGACGCCGCCCGTCCGGCGCTACGCCAGTAGGGGCTCGAGCCACTCCAGGCAGGCAACCAGGCTTGGCCCCGGCCGGCTGAAGAGGGCCACGCCGTCCGCCACATGTATCCTTCCGGTTCGGCCGCAGGGCAGGCGATCGAACGCCTGCTCCTCCCGCACTACCTCGAGCTCGCCGCGGGTACGCTCCGCCGAATAGCCGCAGCACGCGACGACCAGAACCTCGGGCTGCCAGGCGACGATCTCCTCCCAAGACGTCGTGCGACTCGGGAATCCGGCTCGCCCGAGCCCGTCCACGCCACCCGCGATATCCACCAGCTCGGGATTCCAGTGCCCCCCGCAGATGGGCGGATCGAGCCACTCGAGGAAGGCGACCCTCGGCCGAGCGCGCCGGCGGCTGGTGCGCGCCCGCACGGCGGCGATGCGCGCTCGTAGGGAGGCCACGACGGCTTCGGCGGTCCGACGCCGCCCCGCGGCCTCGCCCACGATTAGGATGGCCGACAGCGTTTCCTCCAGCGTGCGGGGCTCGAGCGAGAGCACGCGGGGCGCCGATCCGAGGGCCGGGAGCGCGCGCCGGATCTCCTCCGGTCCGACGGCGCACACTTCGCAGAGTCCCTGCGTGAGCACCAGCTCGGGCCCGAGGGCGTCCAGGCAGTCGCCGTCCACCTCATAGAGCGACTCGCCCCGCGAGAGGGCGGCGCGAACCAGCTCGTCGATGCGCAGGCTGGGGCAGTCGAGCGGAATCCGCGTCCGGGTAACCCGCGGCAGCGCGGCCACCCGACCGGGGAAGTCGCAGGAATGGCTCACCGCCACCAGCGCGTCCTCCAGTCCGAGCGCGAGGACGATCTCGGTCGCGCCGGGGAGGAGCGAGGCGATGCGCGGCGGGCGGGGCTCAGAGGGGGACGAGATCGGCATAGACGAAGCCATCGCGTTCTACGACCGGGCCGGGCGCTACCGGCACCGGCTCCCGGAACATCGGGCCCGCGGCGACGAAGGTGTGGAACTCCCCGCGCTCGCCGCACGGATCCACTCCGGGCGGGAGCGCCGCGAGGAAGTCCGCGTCGAGCGAGCGCCCGGCGAGGCCGCGGCCGACCCGCGCAGGGTCGAGGCACACGACCGTCGCCCGCACGCCGGCGGCGAGCATCGCCTCGACCAGCGGGCGGGTGGGCTCGAGCCAGAGCGGAAAGATCGGGGTGAGCCCCGACCCTGCAAGCATCCGCTCACGGTAGGCGCGCACGTCCTCGAGGAAGAGATCGCCGAAGGCCACGTGGGTAACGCCCAGCTCCGCCCGCACCCGGTCGAGCGCCTCGCCCATCCGCTGCTCGTACTCCGCGTTGGTGCTGGGCCAGGAGAGCGGCACCTCGATCAGCGGCACGCCGGCCGCCCGCGCCTGCGCCCGCACCAGGTCGGCGCGGACCCCGTGCATGGCGACGCGCCCGAACGCCGGAACCACCGTGGTGACGAGCGCCGCCACCTCCGCCTCCGGCGCCTCGCGCAGGCGGTGAAGGGTCCACGCGGCATCCTTGCCGCCGCTCCAGCTCAGCGCGACGCGCACGGGCCCGGCAGAGTCATCGCAGCACCGAGTCGAGCCGCTGCCGCAGCGCCGCGATGGCGGCCGCCGCGCGCGGGCTCGGCCGATTGAGGGCGGAGGCCGTGAGCGCGAGCACGCGACCCGCGCGCACCGCCGGCACCACCCGCCACTCGGGCCGCTCGGCGAACCCGGCGCTCATGCCGCTCAGCGTCAGGACGGCGCGCGGCGCGCGCTCCACCACCGCCTCGAGGCTCACGGGCGCCGACGAGGAGGCGAGATCGTCATAGACGTTGCGCGCCCCCGCCAGCTCCACCAGCTCGCTCACGAAGCTCCCCCGGCCGAGCACGATGAGCGGCTGGTCCCACGCGAGCAGCAGTACGCCGGGCGCGTCGGCCGGATGCGACCCACGGCGGGCGAGCGCGAGCGCCGAATCGAAGGCGGCGGCGAGCGAGTCGGCGGCGCGGGCGGCGCCGGCGACGGGCCCCAGCACGCGCGCGACTCGGGAGACGTCGGCCAGGTGGTCGGTGCGGAGCGCCAGCACGGGGATGTTCAGCTCGCGGAGGCGCTTGGCGGACTCGGCGGTGGTCGAACCGTAGTAGAGCACGACCAGATCGGGCGCGCGCGCCGCGACCGCCTCGAGGTTGGGCGGCAGTCCGCCGCCGACGCTCGGCACCCGGGCGGCGGCCGCGGGATAGTCGCATGCATCGGTGCGGCCGACGAGCCGATCGCCCGCTCCGATGGCGAAGAGGATCTCGGTCGTGGCCGGGTTGAGCGAGACGATCCGCCGGGCGGGGGCGGCGAAGCGGACCGTGTCGCCCCCGTCGTCCACCGCCAGTAGCCGGGCGGCGCCACGCGTTGCGGCGAGCGGAACCTGGGTCCGAGCACCGAGACCGTGGATCACCGCGGCGGTCTCGGCGGCGCGCGATCCGCCGCCACGGTCTGGCGGGCACGCGGCCGCGGTCACGCCGATGCTCGCCGCCGCGAGCAGCGCAGCGACGCCGGCCCGGGGACGGGGGCCCCTCAACGGGTCCGCCCATCCCCGGGGAACCGGAAATGGGCGGACGCGGGCCGAGCGCTCAAGGCCGGAGTCGCCACCGTTCCCTCCCCCGAGGGGTCACGAGGTGGCGCGAGCCGGGAGGTCTCCTGGCTTCGGGCCCTCGCTCGCCTTCCCGGTTGCCCAGTGGCGCCGTGAGCGAGGTGGATCTGCCCGTTACAGTGGCGGGGCCGCGCCGGAATTGCACCGGCTTCCGAGGGTCCCGGCTCGCGTGAGACCATCGTTCAACGGGCGGATCATACGAGGCGCCGGCGGGGGGCGCAAGCACTCTCCAACGAGAAAGGGCCCGGCGTGCCGGGCCCCTCGGTGTCGCGTCCGGGGAGGGCCGGCGCCCGACCCCTACTGCACCGCGTTCATCATGTCGAAGATCGGGAGGTACATCGACACCACCATGCCGCCGACGATCACGCCGAGTACCACGATCATGACCGGCTCCATGAGGCTCAGGAGCGCGCTCACGGCGACGTCCACCTCTTCGTCGTAGAAATCGGCGATCTTGCTGAGCATCTCGTCCAGGCCGCCGGTCTGCTCGCCCACCGAGATCATCGAGATCACCATCGGCGGGAACACGCGCGACTTCTCCAGCGGCCCCGCGATGGTCTCGCCGCCCGCGATGGACTGCCGCGACGCCATCACCGCGTCGTGCACCACCATGTTCCCCGCCGTCTTGGCCGTGATCTCGAGGCCCTCGAGGATCGAGACGCCCGAGGAGATCAGCGTCCCCAGCGTGCGGGTGAAGCGGCTCACGGCCGACTTCCGGAGCAGGTCGCCCAGCACCGGCGCCCGGAGCAGCATCGCGTCGATGGTCTTCCGCCCCTGCAAGGTGTTGTAGTACCGCTTGATCGCGTAGATGATGCCGCCCACCGCCGCCAGCATAGCCCACCAGTAGTGGATCATCACGTCCGACAGCCCGATCACGATCCGGGTGGGAAGCGGCAGCTCCATGTTTACCGACGCGAACATGTTCTGGAACACCGGGATCACGAAGATCAGCAGGATCGAGATCGCGATGGCCGCCACCGTCATGATGACGCCCGGGTACACCATCGCGCCCTTCACCTTGCGCACCAGCGCGTCGTTCTTCTCCAGGAAGGTCGCCAGGCGGAGCAGGATGGTGTCCAGGATGCCGCCCGCCTCGCCCGCCGCGACCATGTTGACGTAGAGGTCGGGGAAGGCGCGGGGGTGCTTGGAGAACGCGTCGGCCAGGGTGTTGCCCGACTCGACGTCGTACACCACCGCCTTGGTGATGTCCGCCAGCGCCTTGTTCTCGGTCTGCTGCGCCAGGATGGTGAGCGACTGCACCAGCGGCAGGCCGGCGTTGATCATCGTGGCGAACTGCCGGGTGAAGATCACGATGTCGCGCGTCTTGATGCGCTGCCCGCCGAAGCTGATCTTGATCTGCTTCGGCGCCTCCCGCACGCTCACCAGCATGAGGCGGTTCTTCCGGAGGTACTGGCTCACCTCCGCCTGGCTGGCCACGTCGAGCTGGCCCTTCTGGATCTGCCCGGTGGCCGCGTTGCGCGCGGTGTACTCGTACACTGGCATGGCTCGGTCTCCTCTCGCCTAGCGGCGGCCCGCGGCGGCGGCGCGGAGCGGCTTCTCGACGGGCTCGATGTCGCGCTCCTCCACCGGCTCCTTGCCGATCATCCGGTAGAACTCCCGCGGGTCGCCCGACGCCCGCAGGCATTCGTCCTCCGCCACCTCGCCGGCGACGTAGAGCTGGTAGAGCGCGTCGTTCATGGTCTGCATGCCGTACTTCTTGCCCGCCTGCATCGCCGAGTAGATCTGATGGATCTTCTCGTCGCGGATCAGCGCGCGGATGGCCGGGGTCGCGATCATGATCTCGGCGGCCATCGCCCGGCCCCGCCCCTTGGCGCGGGGGAGGAGCGTCTGGGTGACGACCCCCTCCAGCACGAAGGCGAGCTGCGCCCGCACCTGGGACTGCTGGTTGTGCGGGAAGACGTCGATGATGCGGTTGATGGACTCGGCCGCGGAGTTGGTGTGGAGCGTGGCGAGGGCGAGGTGGCCGGTCTCCGCGATGGTGAGCGCCGCGGAGATGGTCTCCAGGTCCCGCATCTCGCCCACCAGGATCACGTCCGGGTCCTCGCGCAGCGCGTACTTGAGCGCCGAGCCGAAGCTCTTGGTGTCGGTGCCCACCTCGCGCTGGTTCACCAGGCATCCCTGGTGCCGGTGGATGAACTCGATCGGGTCCTCCACCGTGATGATGTGGCCCTTCCGCTCCTTGTTGATCTTGTCGATGATCGCGGCGAGCGTGGTGCTCTTGCCCGAGCCCGTCGGCCCGGTCACCAGGATGAGCCCGCGCGGCCGCTCCGCCAGCTTGGAGATGACGGGCGGGAGGCCGAGCTCCTGGAAGGTCCGCACGTTGAACGGGATCATCCGGATCACCACGGCCACGCACCCGCGCTGCTTGAACACGTTGCCGCGGAAGCGCGCCAGGTTCTGGATGCCGAAGGAGAAGTCCAGCTCGTCCTCGGTCTCGAACCGCTTCTTCTGGTTCTCGGTGAGCACCGAGTAGGCGAGCTGCAGGGTGTCCTTGGGCGTCAGCACGTCCGGCACCGAGCTGTCCGTCATGTCGCCGTCGATGCGGAGCTTGGGGCGCTCGCCCGCGGTGATGTGGAGGTCGGACGCGTCCTTCTCGATCATCTCCTCGAGCAGCGCTCGCAGGTTCACGCTCATCCGGCGGTCTCCTTGACGACTTCCTCGAGTGTGGTGATGCCCTTCTCGATCTTCTTCACGCCGTCCATGCGCAGCGTGAGCATGCCCTCTTCCACCGCCTGGTCCCGCAGCTCCGCCACCGAGGCGCCGCGCAGCACCATGCGCCGGAGCTCCGGGCTCATGGCCATGACCTCGTAGAGGCCCTGGCGCCCCTTGTAGCCGGTGCCGCTGCAGCTGTCGCAGCCCTTCCCCTTCATGAAGCCGATCCTGCGGATAGCGTCGAGATCCGAGCCCAGCGAGTGCAGCTCCTCGTCGGTGTAGGTGTGCGGCGCCTTGCAATCCTTGCAGATCCGGCGCACCAGCCGCTGCGCCACCACCAGGTTCACCGCGCTCGCGACGTTGAACGCCTCGACCCCCAGGTCGATGAGTCGGGTGATCGTGCTCGGCGCGTCGTTGGTGTGCAGGGTGGAGAGGACCAGGTGGCCGGTGAGCGCCGCCTTGATGGCGATGCCGCCCGTCTCCAGGTCGCGGATCTCGCCGATCATGATGATGTTCGGGTCCTGCCGGAGGAACGCCTTGAGCGCCGCCGCGAAGGTGAGGCCGATCTCGTTGCGGACGAGCACCTGATTGATGCCCATCAGGTTGTACTCGACCGGGTCCTCCGCGGTCATGATGTTCGTGTCGATCGTGTTGATCCGCTGCAGGCAGGAATAGAGCGTCGTCGTCTTGCCCGAGCCGGTCGGACCGGTGACCAGCACCATGCCGTACGGGTTCAGGATCGCGCGCATCAGGTCGGCCTCGGCCTTGGGCTCGAAGCCGAACTTCTGCAGGTCCAGCGTGAGGTTGCCCTTGTCGAGGATACGGAGCACGATCTTCTCGCCGAAGAGCACCGGCAGCGTGGACACGCGGAAATCGATCACCCGATTGCCCATCTTCAGCTTGAGCCGGCCGTCCTGCGGGACGCGCCGCTCGGCGATGTTGAGCTGCGAGAGGATCTTGATGCGGCTGGTCATGGCCGCCTTCATCCGGAGCGGCGGCTTCATGATCTCGAGCAGCGCGCCGTCCACCCGGAACCGCACCCGGATCTCGTGCTCGAACGGCTCGATGTGAATGTCGCTGGCGCCCCGGCGGACCGCCTCGGTGAGGACGCCGTTGATGAGCTTCACCACCGGCGCGTCGTCCACGTTCGCCGCGCTGGCGTCCTCCTCCTCCTCCTCCACGACCTCGACGTCCTCCGCCAGCGAGCCCTCGAGGTCCTTCAGGATCCCCTGGAGCTGCTGGTCGGACGACTCGTAGTGCTTCTCGATGAGGGTGCGGAGGGTGAACTCGCCGGCGAT
>DASSOD010000135.1:0-12857 GCA_035700905.1 Gemmatimonadales bacterium | reverse complement strand
CGGCTCGGCGTGACAGGTCGAGGGATACACCCGGACCAGGAGCCCCGCCGCGCGAAAGCCCGGCGGGGCTCGAATCTTATGGACCCGATCGAGCTCACCAAGGCGCTGGTCGCCATCGAATCGCCCACGTTCCACGAGACGCCCGCGTCGGCGCACCTCGCGGAGGTGCTCGAGCGCGCCGGGTGGCGAGTCACCCGCCAGCCGGTGAGCGGCGAACGCTGGAATCTCTACGCCTGGCGCGAGCCCCCGGTCGTGGTCTTCTCCACCCACCTCGACTGCGTCCCGCCCTACGTGCCGCTCGCCGAGGACGATGAGTGGATTCACGGCCGCGGCGCGTGCGACGCGAAGGGCATCGCCGCGGCCATGGTCGCCGCGGCGGAGCGGCTGGCCGAGTCGGGCGAGCGGCGGATCGGGCTCCTCTTCGTCGTGGGCGAAGAGAACGGGTCCGACGGCGCGCACGCCGCGGGCGCGCTCGAGCCCAAGGGACGGTGGTTCGTGAACGGCGAGCCCACCGAGAACCGGCTCTGCATCGGCCAGAAGGGATCGCTCCGGGTGGATCTCGAGGCCACCGGCCGCGCGGCGCACTCGGCGTATCCCTCCGAGGGCCAGTCGGCCATCGTGCCGCTGCTCGAGACGCTCCGCCGCATCCGGCGCCTGCCGCTGCCGTTCGACCCGATGCTCGGCTCGTCCACCCTCAACATCGGCACCATTCACGGCGGCGTCGCGCCCAACGTGATCCCGCCGCACGCCACCGCCCAGGTGCTGGTGCGCACCGTCGGGCCCACCGCACACCTCAAGGACCAGCTCCGGCTCGCCGCCGACCCCGGCGTGACGGTGCGCACCGATGTGGAGCTGCCGGCATATAAAGGTGAGGGACTGCCGGGGTGGGAGACGACGGTGGTGAGCTTCGCGAGCGACCTGCCGTTCTTCGACGGCTGGGGCCGGCGGTTCCAGCTCGGCCCGGGATCCATCCGCGTGGCGCACACCGCCGAGGAGCGGATCGCCAAGGCCGAGCTCCTGCGCGGGGTGGACCTGTACGTCAAGCTCGCGACCGATCTGCTGGTCCGGGAGCCATGATGAGCGCGAAGATCCCCGTCGCCGTCCTCGGCGCCACGGGCACGGTGGGGCAGAAGTTCGTCCGGCTCCTCGCCGAGCACCCCTGGTTCGAGGTCGCCGCGCTGGCGGCGTCGGACCAGAGCGCGGGGCGGCCCTACGGCGAGGCGGTGCGCTGGCGGGAGTCGGCGCCGCTTCCGGACCGGCTCGCCGCGATGGTGGTGCGGCGGTGCGCGCCGCCGCTCGACGCGCGCGTGGCGTTCTCCGCGCTCGACGCCGACGTGGCCCGCGACATCGAGCAGGCGTTCGCCCGGAGCGGCGCCATCGTCGTCACCAACACCCGGGTGCACCGGCTCGAGTCCGACGTCCCGCTGCTCATTCCCGAGATCAACGCCGACCACGTCGCGCTGGTGGATCGCCAGCGCACCGCGCGCTGCTGGCCGGGCGCCATCCTGGCCAACCCGAACTGCTCCACGGCGGGCCTCGCGCTCGCGCTCGCGCCGCTGCACCAGGCGTTCGGGGTGGAGAAGGTGTTCGTCTCGACGATGCAGGCGGTCTCGGGCGCCGGCTATCCGGGCGTTCCCTCGCTCGACATCCTCGGCAACGTGATCCCGTTCATCGGCGGCGAGGAAGAGAAGATGGAGCGGGAGACGGCCAAGATCCTGGGCGCGCTCGGCGCGGACGGCGTGGAGCCCGCGTGCATCGCGCTGAGCGCGCACTGCAATCGGGTGGCGACGATAGACGGACACCTGGAGACGGTGAGCGTGGGCCTTCGCCGCCGCGCGACGCCGGACGAGGCGATCGCCGCGTACCGGGCGTTCGAGCCGCCGGCCGCGGTGCGGGCGCTGCCGTCCACGCCGCCCCTGCCGGTGGAGGTGGACCTCCGGCCCGACCGGCCGCAGACCCGGCTCGACCTGGAGCGCGGCCGTGGGATGACGGTGACGGTCGGCCGCATCCGCCCCTGCCCCATCCTCGACCTCCGGCTCGCGCTCCTGAGCCACAACACCATCCGCGGCGCGGCGGGGCAGGCGGTGCAGATCGCCGAGCTTCTGGTCGCCGAGAAGTACCTGTGAGCCGGTCCGCCCGCACGCCGGTCCGGAGCGCGGCATGATCGTCTGCAAGTTCGGCGGCACGTCGGTGCAGGACGCGCCCGCCATCGAGCGGCTGGTCGGGATCATCGGCGCGCGGGTCACGCAGCGGCCGCTCGTGGTGGTCTCGGCACTGGCGGGGGTCACCGACGACTTGCTGGAGCTCGCGCGCCTGGCCGAGTCGCGGGGCGACGAGGCGCTGGACCGGCTGGAGGCGCTCATGACCCGTCACGAGGAGACCGCGCGTCTCCTCGCCGGCGGCGAGCAGGCCCTGGATGCGATCCGCGCCGTGGCCGGCGCGCTGGCGGACGACCTCGCCGCGGTCGCCGGGCGGCGCGCGAGCCCGCGCGAGCTCGACGCGATCGCCTCGCGGGGCGAGCTCTGGAGCTCGCGGCTCGTCGCGGCGGCGCTCGAGGGCGCGGGGCTCCCGGCGCGCTGGGTGGACGTGCGGGAGATCATGATCACCGACGACCGCTACGGCCGCGCGACGCCGTATGCCCAGTACCTGGCGCAGCGCGCTCGCGAGTGCGTGAGGCCGATGCTCGAAGCGGGGCTCGTGCCCGTGACGCAGGGCTTCATCGGCGCCACCGCCGACGGCGTGACCACCACCCTCGGCCGCGGCGGCTCCGACTTCACCGCGGCGCTCCTCGGCGCCGCGCTCAAGGCGGCGCGGGTCGAGATCTGGACCGACGTGGACGGCCTCATGACCGCGGACCCGCGCATCGTACGCTCCGCCCGCACCCTGCGGGTCGCGAGCTACGAGGAGGCGGCGGAGCTCGCCACGTTCGGGGCCAAGGTGCTCCACCCCGCCACGGCGGTGCCGCTGGTTCGGGAGAACATCCCCATCGTGGTGCTCAACTCCCACCGGCCCGGAAACGGCGGCACCACGATCGAGTCGAGCGCCGAGCTCGAGCGCCTGGGGGACTCCCCGATCCGGTCGATCTCGTGGAAGAAGGGAATCACGGTCATCAACATCCGCGCGCCGCGGATGCTGGGCGCCTACGGGTTCCTGCGGCAGCTCTTCGAGGTATTCGAGCGGCACGAGGTGGTGGTGGACGTGCTCGCGAGCAGCGAGGTGAGCGTGTCGCTCACGATCGAGGACCGCTCGCGGCTGGACCCGGTGGTGCGCGAGCTCGAGGAGCTGGGCGAGATCTGGGTGGAGGAAGGGCGCGCCATCGTGGCCGTGGTCGGCATCGGGCTCAAGCAGGCGGCGGGGCTTGCGGGCCGGGTGTTCGGCGCGCTGGAGCACACCTGCGTCGAGGTGATCTCGCAGGGGGCGTCCGCCATCAACATGACCTTCGTCGTAAAGGAAGAGGACGGCCCCGAGGTGGTCCGCGCGCTGCACCGGACGTTCTTCGGGAGCGACTGAGCGCCGCGCCGATCGGCGGGCCAGGTGCTACCTTTGGCAGGACTCCACCAACCCTATCGGATGATCCTGGCCCCCGCCCTCCCGGTCGCAGCAGTCGCCGACGCGCTCGATGCGTCCACGGGAATTCGGCCGCTCGCCCCGGGACGGCCGTGATGCGCATCGCCATCGTCGGCTACGGCCGCATGGGCCGTGCGGTGGCGGAGGCCGCGCGCGCCCGGGGACACGAGATCGCCGCCACCCTCGATGTCGCCGACAATCCGGGCGGCGCCGCGCTCACCGCCGAGCGGCTCGCGGGGGCGGACGTGGCGATCGAGTTCACCGCGCCCGACGCGGCGCCGCGGAACATCGAGCGGCTGGTCGAGGCGGGCGTGCCGGTCGTGAGCGGCACCACCGGCTGGGCCGCGGGGCTTCCGCGCGTGGCGGAGCTGGTGCGCCGCCGGAACGGGGCGCTGCTCCATGGGTCCAACTTCGCCGTGGGCGTGCAGCTCTTCCTGCGGGCCGCGCGGGAGCTGGCCCGGGCCTTCGCAGGGCGCACCGAGTTCGACGCGTTCATCCTCGAGCAGCACCACGCGCGCAAGGCCGACGCGCCGTCCGGCACCGCGCTCACGCTGGAGCAGCGGGCCCGCGAGGGCGATCCCGCGCGCCCCTTCCCCATCACCTCGATCCGCGCCGGCGCGATCCCCGGCATCCACGCGCTCACCTACGACGGCCCCCACGACACCGTGGAGCTGCGCCACACCGCGCGGAGCCGCGACGCGTTCGCCGCCGGCGCCGTGGCCGCCGCCGAGTGGCTGCCGGGACGCCGCGGCGTCTTTACTTTCGAGGACATGCTCTTCGGGGAGAGCCGATGACCCGATTCCAGGGATGCGGCACCGCACTGGTGACGCCGTTCACCCGCACAGGGGCGGTGGACTACGCGGCGCTCGAGCGCCTGGTCGGCTGGCAGATCGAGCAGGGGATCGATTTCCTGGTGCCCTGCGGGTCCACCGGCGAGGCGCAGACGCTCGACGACGGCGAGCGGCAGCGCGTGGTGCGCACCGTGGTGGAGACGGCGGCGGGCCGGGTGCCGGTGATGGCCGGCGCGACTGACAACGACACCGCGCGCGCCGTCGCCGAGACCCGCCGGATGTGCGCGGCCGGCGCGACCCACATCCTCACCGCCACGCCCTACTACAACAAGCCCACGCAGGAAGGTCTCTTCCGCCATTTCGCCGCCGTGCTCGACGCCTCCAGTCTTCCCGTCTGCCTCTACAACGTGCCCGGCCGCACCGCCGTGAACCTCAAGCCCGACACGGTGCTCCGGCTGGCGCAGCACCCCAACTGCATCGGGATCAAGGAGGCGAGCGGCGACCTGCACCAGGCGCTGGAGCTCATCCGCGAGCGGCCGGACGGTTTCTCGGTCCTCTCGGGCGAGGACTGGCTGGCGTTCGCCATCATCACGGCCGGCGGCGACGGGCTCATCTCGGTGGTGTCCAACGAGCTCCCGGCGGAGACCCGCGCGCTCGTGCGCCACGCGCTGGACGGCAACCTGGACGAGGCCCGGCGCTGCCTCTACCAGCTCCTCCCGTTGATGGACGCGAACTTCGTCGAGACGAATCCGGCGCCGGTCAAGGCGGCGCTCGCGCTGCTGGGACGGATCGAGGACGGGCTCCGGCTGCCGCTCGTGCCGGCGAGCGACTCGACCCGTGCCGTGCTTCGGGCGGGGCTCCATCGGGCGGGGGTGCGGGGTGTCTGAGGCGGCCGCGGCGATCGCTCGGACCGGGCGCGCCGCGGCTCGGCGCGCGATCCGCTCTCCGGACCGGCGTGGTGGGTGAGCTTCGGGCGGACGTCGAGCGCTACGCGGCCGGCGTCCCCGCGGTCGAGGAGGCGAACGCCCGCGCCGCCTTCGAGCGCCTGAAGGCGGCGCTCAACCGCGGCGAGGTCCGCGCGGCCGAGCGCGGGTCGGACGGCCTCTGGCGCGCGAACGCGTGGGTCAAGGCCGGCATCCTCCTCGGCTTCCGGCTGGGCGCGATCCGCCCCGTGCCGGGCGGCCCGTTCACGTTCTACGACAAGGACACCTATCCGCTGCGCGCGATCGGCCCCGGCGACGGCGTGCGCGTCGTCCCGGGCGGATCGGCGGTGCGGGACGGGTGCTACGTGGCGCGCGGGGTGGTGTGCATGCCGCCCATGTACATCAACGTCGGCGCCTACGTGGACGAGGGAACCATGGTGGACAGCCACGCGCTGGTCGGGAGCTGCGCCCAGATCGGGAAGCGGGTGCACCTCTCGGCCGCGGCGCAGATCGGCGGGGTGCTGGAGCCGGCGGGGGCGCTGCCGGTGGTGATCGAGGACGAGGTGCTGGTGGGCGGCAACTGCGGCGTCTACGAGGGGACCGTGGTGCGCGAGCGCGCGGTGCTCGCGCCGGGCGTCCTCCTCACCGGCGGCACGGCGGTGGTGGACCTCGTGCGGAACGCGGTGTACCGGAGGGACGGAGATCGGCCCCTCGAGATTCCGGCGGGCGCGGTGGTGGTGCCGGGCACGCGGCCGGTGACGAGCGGGCCCGGGCGCGAGCTGGGCGTGAGCCTCTACGCGCCGGTGATCGTGAAGTACCGGGACGAGAAGACCGACACGGCGGTGCGGCTGGAGGAGCTGCTGCGGTGATCGGCGCGGCTCGGCGCCGGGGTCACGAGCAGAAAGCGCTCGAGCAGCTCGTATCCGGTTGCCGCCGTCCGGGAAGGCCCGGAGCATGTCCACCGTGTACCGCGGCAGCGCGAGCGGCGATATCGTTCCCCACCCCGAAGGCCGAGACCGATGCCGACCCACACCCACTATCTCTGGTTCGAGACCAAGAAGCGGCAGGAGATCATCGACATCACCGACGAGGTCGAGGACCAGGTCCGCGCGAGCGGCATCCGCGAGGGATTCGTGCTGGTGAGCGCCATGCACATCAGCGCGTCGGTGTTCGTGAACGATCACGAGTCCGGCCTCTGGCACGACATCCTCCACTGGCTGGAGCACACCATCGCGCCCTGGGACCCGGGCCGCTACCGCCACAACGAGACCGGCGAGGACAACGCGGCCGCGCACCTCCGGAGCCTCACCATCGGGCATGAGGTGATCGTCCCGATTACGCAGGGCAAGCTCGACTTCGGGCCGTGGCAGCGGGTGTTCTACGGCGAGTGGGACGGGCAGCGCCGCAAACGCGTCGTCATCAAGGTGCTGGGAGAGCGGTGACGACGGCGCATCCCACCCGCTCCGACCCTCCGGAGGAGGTCCGCGCGGCGCTCGCGGCGCGGGACATCACGCTGGAGCAGGAGACGGGGCGCGGCGGGATGGCCGTGGTGTGGCGCGCGCTCGACCGGAAGCACGGGCGCCCGCTCGCGGTCAAGCTGCTCCGCGCGGACGCGGGCCAGCCGCTCGGCGCCGACCGGTTCCTCCGCGAGATCCAGCTCGCCGCCGCGCTCCGCCACCCCAACATCGTTCCGATCTACGACTCCGGCGCCGTGGCCGGGGCCGTGTGGTACACCATGCCGTTCATCGCCGAGTCGCTCCGCGGCCGCCTGGGGCACGACGGCCGGCTCCCGGTCGGGGAGGCGGTGCGGATCGCGCGGGACGTGGCGGACGCCCTCGCCTACGCCCACGCGCGCGGGGTGGTGCATCGGGACATCAAGCCGGAGAACATCCTGCTCGAGGGCGGCCGCGCCATGGTGGCGGACTTCGGCGTCGCCTTCGCCATGACCCGCGCGGCGCGCGAGCGCGTCTCCGGCGAGGACGAGCGGCTCACCGGCCCAGGCTACCGGGTGGGCACCCCGGACTACATGAGCCCGGAGCAGGCGAGCGGCGACGGCGCGGTGGACGGCCGGAGCGACATCTTCTCGCTCGGCTGCGTGCTCTACGAGATGCTGGCGGGGGAGCCGCCCTTCGGCGCGCCCACCGCCCAGGAGGCGATCGCCAGGCGGTTCCGGGATACGCCGGTGCCGGTACGACAGCTCCGCCCCGACGTGCCGGAGGCGGTAGGCGACGCGCTCGCCAAGGCGCTCGCTCCAGCGCCGGACGATCGCTTCACCACCGCCGCCGATTTCGCCCGCGCGCTGACCAGGCGCGGCGAGGCGCGCACGCTCCGGCGGGCGCGCGCCGAGGCGGCGATCGCGGTCGTGCTGCTCGTGGCGGCGGCCGCGAGCCTCACCGTCCTGCGCCACGGCGCGTGGCGCCGCGCGCATCTCGATCCCCACCGCGTGGTGGTCGCGGCCCTGAGCAACGAGACCGGGGACAGCGCGCTCAGTCCCGTGGGCCGCAAGGTGGCGGACTGGATCACGGATCAGCTCGCGCGCCGCGGCGCGGTCGCGGTCGTCACCTCGGCCACCGTGCTGCCGGCGCAGCACGACACCCACCAGGCCGGTCTCGCGCTGGACGATCCGGAGCGGTTCCGTATGCTGGCCGAGGAAACCCGGGCCGGCACCATCGTGGCCGGGTCGTACTATCGGGGGGACCGGGGACTCGAGTTCCACGTCGAGATCATAGACGCGAACTCGGGGCGGCTGCTCCGGGCGTTCGGGCCCGTGACCGGCGCGGGGAAGCCCGACAGCATCGCGGAGGAGCTGAGCGTGCGGGTGGCGGCGGCCACAGACACGCTGTTCGGCGCGAATCCAAAGCGCTAAACTCCCGCCGCGGCGCCCGCCGCCATCTCGTCCGAGCCGTCGCGACCGCGGCTCAGGGCTGCGCAGCCATGTCGGTGGGCAGCGCCCGCCGCGCCCGCACGCTCGCCACCCCGGGCTCGCGCTCCAACCCCACGATTTCCGCCGCGACCTCCGCCCAGCTCGCCCCGGGATCCGGCAGCTCGATGACGTACGTCTCCGCCGATGGGATCCCGTCTACCACCGTCGCGCCGTGGCGCGCCAGCACGCCGCGGACCCCGCATCCCGAGGTGGAATCGTCGAAGGCGATCTCGAGCAGGCGACGGTAGTAGGTGACCTCAGGCTCCAGCGGGCTCGCGACCACGTCGTGCGCGTCGTCAGGGATGCCGAGGCCAGGCGGGTAGCTCGGGATCGGAGGGCGAGCCGAGTCCGCCGGCGCCACGCAGCGATGCGCCGCCTGCGCCGCCGCCGGATGCGGCCGCTCGACGCTCGAGAAAGCCAACGCCAGGACCACGAGCCGAGCGCACTGCCGAATCCGGACGAACCGCCGATCGGGAGCGGGTGCCGTCATGGGCGCCTGGGGTCAGGGGGCGCCCACAATGTCGGTGACCCGAGCGGCGGGCGGCAATCCGCACGAATGCGACGGCGTTCGAAAGGGCGACGGGGGAGTGCAAGAGGCCGCCGGAGTGCAACCGGCGGCAGCGCCCTACATCAGCCGATACTTCGGCCCGCTCCCACCCTCGCGCGGCGTCCAGCGGGGCCCCAGGATGTCCGTCGCCTTGCAGTCCACGCAGTTGGGGGCGTTGACGCGGAGCTCGTCCCCCGCGCGCTCGTAGACGCCCGCCGGGCAGACGTGGCTGTAGAACTCCGCGACCTCGCCGGTGACGTCCGGGCCCACGAGCAGATGGCTCGGAATCGTGTCCCGCGTCGCGTTGCCCGACTTGAACACCGCGTCCACCTTGCTGAAGGTGAGGACGCCGTCCGGCCGAAAAGTCGCGGGCGGCTCGCCCGAGGGCGGCGGAGACGCGGTCGCGTCGCCGGCAGACGGCGGGCGCGACGGCGCATCCGTCCGGCGCGGCACCTGGGCGTCCGCGCGCATCGCGATCCGCCGCGCCGGAAACCGTCCTCCGGTGAGCGTCATGAGCGCCGCCTTCGCGCCGCCAACGTACAGCCCGTCCTTGAACGCGAGCCGCATGTTCCGCGTGCGGTGCAGGTCGGACACGATGTAGCTCTCGTCCACCAGCGCATCGTACCCCGCGAGCGCGTCCGGGCCGGCGGCGCCCCGCTCCAGCGCATCGAACGCGGTGCGCGCCGCGTACATCCCCGATTGCATCGCGTAGTGAATGCCCTTGAGCGAGGGCACGTCCACCAGCCCCGCGGAGTCGCCCACCAGCATGATGCCTTCGCCGTAGCGGCGCCGGAGCAGCGCGTGGTACCCGCCCTCCGGGATCGTCTTGGCGCCCCACTCGAGCAGTCGTCCGCCCTCGAGGTAGGGGCGGAAGAGCGGGTGCAGCTTCATCCGCTGCAGCAGCTCGTGGACGTCGAGCGCGGCCGCGTGGTAGTCGAGCCCCACCACCAGCCCGATCGCGATCTGCGCCGGCCCGAGGGGGTACATGAAGCTCCCGCCGAACGCGTCCGCGGGGAGCGGCCAGCCCAGGGTATGGATCACGCGATCGAGCGGGCGCGAGGTCTCCCACACCTCCTTCACGCCCAGCGCGTAGATCTGCGGATTGGGCGAGGACACCTGCTGCCACTCGCGCCAGGCCTGCGCCAGCATTCCCCGGGTCCCCTCCGCGAGCACGGTGATCCTCGCGGTGATGTCGGTCGGCTCCTGGTATCCGGAACCGGGCTCGCCGTTCCGGTCGAGGCCGGTGGCGGCCGTGCGGACGCCGCGCACCGCGCTTCCCTCCACCAGCAGCGACTCGGCGGGAAAGCCCGGGAAGATGTTCACGCCCAGCGCCTCGGCGCGCTCGCCCATCCAGCGCACGATCTCGCAGAGGGACGCCGTGTAGAAGCCGGCGTTGTGCATCGTGGGCGGCGTGGGGATCCGGCGCGCGGCGCGCTCGGTGAGGAAATGGACCGCCTCGCCGGGGACCGGCTGGCGAAACGGGAGCTGCTCGAGCGGCGTGTCGGGGAAGAGCTCCCGGAACGCGCGGGGATTCACGACGGCGCCGGAGAGGCTGTGCTCGCCCAGGCTCCCCGCCTTCTCCAGGACGCCGATCTGCAACTCACCCAGCGCGCCGCCCGCCTCCGCGCTCCGCCGCGCGAGGGTGGCCAGCTCGATGGCGCAGGCGAGCCCGGCCGGCCCGCCGCCCACCACGAGCACGTCCATCTCGAGCGCCTCGGCGCCGGGCGGCTCCTGGCGAATGATGCGGTCGAGGGGGAGCGTGCGCTGGTGCCGCGCGGGGAGGATCGAGCCCAAAGCGCCTCCAGGGTCGGGGTCGTACGGGTCCGGGCGCAGCCAATATAAGCGGCCCGACTGTCCCGACGCGGCGCTCTCAGCGCGAAACGACGTCGCGGCTTCGGCGGATGAGCTCGGGCAGGTTCTGCAGCACGACGATGCGGGTGGCGGGGCTCCTGCGCACCATCGCGAAGGTCTTGCCGTCGGGCGAGATGTCGTAGTTCACGTGCGGGCTCGCGCCCACGATGTCGGCGACGCCGAAGAGCACCCGGCGCGAGACGACCTGCAATTCCGGCGCGAACCGGAGCTCGGCCGCGATCAGCACGGGCTCGCCCTCGCCGCTCCGGCGGTAGAAGAGCTCGCGGCCGTCGGGAGCCCAGAGCGGCTCGATGCCGCCGTCCTGCGAGACCTGCACCGGCGTGGCGTCGGCCTGGAGCGAGCGCACGTACACCTGGGTCTGCCCCGACTGGTCGGAATCGAACGCGATCCAGCGCCCGTCGGGCGACACCGAGGGATGCCACTCGGTGTAGGGCGTCGCCACGACCGGCTCGATCGGCCCGCGCCCGCCGTTGCGGAGCAGCGCGATGTCGTTGCCCGAGCCGGGCCGAAGCTCCACGCCGGTCACGACCATCGTGGTCCGGTCGGGAAGCCAGAGGCCCGCGTAGCCGATCTGACTCGAGGCGAACAACGACTCGGCCGGGGCGGCGGTGCCTGGCCGGGTGCGGTAGAGCCCCACGGTTCCGCGGCGGAGGGAGAGATAGGTGATGAACTGCCCCTCGGGGGTCCAGTTGGCGTCGTGGCCGTCGCCGTCGAAGGTGGCGCGCGAGAGCGTGCCGTCGTCGAGCGAGAGCAGCCAGACGTCGCGGCCGTCGTTGGAGGTGAAATCGAGCGACAGGCGGCGGCCGTCGGGCGAGAACCGGGGCGCGTGGAAGTTGCGGCGCACGGGCGTCGCGGGGCGCGCCGCGCCGGTGCGGTCCACCAGCACCAGCGAGCGCGGCTCCTCGGGGATGTAGGCGACTACGCCGTTCCGCGACACCGCGAACTGCGCGATGCCGGTGCCCGAGCTCGAGACGTTGGCAGCGAGCGGCACGGCGGGGCCGGTGACGCGCTTGGAGGCGAGGTCGAACGGCGCGGCCTGCATGCCGCCGTCGGCCGTCACGTACACGAGGTACCCCGCCGTGTACCGCGCTTCCTGGATGGGCACCGCGAGGAGCTGGCTGATCGTCCTCGTCCTGAGATCGAACAGGGCGCAGGGGCCGGTGGACGTGCCGGTGGGGCGGCGGACGACGAGCGCGGTATGATCGTCCAGGAACTGCTGCAGCCGCATGGCGGACGGCGTCTCGAGCAGGCGCACCGAGTCCCCCACCATGCGGCCCCAGGTGAGTGAGGCTCGCTGGCTGAACCAGAGCTCGCCGTTTGCGGTCCAGGCGCTCGCCTGCGGGGAGACGCCGCCCGGCAGCGCCTGTGGCGCGCCGCCGTCGATCGGCAGGCGGATGGGCCGGCTGTCGTCGTCGCTGGTCGCCAGGAGCCAGCGTCCGTCGGGCGAGATCTGCGGGTCGAGCGCCTCGCCGCCGGGGATCTGGGTCGCCTCCGCCTCGTCCAGGCGCTGCCGCATGAGGACGTTGTTCCCCCGGGCCGACACCGCGACGTACACCACGGTCGAGCCGTCGGGCGAGAGCGCGAGCTGCCGGCTCGTGGCCGCCTGGCCCTGCCCCCCCACCGACGGCGCGAAGAGCGCGAGCCGCGACGGCGCGAGCGCGGGCGCCTCGGCCAGGCCGGTCCGGCGGCCGGCCACGAACCCGCCGACCCCGGCGAGGGCGAGCAGGCAGGCGCCGCCGGCCGCGAGCAGCCACCCGGACTTGCGCCCGCTCGTTCCGGCCCCGGCCGCCGGAACGACCAGCGTCGCCAGGCTCCCGCCCTCCAGCGCCTGGGCGAACTCGCCCGCGGTGGCGAAGCGGTCGGCGGGCAGCTTCTCGAGCGCCGTGAGCACGGCCGCCTCGACGGCGGGCGGCACCCGCTCGCGCCGCTTCCGGATGGGCGCGGGGCGCTCCGTCATCACCTTGGCGACGATCGCCTGGGCGGTGGGCCCGGTGAACGGCGGCTCGCCGGTGAGCATCTCGTAGAGCACGGCGCCGAGGGCGTACACGTCGGTGCGCCCGGTGATCTCGCGCTCGCCCATCGCCTGCTCGGGGCTCATGTAGTGCGGCGTCCCGAGCGACATGCCGGTCTCGGTCATGCGCCCGCCCGCGGTGCTCACCGCGAGCGCGATCCCGAAGTCGGCCACGAGGGCCTGGCCGTCGTGCAGCAGGATGTTCTCGGGCTTGACGTCGCGG
>DASSOD010000134.1:0-5214 GCA_035700905.1 Gemmatimonadales bacterium | reverse complement strand
TGTTCCAGCACTTCGCCGAGCTGGTACCCGTCCCCGCTCCGCCACCGGCTCCCGCAATGCTGCCGCCGCCCCATTCGCTGCCGGAACCCGAGCGGGCGCTCGCGGGTTGCCTCGCCGCCGCATCGCTCGGCGCCGACGAGCTCGCGGCTCGGCTCGGCCGCCCTGTGCGCGAGGTGCTGGTGCAGCTGGCCGCGCTGGAGATCGGGGGCATCGTGGCGCGCGACCCCGACGGGCGCTTTCGGCGGGTGCACCCCAGCGGGTCGCCCCAACGGTAGGTGCTCCTTCGCGCCACCGGCATATTTCATCGGTGCACCTCTACGTCCACGTCCCGTTCTGCGCCCGCCGGTGCAGCTACTGCGATTTCGCCATCGCGGTGCGCCGGGTCGTGCCGTCGGAGCGCTTCGTAGCCGCCGTGCTCCGCGAGTGGGATGCCTACGGGCAGCATCCCATGTGGGCCGCCGGCCGGGCGGTGGAGACGCTGTACTTCGGCGGGGGGACCCCGTCCCGGCTGGATCCGTCGGGCGTCGCGCGCATTCTGGACGCGATCGGCCGAGACCGCCGCATCGAGCCGGGCGCCGAAATCACGCTCGAGGCCAATCCCGACGACGTGACCCGGGCGAGCGCCGGCCGGTGGCGCGACGCCGGCGTGACCCGGGTCTCCCTCGGCGTGCAATCGTTCGACGCCGGCGTGCTCGCCTGGATGCACCGCACGCACACCCCCGAGCAGTCCGTGGAGGCGGTGGCCGTGCTCCGGGACGCGGGCATCGGCGAGGTCTCGCTCGATCTCATCTTCGGGCTGCCTGCGGCGCTCGGCCGCTGCTTCGATCGCGATCTCGCTCGCGCGCTCGCGCTCCGTCCGGAGCACGTATCGCTCTACGGGCTGACGGTCGAGCCGGGGACGCCGCTCGGACGCTGGGCCGCGCGCGGCGAGGCCGTGTCCGCCGACGAGGACCGCTACGCGGCAGAGTACCTGGCCGCCCACGCGGCGCTGGTGGCGGCCGGCTACGAGCACTACGAGGTGTCCAACGCCGGGCTTCCGGGCCGGCGAGCCCGCCATAACAGCGCGTACTGGCGCCGCGCTCCCTATCTTGGGCTCGGGCCCTCGGCCCACAGCGCCGTGGGCGCGGAGCGCTGGTGGAACCTGCGCGACTGGGCTGCGTACGTTGCCGCGAGTGACCGGGGCGAATCGGTCGTGGCGGGGCGGGAGGCGCTCACGCCCGAGGCGGATTCGCTCGAGGAGGTGTACCTGGGGCTCCGCACGTCGGAGGGGGTTCCCGCCGACCGGATCGGCGCGGGCGCGGCGGCCGCGTGGACCGCCGCAGGCTGGGCCGAGCGCCACGCGGGCCGAATCCGACTCACGCCCGAGGGGTGGCTCCGGCTCGATGCGCTCGCCGCCGCCACTCCCCTGAGTGGTGGCTCCGCCTAGATTTCGGCCATGGCTCAGCCAGAGCAACTGTCCGAGCGCGAGCTTCGAGTCCTCGAGGCCGTGGTCCAGACCTACATCGAGACCGCGGAGCCGGCCGGCAGCCAGACCATCGCCCGCCGGTTCGGGCTGGGCGTGTCGCCGGCCACGATCCGGAACACGATGGGCGAGCTGGAGCAGAAGGGCTACCTGTTCCACCCCCATACCTCGGCCGGGCGGGTCCCGACCGACCGCGGGTATCGGGTCTACGTGGACGGGCTGATGCAGCTCTCGCCGCCCAGCGACCACGAGCGGGCGCGGCTCCGGGCCGAGGTGGCGCAGGCGCCGCGGAGCACCATCGAGGAAATCCTGCGGCGCGCGGCCCAGGTGCTCGGCGTGCTCACCAGGGAGCTGGGCGTCGCGGTGGCCCCGGCGCTGGACCAGCTGGTGCTCGAGCGGCTCGAGCTGGTGCAGGTCTCGAGCGAGCGGCTGCTGCTGGTGTTCAATCTCCGGGGCGGCGTGGTCCGCACCATCTTCGTCCAGGTGCCGGCGAGCTTGCCGGCCGCCTCGGTGCAGCGCGTCACCAGCATCCTGAACGAGCGACTGGGCGGACTCAGCTTGAGCGCCGTCCGAAGCTCGCTGGTGGAGCGCCTGCGCGACGTGGACAGCGCGCCGGGCAACCGCGAGCTGCTGAACATTTTCATCGCCGAGCGGGACGACATCTTCGACGTGTCGGGGAACGGCGGCGAGGTGCTGTTGGGCAGCGCGCAGATGCTGGCGGGGCAGCCCGAGTTCGCGTCCAACACGGGGATCCGCGGTCTGCTCGACCTCACGGAGCGGCGGGATCTCCTGCGCACGGCGCTGGAGCAGCGACGGCGGTCGGGCCTCTCGATCACGATCGGCGCCGAGAACCCGGACCCGCGGCTCAGCGGCTTCACGCTGGTGACCTCGTCCTATCAGGCGGGAGACCTGCAGGGCGTGATCGGCGTCATGGGCCCGACCCGCATGCCGTACGACAAGATCATCGGGCTGGTGGACCACACCAGCCGCCTGGTGGAAGGATTGCTGGAGTGAACGACTACTACGACCTGCTCGGGGTGTCGCGGAGCGCGACGGAGGCCGACATCAAGAAGGCCTACCGCAAGCTCGCGATGGAGTATCACCCCGACCGCAACCGGTCCCCGGATGCCGAGGCGAAGTTCAAGGAGATCGCCGAGGCGTACGACGTGCTTCGCGACCCGCAGAAGCGGGCCGCGTACGACCGGTACGGCCGCGCCGGGGTGAGCGGCGCGGGCGCGGGTGGCTTCGGCTTCCACCACATGGACCTGGCCGAAGCGCTCGAGATCTTCATGCGCGACTTCGGCGGGATGGGCGGGTTCGAGTCGATCTTCGGAGGCGGCCGGCCCAAGGCCGAGTCGCGCCGGGGCCAGGACATCCGCGTCACGGTCAAGCTCACGCTCGCCGAGGTCGCGACCGGCGCCCGGAAGTCGGTCCGGCTCAAGACGCTCGAGCGCTGTGAGGCCTGCGAGGGCACCGGCGCGCGCCCCGGCACCAAGCCGGTCGCCTGCGCCACCTGCAGCGGCCTCGGCGAGGTGCGCCGCGCGGCGCGGAGCGTGTTCGGGCAGTTCGTGTCGGTGTCGCCGTGCCCCACCTGCGCAGGCGACGGCCAGGTGGTGCTCGATCCCTGCGAGGCCTGCCGCGGCGAGGGGCGGATCCGCGGCGAGCGCGTGGTGCAGATCGAGATCCCGCCCGGCGTGTCGGCCAATAACTATCTCACGCTGCGGGGCCAGGGCGCCGCGGGCCCCCGGAACGGTCCGAACGGCGACCTGCTGGTCATGCTCGACATAAAGGAAGACGAGCGGTTCGAGCGGCAGGGCAACGACCTGCTGTACGATCTTCCGCTCTCGTTCTCCCAGGCGGCGTTGGGCGGCGAGTTCAGCGTGCCCACGCCGTACGGGGAGGAGCTCGTGCGCGTGGCGCCGGGGACGCAGACCGGCACCGTGCTACGGGTTCGCGGCAAGGGCCTGCCGGTGCTCGGGCAGCGGACCAACGGAGACCTCAAGATCCGGATCCACGTGTGGACTCCGGAAAAGCTCACCGACGAGCAGCGGCGGCTGTTCGAGGAGCTGGCCAAGCACGAGAGCGAGCCGCCGCGGCGCTCGCCGGGATTCTGGACCAAGATCAAGGAAGCGCTCGGCGCATGACCTGGTGGGCCGTGGACGTGCGGACCGCCCCCGAGCGCCGGGAGTCGGTCGGCGCGTGGCTCGCCGCCCGCACGGGTCACGCGGTGGAGGAGCGGGGCGACGGCACTCTGGTCACCTTCGCCGCCAGCGAGCCCGAGGCCGACCGGCTGATCGCGGAGGTGCGCGCCGAGGCAGGCGGCGGTGTGGAGGTGAGCCGCCGGCCGATCGAGCCGGTGGACTGGAGCACGCGATGGCGCGACGGACTCGGGCCCCGCCGAGTCGGCCGGCTCACGCTGGCGCCGTCGTGGGCGCCCGCCGGCGCGGCCGGACCCCTCGTGGTGCTGGATCCGGAGACGGCGTTCGGCAGCGGCGAGCACGGCTCGACCCGAAGCGCGCTGGCCCTGCTCGAGCGCCATCTCGAGCCCGGCGATCACGTACTCGATCTCGGCAGCGGAAGCGGGATTCTCGCCATCGCGGCCGCCAAGCTGGGCGCCTCCCGCGCGGTGGGCATCGAGCTCGACCCCGAGGCCAACGACGTGGCGCGGCGGAACGCGGCGCGAAACGGCGTGGCCGATCGCACCGCCTTTCTCGACGGCGACGCCGCCGACCTGGCGCCGCTGCTCGGTCCCTCGGATCTGCTCCTCTCCAACATCCTGCGCACCGTCAACGCGCGGCTCCTCCCATCGGCCGCGGCCGCGCTCGCGCCGCGAGGGCTCGCGATCTTCGCCGGCATGGAGCAGGACGAAGCCGATCTCTTCCGCCCGGCGCTGGAGGACGGCTTTGCGCTGGTGGACGAGGCCCTGGACGCCGGCTGGTGGGCCGTTGCCGCGCGCCCGCGATGATCGTCCTCGTTCCCGAAGGCGTCGCCCCTGGCGACCTGGTTCCGCTGAGTTCCTCCGAGCTGCGGCACCTCCGGGTGCGCCGGGCGGCGCACGGGAGCGAGGTCGAACTGCGCGACGGGCGCGGCCTCGCGGGCCGGGGACTGCTCCGCCTCGATGGCCGGAGCGCCGCCGTCGAGGTGCGAACGACGGAGCGCGTCGCTCCCCCCGTCGCGCTCGCCCTGGCGGTGGGCGCGGGTGACCGCGAGCGCTACGCCTGGCTGGTGGAGAAGGCGGCCGAGCTGGGCGTCACCGATTTACACCCGCTCGAGACCGAGCGCGCCGGGAGCGTCGGCCCGCGGGTGCGGGCCGGCGGGCTCGACCGCCTGCGACGCCGCGCGCTCGAGGCGCTCAAGCAGTGCGGGGCGACCTGGGCGCTCTGCGTTCACGAGCCCGAGCCGCTCGCGCAGTGGCTTGCCCGCTCACGGCCGGGAGCGCTCTGGCTGGGCGACCCCGAAGGCGATGCGCCCCCGCGGCTCGATCGGCACGCGCCGGTCACGGTCCTGATCGGGCCGGAAGGCGGCCTCACCGGCGCGGAGCGCGACTCGGTCCGGAGCGCGGGGTATCGACCGGTGCGCCTCGGCCCGCATACCTTGCGGTTCGAGACGGCGGCGCTCGCCGCCGCCGCGCTGGTGTGGACCGCGCGCGTGGGTGGAGGGGGGCCGTATGGCTGATTGCATCTTCTGCAAGGTGGCGTCGGGCGAGATTCCGGCGGCGGTGGTCAAGCGTAGCGACGAGGCGGTCGCGTTCC
>DASSOD010000133.1:0-2969 GCA_035700905.1 Gemmatimonadales bacterium | reverse complement strand
GCGACCCGCGAGCCCGACCCCGACCTGGTCGAGCGGATCACGCAGCGCGCCTTCCGGCAGGGCCTCCTGCTGCTCGGCGCCGGAAAGAGCGCGCTGCGGTTGGCGCCGCCCCTGGTGCTCGATGCACAGGACGTGGACACCGGCCTTGCCATTCTGGACGCTTGCTTACGCGAGGAGGCGGGGTCCACGCGGGCGGGGCAGCGCCCCGCGCCCGCGCACGCCACCGCGTAGCCTCAGGCCCCTTCGATCACCGTGCGGCTCTGCTCGCGCGTGAACTGCGCGACGTAATAGGGGCCGCACCCCCCCTTCCCCGTGGAGCCCGAGCCCTTCCAGCCGCAGAACGGCTGCGCGCCCGGCCACGCTCCTGTGGTGGCGCCGGTTCGCTTGTTGGCGTAGCACACCCCGGCTTCGATCTCGTCGAAGAACCGTTCCACTTCGTCGGGCCGCGCCGAGAAGACCCCCGCGGTGAGCCCGTACTCGACCTTGTTCGCCTCCGCGATGGCCTGGTCGAGCCCGCTCACCTCTCCCACCGCGAGCAACGGGAGGAAGAGCTCGTCCCGATAGAGGCTGCTCCCGAGAGGAAGCGTCACAATCGTCGGGGCTACGAAGTAGCCGCGGTCGAACACCCCGCCCCGAAGCTTCTCGCCGCCGAGAAGCAGCGTCCCCTCGCGGCGCGCCTGGGCCGATGCCGCCTCGAATCGCTCCACCGCGCGCTGGTTGATCACCGGCCCGAAGTACACGTCCCGCTCGGTCGGATCGCCCATGCGCATCGCGCGGGTGCGCGCGGCGAGCTTCTCGAGGAACGGCGTCAGCACGGCGCGGTGCACGTACGCGCGCGAGGTGGCGCTGCACTTCTGCCCTTGCAGGCTGAACGCGGACCGCATGACGCCCTCGGCCGCGGCGTCGAGGTCCGCCGAGTCCATCACGATCGCGGCGTTCTTCCCGCCGAGCTCGAGCAGGCACGGCTTGATGAACCGCCCGCTCAGGCCCTGGTGGATCCGCATGCCCACGGCCTTGGACCCGGTGAACACCACGCCGTCTATCCCCTCGTGCTGCCAGAGCGCGTCGCCGATGTCGTCCCGGCGCCCGAAGAGCAGATTGAAGACGCCCGGCGGGACGCCGGCATCGCGGTACACCTCGTAGAGCTTGAGCCCCGTCCACGGCGTGTCCTCGGCGGGCTTGTAGACCACGGCGTTGCCGGCCACGAGCGCGGCGGACGACATTCCCGCCGAGAGCGCCAGCGGGAAATTGAAGGGCGAGATGCAGGCGAACACGCCGTAGGGCCGCAGCACGTCCGTGTTCCGCTCGACCGGGGTCACCTGGCCCATCGTGCGGACGAATCCGTCGGCGTCCTCCACCTGCTGGGCGTAGTAGTCCATCAGATCGGCCGCCTCCTCCGCGTCGCCCATGGCCTCGAGACGGTTCTTCCCGACCTCGAGCGCCATGATGGCGGCGAGCTCGAACTTCCGCTCGCGGATGAGCCGCGCCGCCCGCCGGAGGATCTGCACCCGCTCCTGCCAGGGCAGCCGCCCCCAGCCGCGCTGCGCCGCCCGCCCCGAGCCCACCGCGCGGTTCACGTGCTCGGCGGACCCGCTCGCGAACGTGCCCAGGATCATCGAGGTGTCGATGGGCGAGCGATCCACGATCGGCTCGGCGGTCGTCTCGACCGGCTCACCCGAGACGTAGAACGGATGCCGGCCGCCGGCTGCGGCCCGCACCTGCTCCAGCGCCGCGTCGAAGTCGCGGTGGAAGCCGTCCAGGTCGCCGGCGGCGGATGTGTAGGTGATCTTGGTCTGTGCCGTGGTTGCCATCGTATCCTCGTGCCGGCTAGGCCCGTGGCGCCGCCAGCTCGGCCGCGCGTGGCGAAGCGCCCGCCGCGCCGACCGCCGCGGCCGTGCGCTCGAGCGCGCGAGCGAACCGGCGCACCAGCTCGTCCAGCTCCTCATCGGTGATGACGAACGGCGGCGCGAGCATCGCCAGGTCGCCGTTGGCTCCGTCCGCCTGTCCCACGTTCGGCCACAGCATGAGCCCCTCCGCCAGCGCCGCGTCCGCAAACCGCTCGGCGAACCTGGCGGCGCGCGGCAACGGCGCTCTGGTGCTCTTGTCGGCCACGAACTCCACCCCCGCGAGGAGACCACGCCCCCGAACGTCGCCGACGTACGGCAGCTCGAGCAGTGCCCGCAGCCGCGCGTGGAAGCCGTGCCCCAGCCGGGCGCAACGCTCGATCAATCCGTGCTCGCGGAGGTAGCGGATGGCCGCGACCGCTCCCGCGCAGAGCACCGGGTGGTGTGAGAACGTCTGGGCATGAAGCAGGCTCCCCGACCCATGCGCGAAGGCGTCCAGGATCCGCCGCGGCGCCATCAGCGCCGACATCGGCGCGTACCCGCCGCCGATGCCCTTGCCGAGCGTGAGCAGGTCCGGGACGACCCCGAAGGGCTCGATGGCGCTCCAGGTGCCGGTGCGTCCCGCGCCGACGAGAATCTCGTCCGCCACGAACAGCACCTGGTGGCGGTCGCAGATCTCGCGCACCCTCTGGAAGTAGCCCTCGGGCGGCACCACCGCGCCGGTCGAGGAGCCGCCCACCGGCTCCGCGATGAACGCCGCCACCGTCTCCGGCCCGAGCCGCAGAATGGTCTCCTCGAGCGCCGCGCCGCTGCAGGCCGGGCAATAGGGCGGCGCCCCGCCGCAGGCGCAGCGGTAGGTGTACGGCGCCGGGACCCGCGCAACGTCCACCAGCCATTCCCGGTAGAACGTCTTGTAGTGCTCCCGCGCCGACGCTGAGAGCGCGAGCAGCGTATTGCCGTGGTATGCGGGCGTGAGTGCGATGATGCGGTGCTTGGAGGGCCTGCCGGTCTCGACCCAGTATTGCCTGGCACACTTGAGGGCCGCCTCGACCGCCTCCGACCCGCTGGAGAGCGGGTAGACGTACTCCAGGTCCCCGGGGCAGAGCTGCGCGAGCAGCTCGCCTA
>DASSOD010000132.1:0-4040 GCA_035700905.1 Gemmatimonadales bacterium | reverse complement strand
GAGGGCTGCGCCGCGATCCTCTGGAAGGACGCGAGCCAGCGCGAGCGCGCCGCCGAGGCGCTCAAGCTCACCGCCGACGACCTGCTCCGCCTCAAGCTGATCGACGAGGTCATCCCCGAGCCGATGGGCGGCGCCCACGTGGATCCCGACGCGATGGGCGAGGCGCTGCGCGAGGCGCTCATCCGCCACATGACCGAGCTCCGAAAGATCCGGCCCGACAAGCTGGTGAAGCGGCGCGCCGAGAAGTACGCCGCGATGGGCGTGGTCAGCGAGGCCTGATGGCCCAGACGGTCGAGGTCCGGTTCAAGGGGACCCGCAAGGGCTACTTCGTCTGGGCCGACCCCGCCGAGCCCCTCCGCCTGCAGGAGCCCGTCATCGTCGAGGTGGAGCGCGGGAAGGACTTCGGCCGCGTGACCGCCGTCGGCGACGTCGCCACGCGCAAGTGCGGGAGCTGCGCCAAGGGCGGCTGCGGGGTGCCCGCGGGCGACGGCGGGGCGATCGGCGGCATCGAGAGCCGGGACGAGCCGCCCAAGCCGGTGCTGCGCCGCGCCTCCCAGGAGGACATCCGGCAGCACAACGAGGTGCGGCGCTCGGAGGAGGAGGTCCGCCGCAAGGTGCTGGAGCGGGTGCGGCACCACAACCTGGTCATGAAGGTGAGCGACACGGAGTGGCAGTGGGACCGGAACAAGCTCACCATCTACTTCACGGCGGAGAAGCGGGTGGACTTCCGCGCCCTGGTGCGCGACCTCGCCTCCCAGTTCCGGACCCGGATCGAGCTGCGCCAGATCGGAGTCCGGGACGAGGCGGCGCGGCTCGCCGGCGTGGGGCGCTGCGGCCGCGAGTACTGCTGCTCCACCTGGCTCACCGAGCTCTCCCCCATCAACCTCGCGCTCGCCAAAGACCAGCACCTCTCGCTCAACCCCTCGCAGATCTCCGGCGGCTGCGGGCGCCTGCTCTGCTGCCTCAAGTACGAGCACGAGTTCTACGTCGCGGCGCGGAAGCGCTTCCCCAAGGAGGGGAAGTCGCTCCGCACCGCGCTCGGGTTGGAGAAGGTGGTCGCCGTGGACATCTTCCGGGAGCGGGTGTTCCTGCGGAGCGAGGAGCACGGGGCGCGCATCGTCCCCCTGGTGCAGCTCCGCGAGGAGATGGAGCGGCTGGGCGAGATGTTGCCCACCGCCGAGACCCGCGCCCGGCCGGCGGCCGCGCGGGACGCCGAGGAGCCGGCCGCGGTCGGCGCGGCGCCGGACGCGGCGGAGGGCGGGTCCGGTCTCGCGCGCGCGCCCGGCGCGCGGGGCCGGCGCCGCCGCCGCCGCCGCAGAGGCCCGCCCAACCCCGAGAGCTGAGCCGGTGCCCAAGTTCTACATCACCACCGCCATCGACTATCCCAACGGCGAGCCCCACCTCGGCCACGCGCTCGAGAAGGTGGGGGCGGACTGCATCGCGCGGTACCGCCGCCTTCGCGGCGACGCCGTGCACTTCGTCATGGGGATGGACGAGAACGCGCAGAAGGTGGCGCTCGCGGCGGAGCGAAGCGGCGTCGCGCCGGCGGTCTGGGTGGCCGCCCTCGCGGACCGGTTCGACGAGATGTGGCGGCGGCTCCACTGCTCCCATGACGACTGGATCCGCACCACGGAGCCGCGTCACACCCGCGCCACCATCGCCCTGATCGAGCGGATCCGCGCCGCGCACCCGGACGACCTCTTCGTCGGCGAGTACGAGGGCCTCTACTGCATCGGCTGCGAGGAGTTCAAGACCGAGGCGCAGATCGTGAACGGGCGCTGCGAGGAGCACCCCAACCTCGAGCTGGTGCACACCCGCGAGCGCAACCATTTCTTCCGGCTGAGCCGGTGGCGCGACGCGGTGCTCGCGCGCATCCGGGCCGGGGAGCTCGCCGTGGAGCCCGAGATCCGCCGCAACGAGGTGCTGCGGGTGCTGGAGGACGGGCTTCAGGACATCTCGATCTCGCGCCAGCGGTTGGCCTGGGGCATCCCCTTCCCCGGCGACCCGGAGCAGACGGTCTACGTCTGGTTCGACGCGTTGATCAATTACCTGTCCGCCACCGGCTTTCCCGACCCGGGCTACACCCGGCTCTGGCCCGCCGACCTCCACGTGATCGGCAAGGGCATCACCCGGTTCCACTGCATCATCTGGCCGGCCATGCTGATGAGCGCGGACGTGGCGCTGCCGCGCAGGGTGTGGGCGCACGGGTACGTGCAGTGGAGCGGCGTCAAGGTGTCCAAGTCCGCCGGCACGGCGGTGAACCTGGAGGACGCGATCGAGCGGCACGGCCCCGACGCGCTCCGCTACTTCCTGCTGCGCGAGGTCGGGTTCGAGGCCGACGGAAATTTCACCTGGGAGCGCTTCGACGAGCGGTACACTGCGGATCTTGCGGACGGACTGGGCAATCTCGTGAGCCGCTCGCTCGCGATGCTCGGCCGCTACCGCGAGGGCCGGGTGCCCCGGGCGCCCGACGGCGCACTCGACGCCGCCGGACGCGAGGTGGTCGAGCGCTACGCCCGCGCGATGGACGCGCTCGACCTCCGCGGCGGCGCGGAGTCGGTTTCGAGCCTGGTGTCGGCCGCCAACCACTACATCCAGGAGACCGCGCCGTGGAGCCTGGCCAAGGCCGACCGCCAGGCGGAGCTCGACGTCGTGCTCGGAACCCTTGCGCGTTGCCTCTGCCGTCTGGCGGTCCTCACCAGTCCGTTCATGCCAGCGAAAGCACAAGCGCTGTGGGCTGCACTGGGACTGCCGGGCGATGCGGCCCGCGCGCCCTGGGACTCGCTGGTCGAACCGCCCGTGGCGGGCCGAGTTACGTCCAGGCCCGAAGTGCTCTTCCCCAAGCCCGCCCCGGCGTGACACTTAGCTCGGCGCACCCCAAAACGCGTTGCCCCCGAAACAGTTAGGCTGCGGGTTCCGCGCTTGACAGCGCTTTCGTTAGCGCCAGATTTTGCGTGCCGCCGCCCGCGTGACCGCCCTCACGCCGGAACTCTGCCGGGGGCATCAAATTTGATCCGCAGCCGGCGAACGGTCTCATCTCCGCACCGGCTTCTGACCCTCGCACGGGTGGTCGCTATGGCGAAGCGCCGATGGACGGTCGTTCTCGTGCCGCACGGCGCGGAGCCGTCGAAGGTGATCGAGGTTTCCCACGGGCTGCTCAAGGGGGCCGCCGTCGGTGCGCTGTCGCTTGGCGCGTGCGCCCTGCTCGTGGGGTACGCCACCGTCTCTCGCCGGCTGGACCTCACCCGCAGCGCGCGGCTCGAGGAAGAGAACGCCCGGCTCGCGCAGGAGCTGGGCGACATCCACGTCCGGCTCAGCACGCTCTCCGATACGCTGGCCCAGATCTCCCAACGCGATGCGCGCATCCGCGTGTTGGCGAATCTCGATCCGATCGACCCGCAGGTGCGGGCCGCCGGCATCGGCGGCCCGGTCTCGCCGGCCGCTGCGGGAGCGGCGAGCCCGCTCGTCCGGCGCACGGGCGAGATCCGGGTGGACGTGAACGCCCTGATCCGCCGCGCCAATCTGCTCGCCTCCTCGTTCCGCACCGCCGCCGACAGTCTCGCCTCGCATACCGAGCGCCTCGCCGCCACGCCCTCCATCATGCCGACGCAGGGCTGGCTCTCCAGCGCGTTCCAATCGATGCGCGAGCATCCGATCCTGCACGTGGCGCGGCCGCACGAGGGCATCGACGTGTCGGCGCCGAGCGGCTCGCCCATCGAAGCGCCTGCGGCGGGTCGGGTGATCTCCGCGGGGTGGGAGCAGGGCTACGGCAACACGCTCGAGATCGACCACGGCTACGGCATCACGACGCGCTATGCGCATACGTCGCGAATCCTGGTGCGGGTGGGCCAGCGGGTGGATCGGGGGGAGCGGATTGCGCTGGTGGGCAACTCCGGCCTCGCGACCGGCCCCCATCTGCACTACGAGGTCCACGTGAACGGCCGCCCGGTGAACCCGCTGCGGTATGTGATGCCGGACGGGGTGGTGACGGATTAGGCGGAAGGCGGAAGGCGGAAGGCGGAAGGCGGAAGGCGGAAGGC
>DASSOD010000131.1:0-12284 GCA_035700905.1 Gemmatimonadales bacterium | reverse complement strand
GCGTCCGGAGACCGAGCTGGACCGCGCCCTGGAGGCCTACGCCCGCCGCCTCGCCCAGCTCCGCGACCAGATGGACGAGGAGATGGACCGCGCGCTCGCGGGGCTCGCGGCCGCCGACGACCCCGCCGACCCGGGCGATCCCGACTAGCCCGTCCCGACCGGCGGGCCGGGGCCGGCTTTGTACCTCCGATCCATCCGCTTCCCCTCACCCTTCGACTCCGGGCCGCATTGCGGCTAGCCAGCCCGATTCGGCGACTCAGCGCACGTCGTCCGCCAAGGCTGCATTTCCGCACCCACGACCCGTTTGCACCCCCAACGTGATTTGCGGCACGGCAGCGAATGTGCCGTGGCGCGATTTCTCCCGGGCGCATGCCGCGCCCGCAGGCCGATCAGGGGGCATCCCTCGTGTACGGCCCGGCTCAGGGCGTGCGAATCGACCGGCGCCGGCCTCACGCGGGCCGGCGGCCCACAGCATTGAGGAGAACCGAACATGACGATGCCGGAATCAGGCGCCGGGCGCGGGCAACTCGACCGGAGCGCCTACGGCGCAGAGCCGGAGCTACCCCCCGGCCAGCACTCCGAGCCGAGCCTGGGCGAGCGGATGCGAGAGGTGAAGGACGACGTGGTCGAGAAGGGCAAGACCTCCCTCCGCGAGGCGAAGGACCGGGCCGCCTCCAGCCTGAGCGAGAGCAAGAACAGCATGGCGAACCAGGTGAGCTCCTTCGCCGAGGCCTTCCGCCGCACCGGGGACAACCTGCGGGCGGAGGACCGCGGCAAGGCCGCCGATCTCACCGACAGCATCGCGCGGCAGGTGGACAAGGCGGCGGACTACCTGCGCCGGATGGACGGCCGCGAGGTGAAGTACGACCTGGAGCGGATCGCGCGGGACAAGCCCGGCCTCATGATCGGGGGCGCGTTCGCGCTCGGCCTGCTCGGCGCGCGGTTCCTCAAGAGCTCCGAGGAGCGTCGGGAGGGCAGGGAGCGAACCAACTACGGCGCGTCCACCTATCGGGAGGGCTCCTACGGGACGCCCGGGTTCTCCGAGAGCCCCTACGGCACGCAGGGCGCGTACGGCGCCACCGGCGGGCGCTCGGGCCGCGGCGCGGCCGGCTATGGCGAGGAGTACGGCTCGGCAGGCACCGGGGGGACGTATGGCGGAGCTTAGCCAGCGCGAACGAAGCCTCGGCGAGCTGTTCGGCCAGCTCACGGAGGACATGACGCTCCTGGTCCGCCAGGAAGTGCAGCTCGCGCGGACCGAGATCGGCGAGAAGGTTTCCCGCGCGTCGAAGGACCTGATCTCGGTCACGACCGGCGCCATCGTGGCGTACATCGGCGGGTTGGCGCTGGTCGCGGCGTTGATCCTCTTCCTGTGGCAGGTCGTGGGCATCACCCCGTGGCTGTCCGCGTTGATCGTGGGCGTGGTGCTCGCCGTCGGGGGGTACGTCATGCTGCGGGGAGCGCTGCGGGATTTGAAGCGGGTGGATCCCAAGCCGGAGCGGACCATCCGGACCATCAAGGGCGACATCGAGTGGGCGAAGGAGCAACGGCCATGAGCGAGTACCATCGGGAAGAGCAGGGGGCCGGTGAGGAGCCCCGGCCCGCAACGAGTTGGCCCGACATGGGGCAGCGCGACAGGGACACGGTCGAGATCGAGCGCGAGATCGAGAGCACCCGGGCCCGGATGAGCCGGGACATCGACGAGATCGGCGAGCGGTTGCGCCCGTCGAACCTGGCGCAGGAGGCGGCTGAGCGGGTGAAGGGCCGGGCCCGCCGCACCGGCAACAACGTGGCCGACTTCGTTCGGGAGAACTCGCTGGCCGTGGCGGCTGTGGGGCTCGGGGCGACGTGGTTCTTCACCCAGCGGATGAAGGGCGGCGAGGTGTCGGGCGACCGGATGGAGCGCTACTCCTACACCGGTCCCGAGCGCCGCCGCTCGGGGGCGACCGGCGCCGTCCGGGAGAAGATGCACGAGGCCCGGGAGGCCATCGCGGAGCGCGCCGGCACGGTGGGCGAGCGCGGCAGGGAAACCGCCGAACGGGTGCAGGAGCGCGTGGGCGAGATGGCGGGCAGCGTGAAGGAGCGCGCCTCCGAGCTCGGAGGCCGCGCGCGGGAGCAGACGTATCGCGCGCGGACCCGGCTGGAGCGCATGCTCGAGGAGAATCCGCTCGCTTTGGTGGCGTGTGCGGCGGTGGCCGGGCTCGCCGCCGGGCTGCTGATCCCATCCACCCGCCGGGAAGACGAGCTGATGGGCCCGACGCGCGACCGTCTGGCCGATCGGGCCGAGGCGACCCTCGAGCGGGTCAAGGACGCGGCGAGCGACGCGGCCGAGCAGGTGGGCGAGAGCGTCCGGTCGGAGGTTGCCGAGCGCGGCGGCGAGGTGAAGGACGCGGTGCGGCAGGCGGCTCACAACGTCGGGCAGCAGGCCAAGGAAGCGGCCGGCACCGTGGCGCGCGAGGCCAAGGACGCGGCGACCAGCCGGCCGGCAGGCCCGACGCCGCCGCACACCTGAGCGACGGGCTGAGCGGATCGAGCTCCGGCAAGCCGCCGGGGCTCGGTCCCCGCCGGCACTACCGGCGCGGCGTGCCGCCGCCGGTCAGCTTGCCGTAGACGACTTCCACGCGCTCCGCCGTTCGCTCCCAACTGAAGTGCTCTGCCACGTGCCGCCGCGCGGCGTCGCCCAGGGCGCGCGCCAGCTCGGGGTCGTCCAGCAGCGCGAGGACGGCGCGGCCGAACGCCGCCGCGTCCTCGTCGGGCACGAGCCACCCGGTGCGGCCGTGCTCCAGCACCTTCGCCGAGCCGGCGAACGAGACGATCGGCTTTCCGGCCGCCATGTAGTTGAGGAGCTTCTGGGGCACGCCGGCGCATGCCGTGCGGGGGTTCAGCGCGACGTGCGCGGCGGCGAGATGAGCGGGGAGGCCGCCGAAGTCGGAGGCGATGGTGTCGATCCGCCCGCGCACCCCGAGCTCGTCCGCCAGACCGCCGTAGGGCTCGAGCGATTCCGCCCCCACGATGAGCAGGCGGGCGTCGGCCCGCGCGTCCACCACCGTGCGGAGCGAGCGGAAGAGCAGATCGATGCGCTGATAGGGCGCGAGATTGCCGGCGAACACCAGCCTGGGCCCATTGTCCCGCCGCTCGCCCGTCCCCGTGAACGCCTCCAACTCGACCCCGTTCGGGATCACGGCCATGCGCTCCGCCGGCACGCCGCCGGCCGCCGCCAGCGTGTCCGCGATCGCGTCGCTCACCGCGATGACGTGGTCCGCGCGGCGCGGCAGGCGCCGGTCCAGCAGCCGTCCGATCGCCCGCTTGGCGGCGCGGGGCAGTCCGAGCGGGTAATAGGGCAGCTCGTTCTCGAGCAGCGTGTGCCCGTCGTACACGATCGGGATGCGGCGCCGCCCGCGGGCCCGGAGGGCGACCAGGAGCCCCTCGTAGTGATGCGCGTGGATCACGTCGAATGGATGCTCGCGCAGCACGCGCCGGAGCACGCGCACGAGCATCGGGTCCAGCAGCATCAGCTTGGCGGCGGTGGGGCCGGGCTCGACCCGGTGGTACCCCGTGAGATGGGAGGTCCGGTGCACCGTGAAAGGCAGCGGCTCGTCGCCCTGGCGCAGATCGTACGAGACCACGTGCACGTCGTGCCCGCGGCGGGCGAGCGCCTCGGCCATGCGCCGGATGCGGATCGGCGTGCCCCGCGCGCACGGGAACGGGCACGCCGCGACCATCGCGACCCGGTATCCGCGGCTCACCCGGAGCCCCGGCCGGACTCGGGCCCATGCGAGCTCCCGACGCGCCGCTCCAGCGGAGCGCTCATACGAGCGGCCGCACCAGGCGCCAGTATGCGCCCGTGATCCGGTCGAGCGCCCGCCTGGCGCCGCGCTCCGCGGCGCTCGACGTCAACTCGTCCCGGAACGGGAGCGGGCCGCAGGCCAGGAGCTCGCGATCGGGAATGCGCCGCCCTCGCTGCACCTCACGGCGCCGCTCGAGGATGGCGGGGAGGTGGCGCACGGTCCAACCCGCCGCCCGGCCCCACTCGCGCAGCCACCCCTTGCCTGCGACTGCGCCGAGCTGCGCCACCTCGTACAGCGCGAGCACGGGAGCGAGCAGCAGCAGGGTCTGCCACTCGTAGTGCTTGAGCAGGACCAGCCAGCGGTTGCGAATGAGGCAGTACACCCGGGTCGGCGCGTAGCGCCCCCCGGGACGCATGGAGAGGCCCGGCGTTCCGTCCAGATGATGGCAGCGCGCGGAGGAGACGGCGAGAATCGTGTGGCCCGTCACCCGCGCGTGGACGCCGAAGTCGTGGTCCTCGTAGTTGAAGAGAAAGCTTTCGTCGAACGGCTGCGCCATTCGTAGGCGGCGCCGGTCCACCAGCACGCACCCGGCGCCGAGCGATCCGATCTCGCGGGTCGCGAGAGGGACATCGGCGTCGGGCCACTCGGCGTGGTGCAGCACCATCCCGCCCAGAAAGTGGCAGTCGGCCCCGTCGAACTGCACCACGCCCGGGCGGTTCGCGTAGAGGATCCGTGGAACCGCGATGGCGGCGCCGGGGTCGCGATCGAGCGCGTCCGAGAGGCGGCGGACCGCGTCCTTCGCGAGCACCACGTCGTTGTCGAGGAACAAGACCCGGTCGTACGACGCCGCCTGGTAGCCCTCGTTGCGCGCGGCCGCCGGACCGTCGTTCCGCGGCCGCACGAGGATCCGGACCTCGGGAAAGCGCCGCCGCACCAGCTCCAGGCCGCCGTCCGCCGAGGCGTTGTCCACCAGGAGGATCTCGCCGACGCACTCCCCCTGGGCGCGCACCGCTGCGAGCGAGTGCTGGACGTAGCGCTCGCCGTTGAAGTTGATCACGCACGCGGTCAGCTTCTCGCCCACGCGGCATCCCCCGCGAAGCGGCGCTCCAGACGCCTCGAGCTACGAGTGAACTGACGGAAGGTGAATCAACGCCCCGCACCGGGGCAAGAAGCGCGCCCCGGCTGCGGGGGGAGGTCAGGCTTCGTGTGGCTCCGGCTGCGGGCCTGAGGCGCGCACGCGACGCTTGGTCTCCACGATCCGCACCGCGCCTTTTTCCGGTCTGATCCCGCCGTGCCGCTCCGCCCAGCTCTGGGTGAACTCGGCGCCGAGCAGCAGGATGTTGGAGGCGTAGTAGATCCAGAGGAACACCAGAATCAGCGAGCGCGCGGCGCCGAATGCCTCGCCCTGGCTGCTGTGACCCAGGTACAGGCCGAGCAGGAACTTCCCGATCACGAAGAGCAGCGCCGTGATCGCCGCGCCGACCCACACGTCCTTCCATTGCATTTCGGCGTCGGGCAGCACCTTGAACATCCCCGCGAAGAGCAGGGTGATCACGCCGAACGAGATCGCCGCGTTGAGCCCCGTGAGCAGCGCGTCCGACACCCCGCCGCCGATCATGTGCCCGAGCGCCTGCCCGAACGCGGAGAGCGCCGCGGAGACCACGAACGACACCAGGAGGAGGAACGCGATCGCCAGCACCATCCCCAGCGAGAGCACCCGCTTGCCCACGAAATTCCTGAACCCGCCCTGCTCCGGATCGGGCTCGACCTCCCAGGCCCGGTTGAGGGACTTTTGGAGCTGGCCGAACGCGCCGGTGGCGCCGAAGATCAGCGCGGCGATCCCCCCGATCACGGACGCGACACCCCCGCTCGGGGCCTGGGCGTGCTGCAGGATGGTGCGGACCTGCTGCCCGCCCGCCGGGCCCATCACGTTGTTGATCTGGGACTCGAGCGTACCGCGGACGTCCTCGGGGCTGAGCACGGCGCCGAGCAGCATCAGGATGAAGATCAGCAGGGGCGGCAGCGAGAATACCGTGTAGTAGGAGAGGGCGGCCGCCATCGTCATGCAGTCGTCCTCCATGAAGTCCCTGAAGGTGGACCGGACCAGCCCGAGGGGGCCGCGCCGGTGTGTCCCGCTGGCGGTCTCGCCGGACCGGCGCGTGCCGGCCTGCTCCATGGCCGTGTCGTGCATCGTGCGCGCTCCCCAGATCGAGCGTGCGGCCCCGCTGATGGGGCGCCTCGCCTGCACGAAACGGTAGCCGCCGCGCCGGCCGGCCGGTGTGAGGCTCCTTACATGCCCGGCGCGCCCGCCCGACGGCGCTCGGCGGCCGAATCGAGCACCATCCGGACCTCCCGGGCCAGCTCCGCGGGCGTAAACGGCTTCTGGAGGAAAGGGCGACCGGGCTCGAGCAACCCCCGGCGGATCATGTCCTCGCTGGCGTAGCCGGAGATGAAGAGGACGGGGAGGCCGGGCTGCAGGGCTGCGAGCCGCTCGCCGAGCGTGCGGCCGCTCTGCTCGGGGAGGACGACATCCGTGATCACCAAATCGGGAGGCACCGCGCCGCGCTCGACCAGGTCCATCGCGTCCGCAGCGTTCACCGCTTCGGCGCAATGGTACCCCAGCGTCTCGAGCCCCCGGACCACGAGCCGGCGTACCAGCGGCTCGTCTTCCACTACCAGGACGGACTCGCTGCCCCGCTCCGCGTTGGGCGGGCCGGCCTCGGGCGCCGGCTCCGGCGCGCCGGCGAGCTCGGGCCAGTAGAGGCTCACCACGGTGCCCCTGCCCGGCTCGGACTCGGCCCACACGAACCCTCCGCACTGGCGGACCGCGCCGTAAACCGCGGAGAGGCCGAGCCCGGTGCCCCGCCCCGCCGGCTTGGTGGTGAAGAAGGGCTCCCAGATCCGCTGCAGGGTCACCGGGTCCATCCCATGCCCGGTGTCCTTGACCGCCAGCATCACGTAGCGGCCGCTCCCGGGCTTCTCCAGCTCCGGCCAGGGACCCGGGGCGCCGGGTCCGAGCGCCACGACGCCCGTCTCGATCGTCACGCGCCCGCCCTGCGGCATCGCGTCGCGCGCGTTGAGCACCAGGTTGGTGAGGCTCTGCTCCACCTGTGCCGCGTCCGCGTAGATCACCACCGGCTCCGGGGCGAGCACGAGCACCAGCTCGGCCGACTCGCCCAGCAGCGCGTGCAGCATCGGCTCGATGCGGGTCACGACGGCGTTCACGTCGAGCCGATGCGGTTGGATCAGCTCGCGCCGCGCGAACGCGAGGAGCTGCCGGGTGAGTGCCGCCGACCGGCTCGCCGCCTGGGTGATCTGGTCTACGTCGTGGCGCCGCGCGTCGCCCGGGGGCATCCCCTGCGCGAGGAACTCGCTGAACCCGAGGATCGCCGCGAGCATGTTGTTCAGGTCGTGCGCGATGCCGCCCGCGAGCCGCCCGATCGCCTCCAGCCGCACCGCCTCCTGCAGCCGCTCCTCCTGGCGCTTCCGCTCGGTGGTGTCGAGCATGATCCCCGCCATGCGGAGGGGGCGGTCGCTGGCCGGATCGAACGTGGCCCGGCCAATCATCGCGATCGAGTGCAGGCTCCCGTCGGGCCAGCTCACCCGGTACTCCGCCGAGAACGGAGCGCGCTGGTGCAGGGCGCGCTCCCGGCTGGCCTCGAGCGCGGCGAGATCGTCCGGGTGAATGACGCGGGCCCAGGTATCCGCGGTGACGGCGACATCGGGCGGCAGGCCGAAGAGCGACTTGGCGCGGGCATCCCAATGGAGCGCGCCCGAGGTCAGGTCGTGATCCCAGGTGCCCAGGCTCGCGGCCTCGAGCGCGACCTCGAGCGTCTCCTCGCGCCGGCGAAGCGCCTCCTGCATCCGCCGCATCGCGCTCAGGTCGCGGAGGGTGATGGCGTACCCCAGGAGCTGGGCGCGCTTGCTGACCGCGGTGCTTACCGTCATCGCGGCCCAGAGGCGGGTGCCGTCCTGGCGGATGACCCAGCGCTCATCGCTGACCCGGTCGCGTTCCGCCGCCTCGCGGAGCAGGCGGTCGGGGATCCCCGCGGCGCGGTCCTCGGAGGTGAACAGGTCGGCCGCGGGCGCGCCGACGAAGTCGGCGCGGCGATAGCCGAGCAGCCGTTCCACGCCGGTGTTCCAGCTCGCGTTCCTGCCGGCGCGATCGACCATGAAGATCGCGTAGTTCACCACCTGGTCCGCGGGTGTGCGGAAGGCCTCCTCCAGCGGCCGCGACCCCGGGACCGCCTCGCCCGCGGGCGCGACGGCCTCCGGGTAGCCCCGCCGGCTTGTGCCGCTTTCGGCCGCGAGCTCCGCGCGGCGACGCGCCCGGCGCTCGCTCGCGCCGAGTCCGGCGATGACGCCGCTGGCGAGGACGTAGAGCAGAACGCCGCCCAGGGCGGCGGTGACGCCGCTGGGCGGGGGATTGACGGGGGAAGAGAGGGGCGAGAGGAAGAGCGCCCACGCCGCGATGCCGCCGAGCCCCGTCGCAACCAGCGCGGGTCCGAGTCCGCCGTACCAGGCCGAGAGGGCGACCGCGGCGGGGAAGGTGACGAAGGCGGCGCCGGAGCCGAGCAGCGGGTGGAGCGCCGCACGCAGCGCCGCCGCGCCGAAAACGCTCGCGACCGCTACGCCATAGCCGCGCCAAGCCGTGCCGTTCACGAGACCTCCGGCTCACCCGGGGCCCGTGGCGGCAAGGCGGCTCGCGGCATCGGCCCAGGGCAAGGCAGCCGGGGTGAGGGACCCAATGTACGACACGGAGCGGTCGGCCATCAATGCGTGCGGGGTGACGATGGCCACGGCACCCCCGGCGGCCGCTGCCCAACGTACCCCATGCCGACCGACCCCGCGGCGCCCCGGCTCTTCCTGTTGTCGCCGGCGCATTGCGGCGGCAAGCGGGCCGAGCTCCTCCTGAGCGAGCGCGCGCGGTTTCCGCTGGCCGCGCGGCTCCGCGCGGGCGAGGACGTGCTCCTGGGCGAGGCGTTCAGCTTCCTGAGCGGGCTCTACTTCCGCGGCAAGCTGGCCTACGCCCGGCGATTCGCCCGTCCGCCGGGCGGCATGGCGGGCGTGCAGGTGATCACGCCCAACCGCGGCATTCTTCCGGCCGAGACCCCGGTCGGCCGGAAGGAGCTGAGGGATTTCGGAACGGTGGACATCCGGGCGGACGAGCCGCGGTACCGGATGCCCCTTTGGCGCGACGCGGCGCGCCTGGCCGCGGTGCCCGGGCTGGAGATCGTCCTGCTCGGGAGCGTGGCGACGGGGAAATACGTGGATGTGCTGCTCGACGTCGTGGGCGAGCGGCTCCTCTTTCCAACCGACTTCGTGGGTCGCGGCGACATGAGCCGCGGCGCGCTGCTGCTTCGGGCGGCGCGCGAGGGACGTGAGCTCGCCTACGAGCCGATCGCGACCGCCGTGCGGCGGGCCTCGCGGTCGCGGCAGGGAGGGCCGGCCAATGACGGCGCCGACGGCAGCTCGAGCGCGCGTGCGGATTCCCGAGAGAGCGGCTAGCGTCGAGCTCCGCCTCGCGGGCCGCCGGGTGCAGCTCACCAACCTCGACAAGATCTTCTGGCCCGAGCTGGGCCTCGCCAAGCGGGACCTGCTGCAGTACTACGCCGACGTCTCCCCCGCCCTGCTCCCGCACCTCCGGGACCGGGCGATGGTGATGAAGCGGTACCCCAACGGCATCCACGGCAAATGCTTCTTCATGAAGCGCACGCCGTCCCCCAGCCCGGAGTGGCTCGAGACCTGCGCGATCGAGCACAAGTCGGGAAACGTGATCGCCTTCCCGATGGCGCAGGACCTCGCGTCGCTGCTCTGGATCGTGAACCTCGGCTGCATCGACCTGAACCAGTGGTATGCCCGGTGCGACGACACCGACCGCCCGGACTACCTGCACTTCGACCTGGATCCGGTGGTCGGGGCGAGCTTCGCGCGGGTGCGGGAGGCCGCGCTCGTGGTGCGGGACGCCCTCGCGGCGCTCGGCATGACGCCGCTGGTCAAGACCACGGGCTCGAGCGGCCTCCACCTCTACGTCGGCATCGTGCGCGGGCCGGTGCAGAAGCAGGTGTGGCGGTTCGCCAAGGCGCTGGCCGGCCGGCTCGCCAAGCGGCATCCGGCGCTGCTCACCGCCGCCTACCGCATCGCCGAGCGGCCGCGGGGCCGGGTGCTGGTGGACTACAACCAGAACGCCTGGGGACGGACGCTCGCGTCCGTCTACTCGGTGCGGCCCAACCAGTGGGCCGCGGTCTCGACGCCGGTCACCTGGGACGAGGTGGAGGACGGGTTCGAGATCGCCGACTTCCGCATGGACAACGTGCCCGCGCGGATCCGCCGCCTGGGCGATCTCTGGAAGCCGCTGCTCGCACCGAAGGGCCGGTTCCGGCTCGAGGAGGTCCTGTGAGCCTCCCGATCGAATTCCCCTTCCCGCCCATGGAAGCCGAGCCGGCCGACGCGCTGCCGGAGGGCCGCGGCTGGCAGTACGAGCCCAAGTGGGACGGCTTTCGCTGCCTCGCGTTCCGCGACGGCGAGGACGTACGGATCCAGTCGAAGGCGGGAAAGCCGCTGGGCCGCTACTTCCCCGACGTGGTGCAAGCGCTCCACGAGCTCCGGGCGCGGCGGTTCGTGCTCGACGGCGAGATCGTGATCCCGGTGGACGGGCGGCTCTCGTTCGACGAGCTGCTGCTCCGGGTGCACCCCGCCGCGAGCCGCGTGCGGATGCTCGCGGAGGCGCATCCGGCGCGGCTGGTCGTGTTCGATCTGCTGGTGGACGAGCGCGGCCGTCCGCTGGTGGACCTGCCGCTCGAGGAACGGCGGGAGCGGCTCGACCGGTTCGCCGAGAAGTTCCTCACCACCGACGGCCCGATCGTGCTCTCGCGCGCCACCCGCCGGCTCGCGACCGCCGAAGCGTGGCTCGCGGGCGGAGGCCACGGCGACCTCGACGGCGTGATCGCCAAGCGGGTGGACCTCCCGTACCGTTCGGGCGAGCGGGACGGCATGGTGAAGGTGAAGCGCCAGCGCACGGCGGATTGCGTGGTGGGCGGCTTCCGCTACGCGTCCAAGGGCAAGGTCGTGGGCTCGCTGCTGCTCGGGCTCTACGACGACGCGGGTCTGCTGAATCACGTGGGCTTCTGCTCCAGCCTTCCCGCGAAGGTCCGGAGCGGGCTCACCGAGAAGCTCGAGCACCTGATCCGGCCGCCGGGGTTCACCGGCCGCGCGCCGGGCGGTCCGAGCCGCTGGAGCACCGAGCGCTCCACCGAGTGGGAGCCGCTCGCGCCCAAGCTGGTGGTGGAGGTCGCCTACGACCACGTGTCGGGCGGCCGGTTCCGGCACGGTACCCGGTTCGTGCGCTGGCGCCCGGAGAAGGCGCCGGCGCAGTGCACGATGGACCAGCTTCGGTGAGCGAGGCCGCTTCGCCCGCGGCGGCGGCTACGGCGACCGCGGGGACCGTCTCGGAGTCGCCTTCCGGTAGCGTGGGGCGGCTCTGGCCCCACCGGGGGGGTGCCGCGTATGCTACAGGGCGGCAGTACCCTACCCCCGTCGCCCAAGGCACATGGTGGCCGATCTGCGGGAGCAACTCCAGGCCGAGCTGGCCGGCCGCTACACCCTCGAGCGCGAGCTCGGGCGGGGCGGCATGGCCACGGTCTGGCTGGCGCAGGACCTGAAGCACGGGCGGCCGGTCGCGCTCAAGGTGCTCCACCCCGATCTCGCCACGTCGCTCGGCCCCGAGCGGTTCGGGCGCGAGATCCAGTTCGCCGCGCGGCTGCAGCACCCGCACATCCTGACGGTCCTCGATTCCGGAGGAGCGGCCGGGCAGCTCTGGTTCACCATGCCGTACGTGGAGGGTGAATCGCTGCGCGACCGGCTCCGCCGCGAGCGCCAGCTTCCGGTGGAAGACGCGGTCCAGATCGCGCGCGAGGCCGCCCGCGCGCTCGACTACGCGCACCAGCACGGGGTGGTGCACCGCGACATCAAGCCCGAGAACATCCTGCTCACCCGCGACGGCTCGACCCTCGTGGCCGACTTCGGCATCGCCCGAGCGCTCGGCGGGGACGAGCAGCTCACCCAAACCGGGATGGCGGTCGGCACGCCGACGTACATGAGCCCGGAGCAGGCGGCGGGCGACCGGAGCGTGGATGCTCGCACCGACATCTACAGTCTCGGCTGCGTGCTGTACGAGATGCTCGCGGGCGAGCCGCCGTTCACCGGACCCACCGCGCAGGCCATCCTCATGCGCCGGTTCACCGACACCCCACGGCCGCTGCACGAGATTCGCGAGACGGTGCCGCCGGGCGTTGAGCAGGCGGTCACGAAGGCGCTCGCGCGGGCGCCGGCGGACCGATTCGCCACCGCGGGGCAGATGGCGCAGGCGCTCCAGCCGGCGCTCGCGACCCCGGCAGCGGTGCCGACCGTGGCGGCGCCGTTTCCGACGGGTGGGACCGAAGCCCGCCGCCCCGCCCGGGAGGCGGAGCCGCCGACGCCCGGCGATCGCGGCGCGCGCAG
>DASSOD010000130.1:0-2420 GCA_035700905.1 Gemmatimonadales bacterium | reverse complement strand
CCCGGTCGCGCGTACGGCCCCGCCGAGCTGCGCGAGTTCCTCGGCTTCTCGAGAAAATTTCTCATTCCCTTTCTCGAGTGGTGCGACAAGACCGGACTGACATCGCGGTCGCCGGCGGGTCGTGTTCTTTCACCTACGAGGCCCCAGGCCTCAGGGCCCAGGGCATAGGGAAGGATTGTGTACGGTCGGGATGATGGGTGAGGCTTAGACCGGGATGATGGGTGAGGAGTGGGCGCGGGGCGGTGAAGGTGTGCTGGTCAGCAGGTGCGGTCACCCGCTCTCATGCTGGGAGGTCAACGACGTCTGCCGGCCTCCCCAAGGTAGTGGGGAGCCGGCAGCTTGTCGTTCCCCGTGCGTCACGATCCCACACAGCCGGTGGGAGAGGATGCTGGAGTGGGGGACACTGTGAGTGATGGGGGCGGTGGCGCGCCCGGATCCGCGGCGAGGATCGTGACGGCGGCGGTCGGACGCTCTTCTGAGGCAGGCTCCCCCGGCGTGGTCCACGCGAGCGCTTCCGTGAATTGCAGCTCATCGCTGCGGTAGTAGCCGAGGCGGAGCGGCCCAAAGTGGAGCTGCCACTCGCCATCGCCGGTCTCCGTTAGGCTCACGTACTCGGAGGCGAGGACCTCGCTCAAGAAGAAGCGGTCACCGCGCCAGTGGACCATCCCCGCGCTGTCGACGCGGCGGAGCTCGACGTGGGCGGGATACTCGAGCGGCGGCAGCCGTCGGGGGTACGGGCGCGGTGAGGTGGCATAGTGCGTCGCTGGCGGCGTCATCCCGAGCGCCTCATGCGGGCGCTCCTGATTGAAGGTGCGCTGCCAGGTGGCGAAGCGCCGCTCCTGCGCGGCGAAGGTCGCCGCCGGCGGCCGCGTGGCTTCCGCCTTGAGCGTCCGATGCATGCGCTCGTGCACGCCATTCTGCTGGGGGACGCCTTTCTCGATCCGCTCGGGGCGGATGCCGAGGCGGATCCACCAGACGGCGAGGGCGGAGAGGCCGCCCAAGGCGGCGGGCGCGCCGAAGGGGACCCCATTGTCGGTGCGGATCACGCGCGGGAGACCGTACGCGGCGAAGCAGCGCTGGAACTGCTGCTGGGCCGGCAGACTCGCCGTACTGGCGAGCCCCGTGACGGTGAGCACGTAGCGCGAGGCGAGATCGCTGATGGTGAGCGGATAGCAGAGCGCGCCGTCGCCGAGGCGGAATTCGCCCTTGAAGTCTGCGGCCCAGACGTCGTTGGGCGCCGCGGGCGCGGTGAGCGGCGTGTGCGCCCACGCGGCGCGCTCCCGCACGGAGCGGCGCCGCGGCGTGACGAGCCCAGCCCGCTTGAGGAGCGTCGTAATGGTGCTCGGGGCGGGCCAGGCCGTGGTGGGGTCGCGCTGGCCTAACACGTCGCGGAGCTTGCGCGCGCCCCAGGTGGGCTGCTCCTCACGGAGCGCACAGATCGCGGCGACGACAGCATGCGGGACCTGGTGCGCCGGGATCTTCGGCGCGTGGGAGGCATCGGCGAGCGCGGCCGGGCCGCCCGCGAAGAAGCGGGCGCGCCACTTGTAGCCGGTTTTCTCGCTGATCCCGAAGCGGCGGCAGAGGGCGGCCAGGGAGTCGCGCTGTTCGAGGAGCGCCTGAATGAATTCGAGTCGCTGAGACATAGGAGTGGTGGATTGCCAGGGCATCGAGTTCCTCCGCGGAGAACCCGAAGTGTGCCTCCCCACTCCTCACCCATCATCCCGGTCTGGCCCTCACCCATCATCCCGGTCTGTACACTGATGCGGCGCTCCGCGCCGCATGGATTGATGTAGTTCGCTCGGGCGCCCGCTGTGGCGCGGACACTCTGAGTCATTCCCATCAATGCTTGCCCCCCGCGTGCGCTTCGCGCACGCGGAGGGCAACAATCCTTCCCTATGCCCTGGGCCCCAGGCCCTGAGCGCTCCGCCCTAGAAGACTTCGAAGACCCCCGCCGCTCCCATCCCGCCGCCGATGCACATCGTGACGAGCCCCTTCCCTCCGCCGCGCCGGTGCAGCTCGTGGATCAGCTGGGTGGCGAGCTTCGAGCCGGTGGCGCCTAACGGGTGACCGAGGGCGATCGCGCCGCCGTTGACGTTGACGCGGTCCTCGGGCATCTCGAGCTCGCGCATCACCGCCACCACCTGCGCGGCGAACGCCTCGTTGAACTCGATGAGCTCGATGTCCTGCATCGTCAGCCCCGCGCGCCCGAGCGCCTTCGGCACCGCCTTGATCGGGCCCACGCCCATGATGTCGGGGTCGACCCCGCCGGTGGCGAACGTGATGAAACGCGCCAGCGGCTCGAGGCCGAACTCCCTCGCCTTCGTGGCGGACATCAGCAGCAGCGCGGCGGCCCCGTCCGAGTAGGGGCTGGAGTTCCCCGCCGTCACGGTGCCGCCCACCTTGAACGCCGGCTTGAGCTT
>DASSOD010000129.1:0-6014 GCA_035700905.1 Gemmatimonadales bacterium | reverse complement strand
CCTCCAGGATCCGCAGGTGGCGCTTCTTGCGCTCGGCCGTCACCGCGATGCTCCGGGGCGCGCGGGGGTTGGCCGCGGGCGTCCGGCCAGGCGCGCCATCGCCGCGTCGAACCGGCGGCGCTCGCGCGCGCCCCACCGGCGCGCGGCCCGTAGCCGCGCCCGCGCCGCCGCGATGCCGGGGTCGCCGGCGCCGCCGGTGGACCGCCGGCGGCTCGCGAGCTCCCGCGCGCCCGGCGGCTCCAGCCGCTCACCCGCCGCCAGCGCCGCCTTCACCTCGCGGTACGCCACGCGGAAGGGGCGGCCCGACTCGACCCGCCGCATCACCTCGTCCGTCGCGAGCACCCCGCCGTCGAGCGCCGCGCGGCACCGCGCCGCGTCCACCTCGATCATCGGCACCGCGAGCGCCATCATCTCCACCATGGCGCCCGTCCGCTCGAGCCCCCGCACGAGGGGCTCCTTGAGCAACTGAAAATCGCGATGATATCCGGCGGGAAGCTTGGCCTTGAGCTGCAGCACGGCGGCGAGGTCCGCGTCCAGCGCGGCTGCGCGGCCGCGGGTGAGCTCGAACAGGTCCGGATTCCGCTTGTGCGGCATGATGCTCGAGCCGGTGGCCAGCTCGGCCGGCAGCACGAGGAAGCCGTACTCCTCCGCGGCGAACAGGATGACGTCCTGCGCCAGCTTGCCTACCTCGTGGCCGAGCTGGGTGCACCAGAAGAGCGCCGCCGCCTCGAGCTTGCCCCGGCCGTTCTGGGTGACGGTAACCGCCCGATCCATGCCGCCGAACCCGAGCGCGCGCGCCGCCGCCTCGCGCCGGAGCGGCAGCGGCACGCCATAGCCCGCGGCCGTGCCCAACGGCGACCGGTCCACCTGCGCCCACAGCCCAGGCAGCGCCTCGAGCGTATCGAGCAGGCCCTCGGCGTACGCGATCGCCCAGAGCGCGACCGATGACGGCATGGCCCGGCGCTGATGGGTGTATCCGGGCCAGAGCACGCGGCGGTGCCGCGCGGCGAAACGCGTCAGCGCTTCGGCGAGCCCGGCCGCCGCGGCGTGCAGCCGGAGCAGCTCGTGCTTGAGATAGAGCCGGAGGTCGCACGCCACCTGGTCGTTACGGGAGCGGCCGGTGTGGAGGCGCTCACCCGCACCGGGCGCGCGCCGGGTGAGCCAGTCCTCGATGGCCGTATGCACGTCCTCGTGCGCCCCACCGACGGCGAGGCGCCCCCCGTCCACCTCGGCCAGCGCCGCCCTGAGGCCGGATCGGAGGCGCCGGTAGTCCGCGCCCGAGAGAAGGCCCGAGGCCTTAAGGCCCTCCACGTGTCCCAGGCTCCCCAGCACGTCCCACCGGAGGAGCCGCGCGTCCCAGGCACGGTCGTCGTCGGCGGTGTAGCTCAGCACCCGCTCATCCAGCGGCGCGCCCGCGCCCCACAGCGTCCGGGGCGGCATCAATCGGTGGAGAGGTAGACCCGCGCCAGCTCGGCGTAGAAGCCGCGCGCGGCGGTCACCTCGGGCAGGTCCACGTACTCGTCCGGCGTGTGCGAGCGCCGGCTCGTGCCGGGCCCGCACTTCACCGCGTCCGCCTCGCGCAGGAACACCCAGTCGGAGCAGGTGGGGCTGCCGAAGCGACGGGCCGCGGGCCGCACGCGCTCCGCCGCGGCGAGCAGGCGGGAGCGCGCCGGGGTCTCGCAGGGGACCAGCTGCTGCGACGTGACCACCACCTCGGAGTCGAGCGACGCACGGAGCCGTTCGGCGAGCTCGGCATGCGTCCACGCCGGCGTGCTGCGCACGTCGAGCACCGCCCGGGCGCTCGGCGGGGTGACGTTCCGGCTCACGCCGGCGTCGAGCATGGTGGGCGTGGCCGTCGCGACGCCCAGCACCGGGTGGGGGCGGTCGTCGAACAGGTGGTCCAGCCTGAGCAGGTCCCGCGCGAGCACGAGCGCGGCGTTCACGAACCCGCCGGCGGCCGAGGCGTATCCGGCGTGGCGCTGCTCGCCGCGCGCGACGAGATCCACCATCATGAGCCCGCGCTGCGCCACCGCGAGGTCGAGGTTGGTGGGCTCGCCCACCACCGCGGCGTCCACCGGCCCGATCACCTCGACCGCCCGCTCCATGGAGGTGTGCTTGGTCTCCTCGCCGTAACCGAGCACGACGAGCAGCCGCCCGGCCTCGGGCCCGCCCCGCTCCGCCACGTCGAGCGCGGCGCAGAGCATCGCGGCCACCGAGGCCTTGGCGTCGCCCGAGCCGCGGCCGTAGAGGCGCTCCCCCTCGAGCGTGGGCGTGAACGGGTCGCGGGTCCAGCCGATGCCGGGCGGCACGGTGTCGAGATGAGAGACGAGCGCAAGCGTGGGGCCCGTGGCGCGGCCGCCCACCGCCACGCGGACGCAGGTCTCGTCGCGCACCACGTCCAGGCCCGCGCCGCGGGCCGCGTCCTCCACGAATCGGGCGATGGTCTCCTCGGTTCCGCTCACCGAGGGGATCGCGACCAGATCGCGGAGCAGCGCGATCTCATCCCGCAAGATCCACCCCGATGTACGTCGCCTTCTCCTTGCGGCCCACGATCATCGTGCCGCAGCCGGCGCCGGTGAACACCTCGAGCAGCAGCGCGTCCGGCACCCGGCCGTCCACGATGTGGGTCCGCTCGACGCCGCTCGTCGCCGCGCGGATGCAGGCCTCCACCTTGGGGCGCATGCCGCCCGCGAGCGCGCCGCTCGCCATGAGCCCGGCGAGGTCGTCCGGATCCGCGAAGGTGACGAGGCTCGAGGGGTCGCCCCGGTCCCGCAGCACGCCGGGGGCGCCGGTGAGAAAGATCAGCTTCTGCGCCCGGAGCGCGATCGCGAGCGACTCGGCCACGGTGTCGGCGTTGACGTTGTACACGCCGCCGTCCTCGTCCCCCGCGAGGCTCGCGATCACCGGAACGAAGCGGGCCTCCATCAGCGTGATGAGGATCCGGGGGTCCACCCGGTCGATATCGCCGACGTGGCCGAAGTCCACCTGCGCGGTCGTGCCGTCGTCGTCCACCACGGTGACCGGGGGGCGGCGGTGTGCGGTGATGAGATCCGCGTCCACGCCGGACAGCCCGACCGCCTGCACCTTGTGCTCGCGGAGCGACGCCAGGAGGTCCACGTTGAGCGAGCCGGCGTAGACCATCTTGGCCACCTCGAGCGCCTCGCCGTCGGTGACGCGGCGGCCCGCCACCATCCGGGGCTCATGGCCGAGGCGGCGCGAGAGGGCGGTCGCCTGGGGGCCGCCGCCGTGCACCACCGCGAGGCGGATCCCGAGCGAGGAAAGCAGCGCGAGCTGGCCGGCCACCTGGTCGCGCACCGCCGGGTCGCTCAGCACCTCGCCGCCCAGCTTGACGACGAACACCTGGTCGCGATACGCGCGCACGTACCGGAGCGCGCCCTTCAACCCGGCGATCCCCCGCGAGGTGTCAATCGACATGGCGCGTCCCAGTCCGCGCCTGCCCGATGAGCTCGAGCAGCAGCGCGCGCTGCACGTGGAGGCGGTTCTCCGCCTCGTCCACCACGGCCGAGTTGGGGCCGTCGAGCACCCCGTCGTCGATCTCGACGTTGCGGCGCACGGGCAGGCAGTGCATCACGATGCCCTTGCTGCCGCGGGTGGAGCGTAGGCGGCTCTCGGTGACCCGCCAGTCGCGCAGGCCGGCGCGGAGCTCCTGCTCCTCCGCCGGCCGCCCGAAGAGCTTGACCGACCCCCACGATTTGACGTACACGGCGTCCGCGCCGACCAGCGCCTCGTCGGGATCGTTGATGATGTGCACGCATTCCCCGCCCCGCGCCTGCGCGATGCGCCGCACGAGCGCGGTGTCCTCCGGGTCGAGCTCGTACCCGTCGGGCCGCGCGACGACCACCTCCATGCCGAGCCACGCGGCGGCGATGGCGGCGCTGGCCGGAACCGCCGTGGGGAGCGCGCGGGGGTGCCACGCCCAGGTCAGCACGAAGCGCTTGCCGCGCGGGTCTCCGAGGCGCTCGCGCAGGGTGAGCGCGTCCGCCAGGCCCTGGCAGGGGTGGCGGCGAGTGGACTCGAGGTTGATCACCGGGACGTCCGCGTAGCGGGCGAAGTTGCGGATCACGTCGTCGCGACGAACCACCGACCAGTCGTCGCCGCGGGGAAAGGCGCGCACGGCGAGCGCGTCGGCGTAGCGGGAGAGCACGCGGGCCGCGTCCACGATGTGCTCCACCTTGTCGCCGTCCATCACGGCGCCGGGCTCCGTCTCCAGGCTCCAACTGCCCTTCCCCGGCTCCAGCACCACGGCGTGCCCTCCGTGGAGGAACATCGCGGTCTCGAAGCTGGTGCGGGTCCGCAGGCTCGGGTCGAGGAAGATCATCGCCAGCACCTTGCGCTCGAGCCCCCCGGTGATCTCGCCCCGCTTCACCCGCCCGGCGAGCGCCAGGAGCCCCTCGATGGCGTCGGCGTCCCACGCCTCCATCGCGATGAAGTCGCGTTTGGTCATGCGAGCACCTCCCGCAAGGCGGAGAGCAGCAGGTCCGCCTCGTCGCGGCTGAACGAGAGCGGCGGCATGAGGCGCAGCACCTCGGGGTCGCTCGCGGTTCCGGTGAGGACGCGGCGCTCGAAGAGCGCACGTTGCACCGCCGCGGCCGGCCGCCCCAGGCGGAGGCCCAGCAGGAGCCCGCGACCGGTGACCGCGGGCACGCCGGCGGCGAGGGCGCCTTCGCGGATGCGGGCGCCGATCTCGACGGCATTCCGGATCAGCCCCTCGCGATCGATCACCTCGAGCGTGGCGAGCGCGGCGGCGCAGGGCACCGGCCCGCCGCCGAAGGTGCTCCCGAGGTCGCCGACCGCGAGGCGATCGCCCACGGCGGGCGTAGTCACGACGGCGCCGATCGGGAGGCCCGACGCGAGCCCCTTCGCCATGGTGAGGAGATCGGGCACCACGCCGTACGCCTCGGCCGCGGTGAACGCGCCGCAGCGGCCCACGCCGCACTGGATCTCGTCGAAGATGAGGAGCGCCCCGCGCGCGTCCGAGACCCGGCGCGCGGCCTCGAGGAAGGCGGGGGAGCAGTCGCGCGCGCCCGCCAGGCCCTGCACCGGCTCGACGATCACGGCCGCGATGGTGTCGTCCACCGCGGCGTCGAGCGCGGCCACGTCGTCGAAGGGCACCTTGCGCGAGAGTGGGACGGCGGCGCGGAGCGCGCCCTCCTCGTACTTCGCTCCATCCGTGACGGCGAGGGTCGCGGCGGTGCGCCCGTGCCAGCCGCCGCGGACGGAGACGACGCCGCGCCGGCCGGTGTGGCGCCGCGCGAGCCCGAGCGCGTTCTCGTTCGCCTCCGCGCCGGAGTTGCAGAAGAAGAGCCGCCCGAGCGGCGCCGGACAGCGCTCCGCCAACGCCTCGGCCAGGCGCTCGCGGTTCGGGTGCGGGACGGCGGTCGAGTAGAAGAGGAGCCGGGCGGCCTGGCCGGCGATGGCGCGCACGACGTGCGGGTGGGAATGCCCGGTCGAGGCGACCGCGTGCCCGCCGTACGCGTCGAGCCACTCGCGGCCGTCCTCGTCCACCAGCCATGCGCCGTGCCCCGAGACCGGCCGCACGGGCATCTGGGCGTATACGGGCAGCAGCGCGGAGCACGGCACGGCGGGGGCGGCCGGGTCCGCCGCATCGCGCGGCGCCAGCGGGACCGCCGCGCCGCCCGATCGGTTCAGCATGGGTAGATGCCTCCCCCGAGGAGGCCCGCCGTCTCGGGGAGGCCGAGCGCGAGATTCATGGCCTGCACCGCCTGTCCGCCGGCGCCCTTCACCAGGTTGTCCAGCGCCACCATCACCTGAACCTCGGCGCGATCGGGCGTCTCGGCAACGTGCATCAGGGCGTAGTTGGTGCCCACGGCGTGGGTGAGCTCGGGCGCCTGGTCCAGCAGCCGGACGAAAGGCCGGCCCGCGAAGGCGTGGCGGTACAGGTCGCCGGCCGGGCCGGTGGCTGCGGCGGGGTCGCGCCACGCGTGGAGCGTCAGGTAGATGCCGCGCACGAACGGCCCCGAATGGACCATGAC
>DASSOD010000128.1:0-2508 GCA_035700905.1 Gemmatimonadales bacterium | reverse complement strand
CCATCCGCTCCTCCATCACCTTCCCCGCCGCGCGGCGGATGAGCTCGCGCGCCACCGTGTCGCCGCCCTGCAGCTCGCCCTCGTACTCCAGCTCCAGCTTGCCGGTGATGGACGGGACCGCCGCGTAGACGTCGCTCACCCGGGGCACGATCCGGGACTCGCCGTGCGACACCGCCCGGCGCTCGGCGTTGGACACCACGTTCTCCAGCACGCTGATCGGCAGCCGCTGGCTCACGCCGGAGCGCTTGTCCACCCGCTTGTCCTCCCGCGCCTCGAACGCCACGCGCTCGATCAGCTCCAGCACGAAGTCGGGCACGTCGAGCGGCCGCCCGCCCCGCGCGGTCCACGCCTCCTGCACCGTGATCTCCATGCCGAGCTGCACGGTCCGCGGGTAGTGGGTGATGATCTCCGAACCGATCCGGTCCTTGAGCGGCGTGATGATCTTGCCCCGCGCGGTGTAGTCCTCCGGGTTCGCCGTGAACGCGAGCAGCACGTCCAGCGGCAGCCGCACCGGATAGCCTTTGATCTGGACATCGCCCTCCTGCATGATGTTGAACAGCCCCACCTGCACCTTGCCGCTCAGGTCCGGCAGCTCGTTGATGGCGAAGATCCCGCGGTTGGCGCGGGGCAGGAGGCCGAAGTGCATGGTGAGCTCGTCGGAGAGCAGATGGCCGCCGCGCGCCGCCTTGATCGGATCCACGTCGCCGATGATGTCGGCGATGGTGACGTCCGGCGTGGCCAGCTTCTCGACGAAGCGCTCGCTCCGGTGCAACCAGCCGATGGCGGTCGCGTCGCCGCACTCGGCCAGGCGCTCGCGGGCGAACTTGGAGATGGGCGCGAACGGATCGTCGTTGACCTCGCTCCCGGCGATCACCGGGATCCGCTCGTCCAGGAGATCCACCAGTTGGCGGAGGATGCGGCTCTTGGCCTGACCACGCAGGCCGAGGAGGATGAAGTGGTGGCGCGCGAGGAGCGCGTTCACCAACTGGGGAAGGATCGTGTCCTCGTAGCCCACGATCCCGGGAAAGAGCTCCTCACCCCGCTCCAGGCGGGCGAGCACGTTGGCGCGGATCTCGTCGCGGACGCTGCGCCCGCGGAGCGGGGCCTCGGCCCAGCGGCTGTTCTTGAGCTCGCCGAAGGTGCGGGGGTCGATCGTATCGGACTTCACAGGCACTCGCTTGCTGCGGAGAATGAATGCGCCCTCCTGCGAGGGCGCCCGGCGGAACGTGGCGGCGTGGCGGCGCGGGGGCAAGCCGGTCGGGGGACCGCGGGCCGCCCGGTACGGCGGTGCTGGCGGCGCCGGTCGCACTGCACTAATGTATCACCGGTCCGTGCTCGCCTTGACAAACATCCGTTGCCGGTTAGGTTCGCTCGCCGTCCGCCTCGGGCGTACGCCCTGCGACAGATGCGGCACCACCGTCCTTACATCCGGTCACCCCGATCGTTGAAGGAGCGACGCATGAAGAAGAGCCTGTTCCTGGCCGCCGTTCTCGTGCTGGCCGCCTGTGCCGGCGAGAAGAAGGCGGAAGCCCCGGCGTCCTCGGCGGCGCCCGCAGACACCACGATGGGCGGCATGTCGCAGGATACCTCGATGACCCACGATTCCACGATGGCGCGGGATACGACCAAGAAGATGTAAGCCGTTGCGCCGCACTGTCGCGCGGGCCCCGGGACGACCAGTTCCGGGGCCCGTTTGCGTTATGCGGCCGTGGCGTCCAACTCGTCCGCGCCGAAGGGGAGGGGAACCACCCGGGCGTCCCGGCCGCCCGCCACCACGGTCGCGCCGGGCTCCACCTCGCGCCGGATGGGCGCGAGCCCGAGCCGCCGGTCCTCCAGCGCCAGCACCGAGCGCACCGTGCCCACCTGGCGGTCTCCCGACATGATCACGTCCCCCGAGAGCGGGTGCGGATCGAACCAGAGCAGGCCGCGGAGCTCCCGGTTCGTGTGACCCCGGAAATGGAGCCGCGCGACCGTCTCCTGCCCCACGTAGCAACCCTTGGTGTACGACACCCCGCCGATCTCGTCGTAGCGCACCTCCTGCGGCAGGGTGCGCTCGTCGATCTCCGCGTCGCGCGCGGGCCAGCCCGCCAGAATCCGCGCCGCCTCGAGGTCGTCCGCCGCGCCGGGATGCGCGCCTGCGAGCGCGAGGGCCGCCGACACGGCGGCGACCGCCTCGCGGGGCCCTACGGCGAGCGCGGTGAAGGGCGCCGCGTCGTGCGCCAGCGCGAGCACGATGGGCACCGGCTCGCAGGCGACGGTGGTCACCCGGCCGGCGGCGTCGGGGAGCGGCCGGAGCCCCGACCGGGCGAGCGTCGAGAACCCCTGCCCGCCGGCAAGCCACGCCACCTCGACCTCTCCGGTGACGTCGGTGAGCGCGGCGAGCCGCGGCGGGAGCTGGCGACGCATGAGCTCGAGGGCGGCGTCGCGAGCGTCCGCCGGCGCGATCAACGTGAGCCGCTCCGGCTGCCGAATCACCCACAGGTCCACCACGATCATGCCCTTGGGCGT
>DASSOD010000127.1:0-11795 GCA_035700905.1 Gemmatimonadales bacterium | reverse complement strand
GGCGACGCCCATCACTGGGAACACTACGAAAAGGTCTACATCATCCTCGCCGGCCTCGCCACGCCGCTCGTCGTCTCCGTTCACAGCATCGTCGGCCTCGACTTCGCCATCGCGATGCTCCCCGGCTGGCACTCGACGATCTTCCCGCCCTACTTCGTCGCCGGCGCGATCTACTCGGGGTTCGCGATGGTGCTGATCCTGCTGCTCCCGTTGCGCCGGGTGTTCGGCCTGGAGGACGTGATCACCGCCCGCCACCTCGACAACGTCGCCAAGCTCCTCCTCGCGATGGGCTGGATGATGACGTACGCCTACGCCATCGAGGCGTTCATCGCGTGGTACGGGGGCGACGTCTACGAACGGTACGCGATGCTGGTGGCGCGGCCGCTCGGGCCCTACGCCTGGCTCTTCTGGCTCATGCTGGCGTGCAACGTGCTCACCCCGCAGCTCTTCTGGTCCGCCCGGCTCCGCACCAGCGGCCCGGTGCTCTTCCTGGCGTCGCTCGCCATCCTGCTCGGCATGTGGCTCGAGCGGTTCATCATCATCGTCGCGTCGCTCAACCGCGACTTCCTGCCGTCCGCCTGGCACTTCTACGCGCCGAGCTGGGTGGACCTCTCGATCCTGGGCGGGAGCATCTGCTTCTTCACCCTGCTGTTCCTGCTCTTCATCCGCTTCGTGCCGTTCATCCCGATCAGCGAGCTCCGGGAGCTCCGGCACGAGCTCGCGTCGGAGCCGGGCTGAGGCATGCGGAGCCGGCGCGGACTGCTGGCCGAATTTCCCACCGCGGACGCGCTCGCCGCCGGGGCGGCGGCGCTGCACGCGCTCGGCTACCGCGAGCTGGAGGCGTACACGCCGTTCCCGGTGCCGGGCGTGGAAGTGCGGCTCGGGCTCGGGCGCAGCCGGCTCCCCAGGTTCGTCTTCGCGGGCGGGCTGATCGGCGCGGTGCTGGGCTACGCCATCCAGTGGTACTCCGACGTCGGATCGTACCTGCTCCGGGTCGGCGGGCGGCCGGCGCACGCGGTGCCCGCCTTCATTCCGGCGACGTTCGAGGCGACCGTGCTCGGCGCCTCGCTGGTCGCCTTCGTCGGGCTGCTCGTGGCGCTTCGCCTTCCGCAGCTCTGGCATCCCGTGTTCGAGGTGGAGGGATTCGAGCGCGCCTCGGTGGACCGCTTCTGGATCGCCGTCGGCGACGGCGATCCGCTGTTCGACCCCGAGCGCACCCGCTCGGCGCTGGCGGCGCTCGATCCGCTCCGCGTGGTGCCGATCCCGGAGACGCCGTCGTGAGGCGCCGGCTCCGCCCGCCGCGCGCCGGCGCGGCAGCCCCGATCCTCGCGGCCGTGGCGCTCGCCGGTTGCGGCGGCGCGCAAAGCGTGGTGGACCGCGCCCTGCAGCGGATGCGGGTGCAGCCGCGCGCCGACCCGTACGAGGCGAGCGCGTTCTTTGCCGACGGGATGGTGATGCAGCGCCCGCCGGCGGGCACTGTGCCCCGGGAGCGGGTGCTGGAGCCGGCGCTCGCCACCGGGCGCGACAGCGCGGGCGCCCTGCTCGCGCGGGTGCCGGTCACCGTGACGCCGGAGCTGCTCCGCCGCGGTCGATCGCGGTTTCGGATCTTCTGCGGCGCGTGTCATGGGGTCGGCGGGTTCGGCGGGAGCGTCGTCGCCGCCAACTTCACCGAGCGCCGGCCGCCGTCGCTTCGCACCGGATATGCGGCGGCGCTGCCGCCCGGATTGGTGTACCAGGTCGCGACCGCGGGCTTCGGGCGCATGCCCGGCTACGCCTCGGAGCTCTCGGCGGAGGACCGCTGGGCCGTGGTGGCCTACGCGCAGTCGATTCGCGGCCGCGCCGCGGCCGATTCGGCCGAGCGGGACGACTCGGTGCGTGCGGCGGCGCTCGGCCACGCCGATTCCCTTGCACCGGCGACGGCGCCGTGACCGCGGCCGCGCTCCCCGCGCTCCATCGCCCCGGCCCCCGCGCGGTGGCGCTCGCCATCGGGCTCGCCGGCCTCGTGCTCACGGGCGTGGGGATCATCATCGATCCGCGTCAGGCCTACGCCTCGTGGCTTGCCGCCTTCGCCGCCGGCCTGAGCGTCGCGCTCGGCGCGCTCATCCTGGTCGCGGCGACGCACCTGACCGGCGCGCGCTGGTTCGACCCGCTCCGCGGGCTCGCGCTGGACATCGCCGCGACCCTGCCGCTCTTCGCGCTGTTCTTCCTGGTGCTCGTGCCGGGGATGGCGCGGCTCTACCCCTGGGTGGGCGCGCCGTGGCCGGCCAATCGGACGTACCTCAATCCGCCGTTCTTCCTGGCGCGCGCCGCGATCTACTTCGCCGTCTGGATCGCGGTGGCCTTCCTGCTCCGGCGCTGGGCGTTGCTCCGGTCGCCGGAAGCGGCGCGCCCCCCGGCCGGCCGAGAGCGCGCCCTCGCGGCCGCCTCCCTTCCCGCGCTCGGCTTCACAGGCACGTTCGCGGCGTTCGACTGGCTCATGTCGCTCGCGCCCGCGTGGGTCTCGACCGTGTTCGGCGTGTACTGGTTCGCCGGCGGATTTCTCGGCGCGCTCGCCGCGGTGGCGGTCGCCGGCTTCGCCGCCTCGAGCGCCGGGACCGCGCGCGCCCGCATCGGCCCGGACCAGGCATACGCGCTGGGCGCGCTGATGATCACGTTCGTCATCTTCTGGGGCTACATCGCGTACTGCCAATACCTCATCGTGTGGATCGCCGACGTGCCGGCGGAGGTGGCGTGGTACCTCCCGCGGGTGCGAGGCGGGTGGGGCACGGTCGCGCTGGTGCTGCTCGTGGGTCACCTCGCGCTGCCGTTCCTGGTGCTCGTGTTCCACGCCGCCAAGACCAGCTGGACGGTGCTCGCGCTGGTCGCCGCCTGGCTCCTCGTCATGCATTACCTCGACACCTACTGGATCGTGCTCCCCCAGCTGCATCCGCGCGGCATCGTCGCCCACTGGCTCGACCTCAGCGCCCTCGCGGGGGTGGCCGGCACGGCCGCGGCGTGGGCCATGTGGGTCCGGGAGCGCGGGCGCTTCCGCATGCGCCCTCCGGCGCATGGGGCGGCCGCCGCGCCGCGCGGCGAGAGCCGGGGAGCGGCCGGTGCGTGACGCGGAGCGGATCGGGCGCAATCACCGAGCGCTCGTGGCGGCCGGGCTCGACGCCCTCGCCTGCGTGCTGCCCTCCAACGTGCTCCTGCTGTCGGGCTATTGGCCGGTGATCGGCGCCAGCGTTGCCGTGATCACGCGCGAGGGCGCGGTGGGCCTCGCGCTGCCGGAGGACGAGGCGGACCTGGCAGCCGCCGGCTGGGCCGACGCGCGGGAAACGTTTTCGCCCGGGTCGCTCACCGCGCTTCCCCCGCTCGAGGCCGTGCTCGCGGCGCCGCTCCGACGCCTGCTCCGCCGCCTCGGCGCGGGCGGCGGGCGGATCGGCTACGAGCACGGGCCCAGGCTCGAGCCCAGCTCCTACGCGGGGACCAACCGGTACGCCACGGCGATCCGCGCCCTCCTCGCGAAGCTCTGCCCCCACGCCGAACTGGTGGATGCGGACGACGTGGTGCACGGGATGCGGGCCGTGCTCACCCGCCGCGAGCTCGCGCGCCTCCGGCTGGCGTGCCGGGTCGTGGGGGAGGCGTTTCGCACCGGCGCGGCCGCCATCGTTCCCGGCGCCGCCGAGCGCGAGGTGGCGGCGGCGTTCCGCGCGCCGCTCGAGGCCTACGCCGACCGGGACGGCGACGCGCTCGCGCGGGCCGGCGGGTTCGTGTTCTGCATGTCCGGGCCCAACGGGGCGCTGGCCTTCCGCGCCTACGCGCAGACCCGGAATCGCCGCATCGGCCCGGCCGACCTGGTCATGGTGCACTGCAACTCGTTCGTGGACGGGCTGTGGACCGACGTGACCCGGACCTACTGTCCCGGCGCGGCGGCGGACGGCGTGCGCGCGCTCTTCGAGGCCGTGCTCGAGGCGCGCGACGCAGCGCTCCACGCAGTCGCGCCCGGGGTATCGGGCCGGGAGGTGGACCGGGCCGCGCGGCGGGTGCTCGCGGCGCACCGCCTGGGCGAGGCCTTCCGCCACGGCACCGGCCACGGCGTCGGCTTCGCCGCGATCGACCACCAGGCCCGCCCCCGCATTCACCCAGCCTCGAGCGACGCGCTCGAGGCCGGGATGGTGTGCAACATCGAGCCGGCCGTGTATCTCGAGGGCCGGCTCGGGCTCCGGCAGTGCGAGCTCGTGGCCGTCACGGCCGAGGGCGCCGAGCTGTTGACGCCGTTCCAGTCCACCCTGGAGGAGCTGGCGCCGCGGCTCGCGGTCGCGCGGTGATGCCGCCGGGGTGGAGCTACAATCCCTCCAGCTGGGGCGAGCGGCTGCCCCTGGTCGGCGTCGCCCTCGCGGGGCTCGGGATCGCGCTCTACCTCGCGCTCTACCAGTGGCGCGTGCTCGATTCGGTCTGGGAGCCGTTCTTCGGGCGGGGGAGCGCCGTCGTGCTGAATTCCCCCGTCTCCCGCCTGCTCCCCATTCCGGACGCGGCGCTCGGCGCGCTCGGCTACGTGCTCGATGCGGTGAGCGGCGTGATCGGCGGCACCGACCGCTGGCGGAGCAAGCCGTGGGTCGTGCTCCTGTTCGGATTCGCCGTCGGGCCGCTCGGCGCGGTGAGCATTATGCTCGTGATCTTTCAGCCGGTGCTCTTCCACACCTGGTGCACGCTGTGCCTCGCCTCGGCGCCCGCGTCGGTGGCGATGATCGGCCCGGCGATGGACGAGGTCCTGGCCAGCCTGCAGTACCTCCGGCGCGTGCACCGCGCCCATGAATCGGTGTGGCGCGCGTTCTGGGGCGGCGATGTGGGCGCGCGTCGCTAGCCTGGCGCTCGGCCTCTGGCTCATGGCGGCGCCCGGCGTCCTCGACTACGGCGGCGCCGGGCGGGTCAACGATCTCGTCGTCGGACCCATTGCCGCGGCCGCCGCCGCCATCGCCATCTCCGGCGTGACCCGCGGAATCCGCTGGGTGAACGTGCTGCTCGGCGCATGGTTGGTGCTGAGCGCGGGGATCTTCTCCCGCACGCCGCCGGCGCGGTGGAGCACGGCGGCAATCGGCCTCGCGATGCTCGCGCTCGGCCTGGTGAAGGGAACGGTACGGCAGCGTTACGGCGGTGGGTGGCGGGCGCTGATCGACGAACCGGCGCCACCGAACCTGTGCAGCGGCGGGCAGCCCGGAAACGCGGCATCCTCCGACGGTTAGGCCGGAGGATGCCGTTTTTGCGTTGCGGGCGGGGCGACCGGCTGTTCCGACCGGTCTCGAGGGTCCGGCCATCCCTGGCCGGGCTCGGCGGTACTCACGGCGCCCAGGAGAACGCCGTTGCGTCACCGACCTCATGGCCCCAGCCGCAACGCTGGAGCAATCTGCCACCCCATGCCTGAAGCGACCGTGAAGCCCGGATGAGGCTCTCGGCCGCTCCGGCTCAGCCCTTGACGACGCCGAGGGGCGTGAGCCGGGCCACCTTCCGCGCGAGCCCCGCCTGGTGCACCACCTCGACCACCCGCTCCACGTCCTTGTAGGCCTGCGGAGCCTCCTCGGCCAGCTCGGAGCCGGACGGGCAGCGCACCACGATCCCGCGCGCCTCCAGCTCGCGGCGCACGTCGCGCCCGGTCCGCAGCCGCTTGGCGGCGCCCCGGCTCAGCGCGCGCCCCGCCCCATGGCAGGTGCTCGCGAAGCTGAGCGCCGCCGCCGCATCGTTGCCGGCCAGCACCCACGACGCGGTGCCCATGCTCCCCGGGATGAGCACCGGCTGGCCGACGCCGCGATAGACGGCGGGCGTCTCCGGGTTGGCGGGGCCGAAGGCTCGGGTCGCGCCCTTGCGGTGCACGCACAGCTCCTCGCCGTCGTACCGCTCCACCTTCGCGATGTTGTGCGCGACGTCGTACACCAGTCGCAGCGCGCCCGCCTCGCCGAAGGCGCGCCGGAACACCCCCCGCGCCGCGTGGGCGATCGTCTGCCGGTTGGCCCAGGCGAAATTCGCCGCCGCGCACATCGCGCCGAAGTACGCCGCGCCCTCGGGCGAGCGGAACGGCGCGCACGCGAGCTGCCGGTCGGGGACCACGATGCCGAACCGCGCCATCACCGCGTCCATGCGACGGACGAAATCGGTGCAGACCTGGTGGCCGAGCCCACGCGAGCCGGTGTGGATCAGCACCGTCACGCGATCCTTCCGGAGCCCGTACGCCTCCGCGGCCGCCGGATCGAGGATCTCCTCGACCCGCTGCACCTCGACGAAGTGGTTGCCCGAGCCGATCGTGCCGAGCTGCCCGTGGGCACGCGCGCGCGCCTTGGCGGAGACCTGCGCCGGGTCTGCCGCGCCGAGGTGCCCGCCCGACTCGGTCAGGGCCAGATCGTCCGCGCTCGCCAATCCGCGCTCCAGCAGGCACCGCGACCCGGAGCGCAGCACGTCGTCCAGGTCGGCGTCGGTGAACGCGATCTGGCGCTGCCGCCCGGGGCCCGCGGGAATGCTGCGGCTCAGGTCGTGCACGACCGACTCGATTCGCGAGCCGATGGCGCCGGCATCGAGGTCCGACGCGAGCAGGCGGACCCCGCAGTTGATGTCGTATCCGACCCCGCCGGGAGAGATGACGCCGTCGGCCACCCGCATCGCGGCCACGCCGCCCACCGGAAAGCCGTAGCCCTCGTGGACGTCCGGCATCGCGTACACGCAACGGCTCACGCCGGGAAGCGCGGCGGTGTTCACGAGCTGCGTCAGCGACTGGTCCGCGGCGATCTGCCGCCACAGGATCTCGTCCGCGAAGATCCGCGCCGGAACCCGCATGTGGGGCTCGGCCGCGGCCGGGATCTCGCGCAGCCAGGGCGTCAGCGGCTCGGCCCGGTACGGGGGCGCTTGCGGCGTGGGATCAGACATCCAGCGTCACTTCGGCCTCGAGCATCCCGTCGCGCTCCTGCAGCGTGAGCCGGTCGAAGGTCGCCGCCTTGACGAGCGCCGGGGCCTCGTCCAGCTCCACGCCTCGCGCGCGGGCCCGAACCGCGGCGGGGCCGGTGCATTCGACCTGGAACTCGGTCGGCACCCAGAGATCCCGCTCGGCCAGGAACACGAGCTCGTTGATCCAGTCCACCAGGAGTGCGGCCCGGTCGGCAGAGCTGACCTCGACCTCGCGCCACTCCGGCCGGGCTCGTCCGGCGCGCCCCCGGAGCGCCAGCGCTCCGAGCGCGCGCCCCGCCTCGGCCACCAGCCCGGCGTACGAGGGCGCGCGCAGCCGCACCCGCACCTCGGCCACGTGCTCCACGAGCTCGTGGGTCGCTCCCGCAGAGGACCCGCCGCCGGACGCGGGCACGCGGCGACCTAGCGACGGCCCTCGACCAGGAAGGAGATCTTCGCGTTCACCCGGAAGTGTACGATCCGATCGCCCTGCACCTCGCCGGTGAAGTTGTCGATCCAGATCGAGCGGATTCCGGTCACCGTCTTGGCCACTTCCTTCACCGCCTCCTGGGCGGCGTCATCGAAGCTCTTCTCCGACTGCCCGATCACCTCGATCACCTTGACGATGCTGCTCATGGCGCCCTCTCCCAGGCTGAGAGTTGCATGCGAGCATAGGGAATGGGAAATGAACCGGATGTGAGATCTGGGCGAAACTCGGTTCAGGGCGGCGACGGCCCGCCGCCGCCGTCAGCTCGGTCCCGCGCCCGGTTCAGCTCGTAGACCCGGACCGGGTAGACGCCGCCCTCGGCGACGCGCACCAGCCGGTAGTCGCGATCGATGAGCGCCGGGAGCTCCGGCAGGATCAGCGCGTACGTCTGCTCGGTGTAGCCGTCGAGCACGATGAAGCGAGGCGGCCGCTCGCGCATGCGCGCCCGGAGCCGGGCGCGCTCGTCCTCCCACACGGCGAGCTGATACTTGAGCGGGTGCGTGACGTGCGAGAACGGGACCAGCCCCGCCGTGCTCTCCCAGATGACGGCCCCGGAGACCACCTCGTCGCCGGGGGCGCCGCGCGCGCGGAGCTCCGCGGCCACCTCCCGCACGACGGCCTGGGGCCAGACTCCGCTGGGCGCGCGCCGCTCGGCTCGGCCGGCCGTCTCCATTCCGGCTCCAGCCGCCGCGACCAGCGCGATCGTGGCGAGGTATGCGAGCGGGCCGCCGGTGCCGCGTTCACCGGCGCGGCCCCGGAGCGAGGCGCGGGCTCCCTGCCAGCCGCCGAGCAGCGCGAGGCCGGCCCCCGCCAGCTTGACCATTCGGCGCACCGCGTACGGCGCGCCGAGCTCGCGCAGCGAAAGGGCAAAGAGCGCGATTCCGCCGGCGACGACGAGGAGCCAGCGCCACTCCCGCGCGCTCGGCTTCGTGCCCGCGGCCGCCCCCGCGGCGCCCGCCGCGAGCACCGGGAGGATGAGATAGGCGAGGCGCGGAACCTGCGTTGCCCCGGCGAGCCCGGCCCCGAACCCCGCCGCGCCGATGCCGGCGATCCCCGCCGCGAGCGCCGTGAGCGCCGACGGGCGGCCCCACCGCCGCGCGAGCTCCGAGACGACGAACCCGAACCCGATCGCGAGCGGCGGGAGCAGCTCGAGCGCGTACTCGGGAAAGAAGCCGCGCTGCACGCTCCAGTAGCCGTAGCCCAGGCCGACCATCCCGATCCACGGAAAAAGCACGGCGGCCGCGATGCGCCGCCGGTCGCGCTCCTTCGAGCCCGCGCCGCGCTCCCCGAGAAACGCCGCGGACGCCAGCATCGCGACCCCGAAGACGGAATACACCCTCGCCGACTCCAGCACGGTGCGCCGCGTCATCGCCCAGGTCTGGTGCGGCTGCCGCAGCGCCTCCACCGCGCCTCCGACCGTGGCCGGCGCGCCCGGCTGGCCCAGCACCCTCGTCGCCTTCTGCGCCTGCTTGACCGCGATGTAAAACGGATTGAGCGGCGTGTTCCACCATTCCGACAGGGTGAATCCGCGTCCCGCCCAGAGGATCACCGCCGCACAACTGACCAGGAATGCACCCCCCAGGACGGCGAGGCGGCGAAGGAGCAGCCCGGGCGAGCGCCAGGTGCACGCCCACAACGTGAGCCCCGAGCTCGCGACCAGGGTCATCCCCGATTCGCGGATGTAGAGCGCGACCGCCACCAGCACGCCGGCCGCGGCGAGCGGGGCCCATCCGCCGTCCTGCAGGTGCCGCACGAGGCAGTAGGCCACGCACGAGGCCGCCAGCATCTCGAAGGCGTGCATGTGCACCATCGGTGCGGCCACGAGATTGGGCGGGAAGAGGGCGACCGCCGCGGCTGCCACCAGCGCGGACCGCTCGTCGAACAGCCGCCGCGCCACCACGAATACGAGCGCGGCCGTGGCGAGCACGGCCGCGATGGCGACGAGCCGGATCTCGGCGAAATCGGTCCCGAGGGCTCGCATCGCCCCGGCGAGGAGATAACTGTAGAGGATCTGGCGCGGCTGGAAGTCCAGGTAGGGACGCGCGCCCTCGAGCAGGAGCCGGGCATCCATCAGGTGCGCCCCCTCGTCGGGGTCCACCCCCCGGTAGCGCCAGATCCAGAGGCAGGCGAGGAGCGCGACGAGCAGCACCGCGGCTAGGCCGATCCGCTCCCGGTTCCACCCGTCGCCGGGCGGGTCATCGCGGGCGCCCAACGCGCCTCAGCTTGTGGTTCACTTCTCGCGCCTAACCCGCTCGTAGAGCGCTACATACCGCTCCGCCATCATGGACTGCGTGAACTGCGCGCGAACCCGCTCCTGCCCCGCCTGCCCCAGGCGCCAGCGAAGCTCGCGGTCGTGCCCCAGCGTCTCCAGCGCATGGGCCAGCGCGCCCACGTCGCGGAGCGGCACCTCGAGGCCGGTAGTGCCCGGCACGTTGACCTCGCGCACCGCGCTCGGCAGCGCGGTGGTGATCACCGGGCGGCCCGCCGCCATCGCCTCCAGGATCACGAGCCCGAACATCTCCTCCACCGTGACCGACGGCAGCACCAGGAAGTCGGCGTCCGCCATCCGGCGCGGCAGATCGTCGTCGGGATACTCGCCCCACCAGCGCACCCGATCGCTCACCGCGAGCGCTTGCGCCAGCGTGCGGAGCCGGGGCATCTCGGGGCCGCTGCCCACCACGTCGAGCTTGAGGTCGGGCACGCGCTCGAGCGCCCGCAGCAGCACGTCCACGCCCTTGTACGGCAGCAGCCGTCCGATGAAGATCGCGCGCGGCGCGGCGTCCGGCGGCGGGGGCGGCACGAAGGCCCACCGCCGCTCGTCGATCCCGAACGGGATCACCTCCACCTTTCCCTCGAACCCGGTGAGCTCGGTGGAGAGCGCGAGGTGGGCGCGGCTCGGCACCGCGATCGCGCGCGCCCGCTTCAACACCAGCCGGATCCACGGCCGATAGATCCCCCGGCGCGCGTCGGCGTGGTGGGTCACGACGACCGGGGTGCGGAAGGCGCGCAGGAAGGCGGCCAGGTCGGCGAGCGGGTGGGGGTGGTGGACGTGGATGACGTCGGCGCGCTTCCACGCCGCGGCGATGTATCCGGGTGCGACCTCCTGCGAGCCGAGCGCCCCGAAGGACATCGCCCGCGTGACGCTCGCGCGGCGGCGGGCCGAGCCGTCGCGATGGGGCCCGAGCGCCTCCTGCACCGCGACGACCTCGACTTCGTGGCCCAACGCCGCGGCGCCCTCCGCGAGCCCCTGGACCACCCGCTCCATCCCGCCCGATCGCGGCCAGTAGTACTTGGCGAGATGAAGGATGCGCATCAGCCTATATTTGTTGGGGTTTCCACCAACTTGCCCAGGACTCCGCATGCCCGTCAACTCGTGAGCCGGCTCGCCGGCGGCGCTCGGCCGTGTCCGCGCCCCGCGCGCGTGGGGCGCTGAGCGGTTCGTGCGAGCGGCCATCGTCTCCCGGGTCTACGCCGATCCCGAAACTCGCGGCAAGCTGCGTGCCTTGGCCGGACTCGGCTGCTCCATTGCCGCGCTGGTCCCCTCGGTCTGGCGCTCGGCCGACGACCGGCTCCGCGAGACCGCGTTCGGCGACGACGGCGGCGCCCGCATCCTGCCGATCCCCGTGCGCGGCCCCGGTCGCGCCGGGCCCGAGGGCCCGCGGTGGGACCGCCGCGCGCTCCGTCGCGCGCTCGCCGAGTTCCGGCCGGACGTCGTGCAGGTCGAGGAGGAGCCGTGGATGCGGATCGCCGCGCAGGTCGCCCGCGCGGCGCCCCGGGTCCGGTTTCGCCTCGTCGCGTTCGGCTGGCAGAGCCTTCCCGCGCCGCTCACCCTGGCGGCCCGGCTCCGGCGACGTCACGTCGTGCGGAGTGCCGCGGGTCTGGTAGGAGGCAACTCGCTCGCGCTCGACCTCCTCGCGCGCGATCGCGGGGCGGTCGCGCAGGCCGTTCTCCCCGCCCTCGGCGTCTCCCCTCCCCTGCTCGCGGCGCGCGACGAGCACGAGCGGCTGGTGATCGGTTTCGTCGGCCGCCTGGTGCCCGAGAAGGGGCTCGATCTCCTGTTCCGCGCGTGCGCGCGGCTCCGCCGCGCTTGGGAGGTGCACGTGGTGGGGAGCGGGCCGGCGCAGGAGGAGCTCGAGGAGCTCGTCGCGCGGCTGGGTGTGGCCGCCTACGTCACCTGGCACGGCGCGCTCCGCCGCGATGGGCTCCACCCGTTGTGGGGGCGCTTCGACTGCCTGGCGCTCCCGTCGCGCACGACCGAGCGGTGGATCGAGGCCCGCTGCCGCACCGCCATCGAGGCGATGGCGCACGGCGTGCCCGTGGTCGCCGCCAAGACCGGCGCCCTCCCCGAGGTGGTGGGTGAGACCGGCTGCATCGTGCCCGAGGGCGACGTGGACGCGCTCGC
>DASSOD010000126.1:0-6705 GCA_035700905.1 Gemmatimonadales bacterium | reverse complement strand
CGCGAGCAGCGCTATGTCGAGAAGCTCGCCACGCCCGACGTCACCATCGCCGACATCATCGGCGACCTGGACCCGATCCGCGCGGCCAAGGGGGGGCACCTGCTCTCCGACGAGCTGACGATGCACTTCGGGCTCCTCCCGCGCGCCAACCGCGGGATCTTCGCCATCAACGAGCTGCCCGACCTGGCGGGGAAGATCCAGGTGGGGCTCTTCAACGTCCTGCAGGAGGGGGACGTGCAGATCAAGGGGTACCCGGTGCGCCTCCCGCTGGACGTGCTGCTCTGCTTCACGGCCAACCCTGAGGATTACACCGCCCGCGGCAAGATCATCACCCCGCTCAAGGACCGGATCGGGAGCGAGATCACCACCCACTATCCGCGGAGCGTGGAGCTGGGGATGGCCATCACCCGGCAGGAGGCGTGGGTGGAGCGCGGTGGGCGGCCGCTCACGCTGCCGGAGCTGGTGCAGGAGGTCGTGGAGCGCGTGGCGTTCGAGGCCCGCGGGGACAAGCGCGTGGACCGCCGCTCCGGCGTGAGCCAGCGGCTCCCGATCTCGCTCCTCGAGAGCGTCGTCTCCAACGCGGAGGCGCGGGCGCTCCGTCACGGCGAGGCGGCCATCGCCCCCCGGCTCGCCGACTTGTACGCGGCGCTCCCCAGCATCACCGGCAAGCTCGAGCTCGAGTACGAAGGGGAGCTGCAGGGGGCGGACGTGGTGGCGCGCGACCTCATCCGCCGCGCGGCGGGGGCGGTGTTCGACGAGCGGGTGGGGCTCGCGGGCACGGAAGGGGTCGTCGCCTGGTTCGACCAGGGCGGCGCGCTCAAGGTCTCGGGCGACGAGCGGTCGGAGCTTTGCGTGAAGGGGTTCTCGGTCGTGCCCGGCCTGCTCGAGATCGTCGCGGACGTGGGGCTCGCCCAGCGGACCGACGCCCCGACGGCCACCGCGGCTTGCGAGCTGGTGCTCGAAGGCCTGGCGGCCCACAAGCGGATCAGCCGGAGCGAGGAGCTTGGTTACACCCGGGCAAAGCCCGAGCGGCGGGAGCCGGGGTACGGGAAGGGCGGGATCAGCTTCGGGTAGGCGGAAGGCGCAAGGCGCAAGGCGCAAGGCGGATGGGCATCGCGAAGGCGAAAGATTGGAGCGGGGTGATAGGGGTACGAGGGGGGAACGGCAGTAAGGCAGAATGGAGAATGATCAGCTACGAGAAGCTGAAGGGATGGGAGGCATCTCATCGTTTGGCCGTCGCGGTGTACGAGGCGACCGCCGAGTGGCCGAGGTCGGAGCTGTACGGGCTTACGGCACAAACGCGGCGGGCGGCCGTCTCGGCACCGGCCAATATCGCAGAAGGCGTAGGGCGGCGTGGGGGGCGCGAGTTGCGCCGCTATGGTGACATCGCCCTCGGATCACTCTCCGAACTGGCGTATCTCCTCCGCTTGGCCCACGAGCTCGGTTATCTACCAACGGAGCGGCTGACCGCGCTCGAAGACCTACGAGCCGAAGCAGCCCGCTGCCTCGCCGGCCTATGCCGCCGCCTCGAACGCCAAGCCAGTACGTAGGGTTGTCCCCGCCTGCCCGCTCCGAGTCTTCGCCAGCTACGCACCTCCGCCTTCCGCCTTCCGCCTTCCGCCTTGCGCCTTCCGCCTTCCGCCTTCCGCCTTCCGCCTTCCGCCTTCCGCCTTCCGCCTTGCGCCTTCCGCCTTCCGCCTTCCGCCTTCCGCCTTCCGCCTTCCGCCTTCCGCCTTCCGCCTTCCTACCGCCTCTCCCCCACCGCCGCCACGATCACCCCGACCACCCCCTCGATCCCGAGCCTCTCCGTGTTGAGCGTCATGTGGTAGTTGAGGGGGTCGTTCCACTGGCGGCCGTAGTACTCGCGGTGGTAGCGCTCGCGGGCGGCGTCGGTCTCGCGCGCGATGCGCTCGGCCTCCTTCAAGTCCACCCCGAGGCGCTGGGCGGTGACCCGGACCCGGTAGGCGAGCGAGGCCACGAGCTTCACGTGCAGCGCGTCGCGCTCGCGGGCGAGCACCGCCGGCGCGGCGCGGCCCACCAGCACCACGCGCCCCTCCGCGGCGATCTCCTCGACCACCGCCTCCGTGATGCGGACGAGATCGTTCTCGGACTGCTCCGGGACGGTGCCGGTGGGCGGGGGAAACAGCTCCGGCGTCGCGGAGGCGAGGACCCGCGCGAGCCGCTCGATGAAGCTCGGCGCGCGCTCCTCGAGCTCCGCGACCTCCTCGGCGGAGAGCCCCGCGCGGCCCGCGACCCGCTCCACCAGCTCGTTGTCCACCACGCGCCAGTCCAGCGCCTCCGCCACCCGCCCAGCGACCTCCGACCCGCCGGCGCCGTACTGGCGCGAGATGGTGACGAGCATCCTACGAAGTTACCGTCCGCCGGACGGTCCGATAGAGCCGCCCCGTGCCGCCCGCCATGTACCGCGCCACGCCGACCGCCACGGCGATGCACACCAGCCCGCCCAGGCCGATGGACCAGCGCACGCCGAGGTGCTCCGACACCCAGCCCGCCTGGAAGGCGCCGAAGGGCGCGAGGCCCAGCACCACGAACGAGTAGACGCCCATCACCCGGCCGCGAAGATGGTCGGGCGACTCGGTCTGCAGCATGGTGTTGCCCAGGATCCCGTTGAGCGCCATGGCCCAGCCCGAGACGGTGAACAAGGCGAACGCCGGCCCGTACTCCGGGAAGAGCGCCGCGGCGGCGAGCGTCATCCCGAAGAGCAGCGAGCCGGCGAGGAGCAGCCGCCCGGGCCGCGAGCGCGTGCCGAAGCCCGCGAGCGAGAGCGCGGCGATCGCGGCGCCCAGCCCGACCGACGCGACCAGCGCCGCGTAGCCCGAGGCGCCCACGTGCAGCGCGTCGCGCGCGAACACCGGCATCATGATGATGAAGGGAAAGCCGAAGAGGCTGAACCCGCCGATCAGGACCACCAGCGCCCGCGGCCATCGGTGCGACCAGATGTAGCTCAGTCCCTCCCGCAACGCGGTCACCGCCCCGATCTCCCGCTGCACGGGGCGGCGCTCGGTATGGATTTGCACCAGGCCCACGATCACCGCGATGTAGCTCGCCGCGTTGGCGAAGAAGCAGCCCGCGAGGCCCACGCTCGCGAGCAGCACGCCGGCAATGGCGGGACCGATCACCCGCGCCACGTTGAACGCGGACGAGTTGAGCGCGATCGCGTTCATGAGATCCTCCCGCCCGACCAGCTCGACCACGAACGCCTGCCGCGTCGGCACCTCGAACGCCGAGAGCAGTCCGGCGAAGATGGCGAGCCCTATCACCCACGGCACCGTGATCCAGTGGAAGGCCGTGAGCACCGCAAGCGTGAGGGCCTCGGTGAGCATGAGGCACTGGAGGATCAGCACGAACCGGCGCTTGTCCACCCGGTCGGCCACCACCCCGCCGTAGAGCGTGAAGAGCAGGATCGGGAGCGATCCGAGCGACGTCACCAGTCCCACCGCGAAGGGCGAGTTGGTGAGCTGCAGCACCAGCCATCCCAGCGCGACCTGCTGCATCCAGGTGCCGCAGAGCGAGATGAACTGGCCGATCAGGAAGAGCCGGAAGTTCCGGTGGCGGAGGGCGGCAAAGGTGGACCGGAGCCGCCGGGTGGCGGCCCGCGTGATCGCTGGCGCGGTGGAGGTCACCCGACAAAGGTAAGCGGTGGCTCAAGCCGGGGCGCCGAAGCGGTCTATTGAACCCCTCCCCTCGCGCGGGTACTATCCGGCAGGGGGCAACCATGCGCTTCACCACATACTCGAAGTACCTCCCCGAGCTCGCCGACGCGGTCAATCTCCAGTCCCTCCTGGACCAGCTGAGCGACTTTCTGCTCCAGTCCGGCTTCGCCGGGGGGCAGGGACACTCCTTCTGGCAGGACGAGCTGGGCGGCGACGGCGAGCGGAGCCTCGATGCGCTCAAGCAGGCCATCCTCCAGGCGCTCATGGAATCGGGCCAGCTCACGCCCGAGATGCTGCAGGCCCTCCGGGGCGAGAGCACCGGCGACGCCGAGCGCGACCGGGATCTCCAGCGCCAGCTGAGCGAGATGATAGACCGGATCGTCCAGCGGCTGATCGACGAGGGGTACCTCAACGTGAGCCAGGCGCCGCAGGTGCCGGGCGGGTACCAGTCCATGTTCGGTCCGGGCGGGATGGCCCACTCGGCGGCGCAGCAGGTGCAGTTCAACCTCACCGAGAAGGGCATCGATTTCCTGGGCTACAAGACGCTCAAGAACCTCCTGGGCAGCGTGGGCAAGTCGAGCTTCGGCGCGCACGAGACGCCCTACCTCGCGACCGGCGTCGAGGCGGAAGCGGTGAGCAAGCCCTACGAGTTCGGCGACGTGCTCAACCTCGACGTGCCGGCCACGCTGATGAGCGCGATCGCGCGCGAGGGCCTGGGCGTGCCGCTCAACCTCGAGTACGGCGACCTCATGGTGAGCCAGTCGGAGTACCGGTCATCCTCGGCCACCGTGCTCATGCTGGACTGCTCCCACTCGATGATCCTCTACGGCGAGGACCGGTTCACGCCCGCCAAGAAGGTGGCGCTGGCGCTCACCCATCTCATCCGCACCCAGTTTCCCGGCGACAGCCTCCGGGTGGTGCTGTTCCACGACTCGGCGGAGGAGATCCCGCTCAGCGCGCTGGCGATGGCGCAGGTCGGGCCGTACCACACCAACACCGCCGAGGGACTCAAGCTCGCGCGGCGCATCCTGCTGGGGCAGAAGAAGGACATGCGGCAGATCATCATGATCACCGACGGCAAGCCGTCGGCGCTCACAATGGCCGACGGGCGGATCTACGTGAACTCGATGGGTCTCGACCCGCAGATCCTGGCCGCCACCTACAGGGAAGTGGCCAACTGCCGCCGCAGCGGGATCATGATCAACACCTTCATGCTCGCGCGGGACCGGAGCCTGGTGGAGTTCGTGAAGCAGGTCGCCGCCATCTGCAAGGGCAAGGCGTACTTCACCAACACCATGACGCTCGGGCAGTTCATTCTGATGGACTTCATGAAGCGGAAGACGAGGCGGGTGAGCTAGGCAACCCTGCCGCCGGCGCGGTGCCGCCGCGCCGGGGAGCGCCGCGCCGGGCCTGCGGCGGCCTGCGCGAGAGCGACCATCAAGTCGGCGGCGTCGGCGTCGCCGAGCCCCTCCGCCCGCGCGAGCGACCGCCAAGTCTCGAACCGGAAGGCGTGCGCCACCGCCGCGACCAGGCGCGCCCGCGCCGGCGCGCGCGCCACCCACCCATCGAGCACGCCTTCCCGGACCTCGGCGACGAACCTCTCCCACGGCGCGAGGACGGGCGCGAGCGCGGGAAGCAGCGGCGCGTCACGCTGCACCTGCACGAGCATGTCCTCGGCCCGGCGGTAATAGCCGTAGAACGCGAGCAGCGCGGAGCGCAGCCGCTCCGCCGGCACCGTCACGCCCGCCCATTCCGCGGGATCGGGCCACGCCACCTCCTGGTTGAAGTGCGCGGAGCAGGCCTCGAGCATCGCGGCCCCGTCCGCGAAGTGGCGGTAGACGGTGAGCCGCTCCACCCCCGCCCGCTCGGCGATGGCGCTGATCGTGGTGCGCGCCGGCCCCACCTCACGGTGCAGCGCGACGATCGCCTCGACGATGCGCCGGCGGGTCTCGGCCTGTTGCTCGGCGCGGCGCTTCTGGGCGTATTTCCGGGTCGCCATGAGAGTGAACATATCTGTTCACTGAACTCTTGACAAGCGCACGGGGCGGCCGTATTGTCGTCGCAGTTCGGTGAACATCGCTGTTCATCTAACCGCACACCACAACCGGATTTCGTTGTCAGGAGGCGACCCATGGCCACGATTCAGCACAGGGAATGGACCCGGCCGACCCGGCCCTCGGAGCGCGTCCCATCCCGATTCGACGGCTCCACGGGGCCCCGGATCATCGGTCCCCGCGCCGGCAAGTTCGTGGACCTCCGCTCGGTGGGCGTGCGGTTCATGGTGTGGGGGGAGGAGTCGGGCGGCGGCTTCTCGCTGGTCGAGCACCCGATTCCGCCGCGCACCCTGGTCGCCCCGCTGCACCTCCACGAGCGGGAGGACGAGTACAGCTACGTGCTCGAGGGGCGCATGGGGGCGCAGCTCGGCGACGACGTGGTGTTCGCCGGGCCGGGCGACCTCGTGTTCAAGCCCCGCAACCAGTGGCACACGTTCTGGAACGCCGGGGACGCGACCTGCCGGATCCTCGAGATCATCTCGCCCGCGGGGTTCGAGCACTTCTTCGACGAGCTGGGCGAGCACATGGCCGAGGCGCGCGCGGTCAGCGTGGCGGCGCTGCCGGACCTCCCCGCCCTCGCGGCCCGCTACGGGCACTACCACCAGCCGGAGACCATCGAGCGGCTCTGCCGGGAGCACGGGCTGGTGTTTCCGGGGTGAGGGCGTCGGCAGGGGCGTGGGCGCCTGGCCGTCCACGCCCGATCCGCGCGCACGCTCGCTCGCGAGATCCTGTGGTCGGCAGCGAGGAGCCCGCGGCCAAGTCGCGGCGGACTTCCGGCGGCGCCGCGGCCCGCTTAGTCTGAGATCGCATCAGGTTTGATTCACAGTCCGGGCTGGTCCGCCCGCCGCGCCCACCCTGCTCCGACTGGCCGTGAATAGCCATTCGCCTGCATCCGAACGATCCCTGCGAGCGCTCGAGCGCAGCGTGACGCACTGCGAGCGCTGCCCCCGGCTCCGGGCGTGGTGCCGCGACGTGGC
>DASSOD010000125.1:0-4062 GCA_035700905.1 Gemmatimonadales bacterium | reverse complement strand
TCGGCCGGAGTGGAAGGCGGTCCGCGCGGTGCGCGAGGGCCGGTTCGTGCGGGTGGAGGGCTCCGAGTTCTCCCGTCCGAGCCCCCGCTCGCCGCTCGCGATCCGCGAGCTGCGGCGCGCGCTCGCGGGGGCCGCGGAGTGAGGGCCCCCGGGCCGCGCCTCGCGCTCCTCGTGCTGGTGCCGATCGCGGTGCTCGCCGGCCTGCTTGCCGGGCCGGTGTGGCTCACGCCCCGCGAGGTCTGGCACGGCCTGCGGTACGCCCATGCGGACACCGCGCCCATCGTCCGCGAGCTCCGCACGCCGCGCGTGCTGCTGGCGTTCCTCGTCGGCGGCAGCCTGAGCCTCGCCGGCACCGCGCTGCAGGCGCTGGTGCGGAATCCCCTCGCCGATCCGTACCTCCTCGGGCTCTCGGGCGGCGCGGGGCTCGGAGCCGTCGTCGCGATCGCGCTCAAGCCCACCGCGCCGTGGGCGGTGCCGGCGGCTGCGTTCGTCGGCTCCGCCGCGGCGGTGGCCCTGGTGTACCGGCTGAGCGTCGTGGCGGGTCGCCGGCTCGACACCCGGGTGCTGCTCCTCGCCGGCGTGGTCGTCGGTTCGTTCGCGGCCGCGCTCATGACCACGGTCGTCTCCCTCTCCGACGCCGCCGACCTGCGCCGCGCCTACCTCTGGCTGCTCGGCGGGTTCGGCGCGGCCTCGTGGCAATCGGTGCTGGTATTCGCCGCCTACGCCGTCCTCCCGGCCGCCGCCCTGCTCGTGAGCGCTCGCGCGCTCGATCTCCTCGCCCTCGGCGAGGAGAGCGCCAAGCACCTCTGGGCCGAGATGGAGCGGGACAAGCGGGTGGTCTACGTCTCGACCATGCTGCTCACCGCCGCGAGCGTGGCCGTCTGCGGCATCGTCGGATTCGTGGGTCTCATCGTGCCGCACGCCGTGCGGCGGATGTGGAGTCCGCTCCACCGCGAGCTCCTGCCGTTCGCGTTTCTTACGGGCGGCGTGTTCCTGGTGGTCGCCGACGCGCTGGCGCGGACCGTGGTGCGCCCGCTGGAGCTGCCGGTCGGCGCCGTCACCGCGCTCGTGGGCGTCCCGCTGTTCGCCGTGCTGCTCCGCCGGACGCTTTCGTGAATCTCGAGGCCCGGGACCTCACGGTCCGCTACCCCGGGGCGTCCGGGCTCGCGCTCGATGGCGTCTCGCTCTGCATCGCGCCCGGGCAGCTCGTCGTGGTGGGTGGACCCAACGGCAGCGGCAAGACCACCCTCGTCCGCGCGCTGCTCGGGCTGGTCGGACTCCAGCGCGGGGCCTCGCTCCTGGACGGGCGCTCGGTGGCGGGCTGGCGGCGCGGCACGCTGGCAAAGGTGGTGGGCGTGGTCCCCCAGCGCGAGGAGATGGTGTTCCCCCTCACCGTCGCGCAGGCGGTGATGCTCGGCCGCTATCCGCACCTCGGACCGCTCGCGCCGGAGGGCCCGGCGGACCGGGAGGCGGTGCTCAAGGCGCTGCGCCGTTGCGACATCGAGCCGCTGTCGCGCCGCAAGGTGGACACGCTCTCCGGCGGCGAGTGGCAGCGGGTCCGCGTGGCCCGCGCGCTGGCGCAGCAGCCCCGGATTCTCGTGCTCGACGAGCCCTCCGCCTCGCTCGACGTTCGCCACGCCATGCAGCTCTTCGAGCTCGTGCGGGCGCTGGTGACCGAGGGCCTCGCGGGGCTCGTCGTGACGCACGACCTCAACCTCGCCGCGCGATTCGCGGACCGGGTCGTGCTGTTGAGCGAGGGCAAGGTGGCCGCCGACGGCACACCGCACGAGGTCTTCCGGCCGGACACGCTGGCGCGGGTCTTCGACTGGCCGGTCGAGGTCGCCACCCTCTCGGACGGATCGCCTCAGGTAATTCCGCTCCGCCGTCCCGGCGGCATCTCGGATTGATCCGCCGGGCGCGGGCGCCCGAGCGATGCCGCCCGCCTTTGCGCCCTCAGCGATACGACGTCGTGAGCCCCACCAGCACCGTTCGCCCCCGCGCGGGAAATCCCGCCACCTGCTCGTAGGACTCGCCGAACAGGTTCTCCACCCGAAGGGACAATCCCAACCCGGGCGCCCGGGCGCGACTCGGCACCACGGTGAGCCCGCCGCTCACGTCCACGGTGACGTAGCTCGGGAGAGTCTCGCGACGGCTGGGATCGGGGAAGCTGGCGAACCGGATGTCGTCCCGCGGGCCCGCGTACGCGAGCACCGCGCCGACCCGCGCCCGCGCGCCCACCGTGGCGCTCACCCGCGCGCTCACCGAATGCTCGGGCCTGCGGAGCAGGCGGCCGCCGGTGACGAACTCGGCGTCGGGGCCACTGTCGAAGCCGGCGTCCTTCACCCGGGTGCGAAGCCAGGTGTAGCCCACGCCCGCGCTCACCGGCCCGGCCCGACGGAGCGCCACCTCCGCCTCCACGCCGTCGGCATCGGCCGCGCCCACGTTGACGTAGTTCGGATCGCCCGCCGCCGCGGTCGTGCCGGTGAACTGGATGAGGTCGCGAAAGCGCTGCAGGAAGCCGGTCACGCGCACGCCGAGCCTGCCGGCAAGCAGGTCCTGCTCGACGCCGGCCTCGAGCGAGCGAGATCGCTCCGGCCGAAGCGCGGGATTTCCGGTGACGAACCCGGTGGCGAAGTTCTCGAAGAAGCTGGGCTCCTTGAACGCGGTTCCCGCGGAGGCGCGCACCCGGGTGTACGGCGCCAGGAACGCGACGCCGCTCACCCGATAGGTCCAGAAGTCGCCGAACCGCTCGTTGTCGTCGAGGCGCCCTCCGGCCGTGAGCCGCACCCGCGGCAGCAGCTCCGTCGAGCCCTGGAGGTAGAAGCCCCAGTTGTCCCGCGACGCCGCGAACGCGTCGTTGCTCGGCCCGAACTGCCCGTCGGACTGCGAAAAGCTCTCCTCGTGCTGGTCGTCGAAGGCGGCGCCCGCCATGATCGTGCTGCGCGGGAGCGCATGCAGCACGAGCCGGGCGTCCGCCGTGCGCCGCTCCACATCGGCGAGGCTCCGCGTCTGATCGGCGGAGCCGGGCGCCGGATCCGGCGCGTTGTCGAACCCGGTGGAGTTCGCGTTGCGGCCCAGCAGGAGCTGCGCATCCAGCCCGCGCGCGAGGCGCTGATCCACCTCGAGGGAGAGCGTGGTCGTCTGGTCGGTGTTGAACTGGTTCCGGTCCACCAGGGCGCCGGTGAAGTCGGTCGGGAAGTTGAAGCGTGCGTCGGTGTAGCGGAGGGCCAGCGAGGCCGTGGTCCCCCCGGCGGGGCGCACTCGCAGCCGCGCGCTCGCCGCGGTGTTGCGGTACGCGTTGTTGAAGTCGAGAACACCGTCGCTGGTGAACCGTGAGAGCGAGGCGGACCATCCGAGCCCGTCGGCGCCGCCGTGCACGTCCGCATCCCAGCGCATCGTGCCGTACGTGCCGGCTTCGGCGGAGGCGGCCACGGCGGTCGGACCGCCGCCGTCCCGGGTGAAGATCTGCACCACGCCGCTCACCGCGTCCGAACCGTAGAGCACGCTCGCCGGACCGCGCAGAATCTCGATGCGGTCGACGTTGTCGGTGGTGAGCCCCGCGAAATCGTAGGCGCCTCCGGGCTGGTTCACGGCGACGCCGTCCACCAGCACCTTCACGTAGTTGCTCTCGCCGCCCCGGATGAACGTCGAAGTCGCCGCGCCGAACGATCCGCCCTGCACGACTTGCATGCCGGGGACCTGTCGCAGCGCGTCGGCGACGAACGCGATCCCCTGGCTCCGCAGCTCGTCGCCGGTGAGCACGGTGAGCGTCGCCGCCACCGAATCGGGCGGTACGGGCTCCCGGTCGGCGGTGACCACGATCTCGGGCAGGCCGGCGGTATCGCGTGGGATCTGGGCGTGGGCGGCGGTCGGCGCGAGGGCGAGCAGCAGCACGAGGCGTCCGGCCGCGCCCGCGGCGCGCGGGCGGGTGCGGGTCATGACACTCTCCTTGCGGGTAGGCCATACGGAATGGCGGCGCGCGCGCGGCGCGGCGCCGGCGCACCGCCGCCCGGCGATGCCGGGCGGCGGTGCGGCTACGAGCCGGGAGATGGGCACCGCGTG
>DASSOD010000124.1:0-23811 GCA_035700905.1 Gemmatimonadales bacterium | reverse complement strand
CTCCCGCGGCGCACGAGGACTTCGAGCTCGGCGTGGTCAACGTGGCCCACCCGCTGGAGACGGTGAGCGGCGACGGCTGGGCCTTCGTCGAGGGCGACTGGGGCGCCGCGCTGATGGTGGCGGACGGCTTGGGCCACGGTCCGCTGGCCGCGGCAGCGGCACGCGAGGCGAACAGGGTCTTCCTGGACGAGCCCTCGGCGGCCCCCACAGAGATCATGGGGGACCTCCACCGCGCGCTCCACCCCACGCGCGGCGCCACCGTCGCGATCGCCCGGCTGGACCGCGCGCGCCGCGAGATCCGATTCTGCGGCGTGGGTAACATCGCGGGCGCCGTGGTGTCGGGGCCCGAGTCGCGCAGCATGGTGTCCATGAACGGGACCGTAGGTCACGAGATGTACGGGATGCAGGAATTCGTCTATCCCTGGCCCCGCCGGGGCTTCGTCATCCTCCATTCCGACGGCCTGCAGAGCCGTTGGCGGCTCGACCGGTACCCGGCGGTCGAGGCGCACCATCCCGCCATCGTCGCGGCGCTCCTCTACCGCGACTTCGTCCGCGGACGGGACGACGCCACCGTGGCCGCGGTGCGGGAGCCGGCGGCGTGACGTCGTCCAGCCGGCACCCGCCGCTGGCGACGACCGCCCTGCGCCGCGACGGCGACATTCTCGTGGCCCGGCGCCAGGCGCTCCGGCTGGCGGAGCTGGTTCAGCTCGACCCGCAGGATCAGAGCCGCCTCGCGACCGCGGTCTCCGAGATCGCCCGCAACGCGGTGCGGCACGGCGGGGGCGGTACCGTCGAGTTCGCGCTCACTCCGGAGATGCTGGTCGTGCGGGTGACGGACGCCGGCCCGGGAATCGCCGACGTGCGCGCGGTGTTGGACGGCCGGGCCGGCGGCCTCGGGATCTCCGCCGCGCGTCGCCTGACCGACCGCTTCGAGCTGGAGTCGCGCCCCGGAGCCGGCACGACCGTCGAGCTCGGCAAGCGGCTCGGCCGCACGGCCGCCGCGCTCGATCCCGCGCCCATCGCGCGCGCCCTCTCGGAGGAGGCGCGGGTGGAGGACGTGGCCGGGGAGCTGCGGGACCAACAGCGGGAGCTGCTGCGCGCCCTGGCGCAGCTCCGCGCGCGCGAGGCCGAGGTGGACCGCCTGAACCGCGAGCTGGCCGAGACCAATCGCGGCGTGGTCGCGCTCTACGCCGAGCTGGACGAGCGCGCGGCGGAGCTGGCCCGGGCCGCGGAGCTCAAGTCGCGCGTGCTGTCCGACATCAGCCACGAGATCCGCACCCCGCTCAACGCCATGCTCAACGTCACGCGGCTGCTGCTGGACCGGATGGACGGCGATCTCACGGCGGAGCAGGAGCGCCAGGTGCGGCTCGTTCGGGACTCGGCCGGCACGCTCAACGAGCTGGTGAGCGACCTTCTGGAGATGGCGCGGATGGAGGCCGGCAAGACGGTCGTTCGCCCGAGCGAGTTCACCGTCCAGGACCTCTTCGCGACCCTTCGCGGCATGTTCCGGCCGCTCCTGACTTCCGATGCGGTCGCTTTGGTGTTCGGCGAGGCGCAGCAGTTCCCGCCGCTGCACACCGACGAGGCCAAGGTCGGCCAGATCCTCCGCAACCTCATCTCCAACGCGCTCAAGTTCACCGTGGCGGGCGAGGTCCGCGTCTCGGCCGAGCTGCGCGGCGCGGACCGGATCGCCTTCATGGTGGCGGATACCGGCATCGGCATCGCGCCGGAAGACCAGGAACGCATCTTCCAGGAGTTCTACCAGATCGAGAGCCCGCTCCAGCGCGCCGCGCAGGGCACCGGCCTCGGGCTCCCGCTCTCGCGGAAGTTGGCCGAGTTCCTGGGCGGCAGCCTCTCGGTCGCGAGCGAGCCCGGCCGCGGCTCCACGTTCACGGCGGTGATTCCCTGCCGCTATGCGGAGCGGCGCACGTCGGACCGCCGCGAGGGGCCTCATGTGCGGCGGGGCGCCGCGGAGGCGCAGCATGCCTGATCAGGATCGGGCCGGCAGAATCCTCGTCGTGGACGACAACGAGGCCAACCGGTACACCATCGCGCGCCTCCTCAAGCAGGCCGGGTACGAGATCCTCGAGGCGGCGGATGGGTGGCAGGCGCTGCGCCAGCTGGTCCATCGGCCGGACCTCATGATCACCGACGTGCGCATGCCCGGAATGGACGGCTACGAGCTGTCCCGCCGCGTGCGCGCCGATCCCGCCACCCGCACCCTTCCCATCCTGCAGATCTCCGCGACGTACACCACGCCGGAGGACGTCGTCGCCGGGCTGGAGCGGGGCGCGGACGGCTACCTCACCCATCCCGTAGACCCGGGCGTGCTCATCGCCACGGTGCGGGCGTTGCTCCGGGCGAAGCGCGCCGAAGAGCAGGTGCAGCGGATGCAGCGGCTCGACATGGTCGGCCGCCTCGCGGGCGGGTTCGCGCACGAGACCAACAACCAGATGGCGGTCGTGCTCGGCATGGCCGGGTTCCTGATGCGCTCCTCCGGGCTCACCCCCGACCAGCGCGCCGACGTGGAGCAGATCCGCAGGGCGGCGGAACGCGTCGCGCAGCTCACGCGACAGCTCCTCGCGCTCAGCCGCCGGCAGATCATGCAGCCGGAGCTTGCCGACGTGGACGCGATCCTCCAGGAGTCCACCGACATTCTCCGCCGCCTGCTGGGACCGGAGATCGAGATCGCGCTCGACCGCGGGCCCGAGCCCAAGTGGGTGCGTGCGGACCGCACCCAGCTCGCCCAGGTCATCCTGAACCTGGCGTTGAACGCCCGCGACGCCATGCCGTCCGGCGGCCGCCTGACGCTCGGCACCCGCCTCGCCGAGCCCCCGGCCACGCCGGGGCGGTTCGAGCGCGTCTGGGGGCCTCGGTCGCGGGTCGTGGTGCTCTCGGTATCCGATACGGGGGCAGGCATCGACTCCACCATCGCGGGCCGGATCTTCGACCCGTTCTTCACCACCAAGGGTCAGGCGCAGGGCACCGGGCTGGGATTGTCGGTGGTGGACGGTATCGTCGAGCAGAGCGGCGGCGACCTGTGGGTCGAGAGCGAGCCCGGCGCCGGCACGACGTTCACCATCGCGCTGCCGCTCGCGGAGACGCCGCCGGGGCAGGACGCCGGCTCGACGGGCGGGAGCCGGATCCCCCAAGGCAACGAAACGCTCTTGCTGGTGGAAGACGAGGAGCCGGTCCGCTGCACCATCGCGCGCGGCTTGCGGGACGCCGGCTACCGCGTGCTCGAGGCCGGCAGCGGCGACGAGGCCCTGTCGCTGCTCCGGCGAGGCGAAGAGCGGGTCGAGATCGTCATCACCGATATCGCGATGGCCGGAATGACGGGCATCGAGCTCGCGCGCCAGGTCGCCGGGCTCGGATCGGGCCTACCGTTCGTGTTCATCTCCGGCCACTCGGAGGACGCCGCCTTCGGCCGGGAGTCCGGGGTCGAGCACGCCCTCTTCCTCCAGAAGCCGTTCCCACCGGAGGCGCTCGCCACCGCGGTCCGCAGCGCCCTCGACCGAGCCCGCGCAAAATCGTAGCGCCGGCCGCGCGGAGAAACGCTTCGCGCGAGTCCCGCCGCGCTCACCGCCCAACCGGCCGTGACTACGCGCGCGCAACCACCGTGGCAATCCGGTGCGACTTGCATCACCGCACATCGGGCCGCCCCGTATTACGTTCCCCACGTACCGAATCCGCCAGACCGTTACGACCGACGCGGCCCCCACCAACGACTGCGGAGGTTTGCCGATGACCGGAGCCCGCCGATATCTCGCGCCCGCGCTGGCACTTGCCGTGGCGGCCGCCGGCTGCGGCAGCGACAGCACCGCGCCGGACGTCACCCCGGTGACGGCGAGCCTGCAATGCCAGCAGCCGGACGGGAGCTACGTGAGCTGCGACCTCACGCTGGCCCAGGCGGGCGGGTTCGAGCTGCAGCTCCTCTCGCACGAGTGCCAGGCCGTGGGAGACAGCCTGAATCTCACCAAGCCCGAGGCCGTCGTCGTCACGGGCGACGGCTGCGCCGAGCCGCTCGGCAGGACGTGGACCTACCCGGGGCCGTACGCCGCCGGGACGGCGATCGGCATGGTGTTCGTGTCGGGCTTCCACAACGGCGTGAACGTCGGCAGCGACAAGACGGGCGTCCACGTCTCGGGGGCGTACCCCAACTGGACCATCAACTACGAGGACGGCGGCGGCCCGCCGTACTTCGAGGACCTCGTGTTGACGGTACGGGCGTTCTAGGCCACATACTTCCCGACGTTTTCGCTGCAGGCCGGTCCGACTCGGCGTTGCCGTGGCCAACGTGCAACGCAGAGCCATGAGACCGTGCGTACCCGAAGCTCATCGAGCGAGAGCATGATGTCGACGTATCGCGCGCGACTCGTGCGCGGCGCAGCGCGCCCGCTCCGGGCGCCCGCGGCCTCGGCCACACGCATCTTGTCGCCGGGCCTGGTCTCCGCCGCGGCGCTCGCGCCGGCCCTGGCATTGGGCTGCGCGGGTCGGCCCGGGGCTCAACAACCGAATCCACGGCCCGCACCCGCAACCGCGGCGGCCCCTACAGCCGCCGCCCCCGGCCGCGCGCCGGCGCCTCCGACGATCGCCGCGAAGACCGCCGGCCTCGAGCGCCGCGCCGGGTTCGTTCCCGTCGTGCTGGAGGAGCGCGGCGACAAGCTCTGGCTCGAGCTGCCCAGGAACGGCGCCCGCATGCTCCAGTGCGTGACCCTCGCGGCCGGGCTGGGCTCCAATCCCATCGGGCTCGACCGCGGCGCGGCCGGCAACTGCTGGGTCGCGCGATTCGAGCCCCATGGCGACCGCCAGGTGGTGATCCTCGAGAACTGGAACTACCGGAGCGGGTATCGCGACAACGCCGCGCACGCGCGCTCGGTGAGCGACGCGTTCGCGCCGAGCGCCGTCGCCTCGCTGCCGGTGATCGCGGCGGAGGGCGATTCGGTGCTGGTGGACGCGACCGACTTCGTGCTCCGCGACTGGATCGACGTGGCGGGCGCGCTGGCGGCCGCGAAGGCCGCGCCATACACCCTCGCGAGGGACCGCTCGTTCGTGCACCGGCCCGCGGTGCGGGCTTATCCGCGGAACACCGAGCTCGAGGCCGCGCTCACCTTCGAGGCGCGTGACCGGCCCGACACCACCATCGCGCGCATCGTTCCCGACGGCCGCGCCTTCACCGTGCGGCAGCACGTCACGCTGGCCGCGCTGCCCGACGATGCCTACCGGCCCCGCGCCTTCGATCCGAGGATGAACTTCTTCGGGATCACGTTCAAGGACTACGCGCAGCCGGTGGACGCACCGCTCGAGCGCCGCTGGATCGCGCGCCACCGGCTGGAGCGCGAGAACCCCGCCGACCCCGCGAGCCCGATCCGCAACCCGCTGGTCTATTACGTGGACCGCGGCATCCCCGAGCCCATCCGCACCGCCACGCTCGCCGGAGCGCGCTTCTGGGTGGAGGCCTTCGACCGCGCCGGGCTCGCGGGGGCGTTCCGGGTCGAGCTCCTGCCGGAGGGCGTGGACCCGATGGATCTCCGGTACAACGTGATCCAGTGGGAGAACCGGAACGAGATCGGCTGGAGCATAGGCGACGCGCTGGTCGATCCGCGCACCGGGGAGATCCTGAAGGGCATGGCCCGGATGGACTCGCATCGCGGGCGCACCTCGTACGACATCGTGGCCGCGCTCGCGGGCGCCGAGACGGCGGCGGACACCCACTTCGTGCTCGGGCGCGTCCGTCAGGTGACGGCGCACGAGGTGGGGCACACCCTCGGCATGGCGCACAACTACATCGCCTCGACCTACGGCCGCGGCTCCGTCATGGACTATCCGGCGCCGCGGGTGATCGTCGCGCCGGACGGCAGGATCGATTTCTCCGACGCGTACGCGGTCGGCCCCGGCGAGTTCGACGTGCTCGCGGTACGATGGGGCTACGGGATCTTCCCTCCGGAGCACGAGGCCGACTCGCTGCGCGCCATCGTGGCCGAGGGGATCAGGCGCGGGCTCGTCTTCCTGAGCGACGCCGACGCCCGCCCCGAGTTCGCGAGCGAGCCGCAGGTGAACCTGTGGGACGACGAAGCCGCGCCCGAGCGGTTCCTCGCGCGCCAGCTCGCCGTGCGGCGGGCCGCGATGCGCGCGTTCGGCCTCGGGAACATCCGCGCCGGCGAGCCCGTGGCCACGCTGCAGGAGCGATTCGCGCGCCTCTACTTCTTCCACCGCTTCGCGGCGGCGAGCGTGGCCAAGGTGATCGGCGGGGTGGAGTACCGGAACGCCGTCGCCGGAGACGGGCAGCAGGCCACGCGCCCCGTGCCCGGCGCCCGCCAGCGCGCCGCGCTCGCGCAGCTCCTGGGCCTGCTCGCGCCGGCGGAGCTCGCGATCCCCGACACCGTGCTCACGCTGCTCGGCCCCCGGCCGTTCGGCTACGACGTGAACGAGCAGATGTTCCGCTCCCGCACCCGGCCCGAGCTCGACGAGTTCGGCGCGGCGGGATCGCTGGCGCAACTGGTGCTGGGCCCCGTGCTCCAGCGCGACCGGCTCGCCCGGTTGGTGCAGCAGGCCGCGCACGATCCCGGGGCGCTGTCGCTCTCGGAGCTGCTCGAGGCGATTGGCCGACGGATCATCCACGCCGGCCCCAACCGATCGGCCCGCGACGCGGCGCTCCGCCGCGCCGTGCAGCGGGTCTACGTCACCCGCCTCGTCGCGCTCGCCGCCGACACCGGCGCCGCGCCCGACGTGCGCGCGGCGGCGGAGCTCGCCCTCGGCGGGATCCGCCGAACGGCGGCGGCACGGGGCGGGGTGAAGCGCGAGCCGCCGGCGGCGCGCGCGCACTGGCAGGCGCTTGCCGCCGAAATCGCCGCGTGGCAGCGTGACCGCACGCTCCCCATCGCGGCGCCGCTCCCGGCGCCGCCGGGGGATCCCTTTGGGGAGGAGGTCGAGGGACCAGCCGACCGGCGCTGGTGATCGGACGCCCGTCCTGGAGGGCTCAGGCGGCCGCGCTCACCAGCCACGCGGCCCAGCCCGCGCACGCGGCCACCAGCGCGGAGAAGACCACGGGGGGCGCCGGAAAGTAGATCCAGCTCAGAATCAGCGTCGCCAGCTGCACCCCGAAGAACGCCCAGCCGAGCCGCGCGACGGCGCCGGGGCTCGTGCCGGCGAGGGAGCCGAGCTGCCACGCCAGGACCGCCGAGAAGAGGAGGTACGCGGTCACGAAGAGGCCGAATCCCACGTAGAACCCCCAGTAGCTCGACTCCGTCCCGCCCACCGGAAAGCGCACCTTCATCATGCCGTCGCGGACGACGGCGGCTTCCGCGGTCGGCGGCTCCAGCCGGAGGAAGCCCACGGTGTGGCCGGCCGCGAACAGCAGGAGCAACGCCGATGCGATGCGATACAGGACGGACGCCTTCATCGTGACCCCTCCGGAGCTGGGCGCCGCCGCATCGCCGCTTGCGGCAGCGCGTACGCGATCAGGTCGTCGCCGCGGCCGAAGATCTCGCCGTCGCCGCCGGCCGCGATCACGAGGTACTGGCGCCCATCGCGGCCCTCGAACGTCATCGGCGTCGCCTTGCCGCCGGCGGGCAGCGGCGCGCGCCAGAGCTCCCGGCCGGTCTCGATGTCGAACGCGCGCAGGTGGCGGTCGAGGGTGGCCGCGATGAAGACGAGCCCGCCGGCGGTGGCGATCGGCCCGCCCAGACTGGGCGATCCCCAGGAGGCCAGCGCCGCGGAGTCCGCGTCCGCTCCGCGGACGATCCCTTCGATCGACCCGAGCGGGACCTCCCACAGCTTCTTCCCGGTGTCGAGGCTCAGCGCCACGAGCGTGCCGAAGGGCGGCGGGGTGCAGGGCACCCCCGAGGGCGCCCGGAAGATCCGGCGGCGCATGATGTAGGGCGTGCCGCGCATCCGCGTGGTCTCGTAGCCCAGGCGTTCGCCCTCGCTCCGGAGCGCGTCGCCGTCCGCGCCCTCGGCGCGGATGAGCTGCACCACCGCGGCGATGCGGTTCACCGGCACCACCACGATCCGGCGCTCCAGATCGTAGGCCACCCCGCCCCAGTGCGCGCCGCCGACGTTGGAGGGCAGCGCCACCGTGCCCTCGAGGCTGGGGGGCGTGAAGATCCCCTCGTTCCTGAGCCGGCTGAGCGTCGCGCGGCAGGCCGCGCGGTCGGCGTCGTTCAGCCCGAAGATGCTGTCCGGGTCGAGCCGGTGCGGGCTGAGCGCCGGCAGCGACGAGAAGGGCTGCGTTGGCCAGGCGCGCTCCCCCGGTACGGTGCTCGCGGGAACCGGGCGCTCCTCCACCGGAAACAGCGGCTCGCCGGTCTCGCGGTCGAGCACGTAGAGCATTCCGGTCTTGGTCGCCTGGAGCACCGCGGGCACGTCGCGCCCGGCGCGGCGCACCGTCACCAGCGCGGGCGGCGCGGCGTTGTCGTAATCCCAGAGATCGTGGTGGACCGTCTGGAAGGTCCAGACGAGCGCGCCGGTCGAGGCGCGAAGCGCCACGACGGAGCTCGCGTACCGATTGCTCCCCAGCCGCTCCCCGCCGTAGTAGTCCGGGCTGGGCGAGCTCGTCGGCACGACGACGAGATCGCGCTGGGGATCGGCCGCGATCACCGACCAGGCGTTCGCCGCCCCGGTGTGGTGCGCGCGCGGGCCTTCCCACGTGGCGTACGCGGGATCGTCCGGCCGCTGCGGCACCGGGTCCCACGTCCAGCGGAGCGCGCCCGTGCGCGCATCGTAGCCCCGCACCTCGCCGCTCGCGGCCTCGGCCCGGCCGTTATCCGCGACGGCGGATCCCACCACGAGGATGCCGTTCACGACCGCCGGCGGCGAGGTGACCTCGTACTCCGCCGTCTCGTAGGGGCGGTTGCGAAGCCCGCGGCGCAGGTCCACCGTCCCGGCTGTGCCGAACCCGCGGCACGGCGTGCCGGTCGCGGCATCGAGCGCGATGAGCCTGCCGTCTATCGGCGTCAGGTAGATCCGCCGCGCGCAGGGCGAGCCGGGCCGCGCCGCCGGGTCCGTCCACGTGCTCACCCCGCGGTTGGTGAAATCGCCGAAGCGCACGGTGCGGTCCATCCGCGGATCGAAGGTCCATCGGGTGCGTCCCGTTTCCGGCTCGAGCGCGAGGACCCGTCCGGTGGGGGTGGAGACGTAGAGGGTCCCGTCCACCACGATCGGGGTGGACTCGAACGAGGTGCGATGCCGGGCGGCATGCGCCGGCAGGAGCTCGCCCGTGTGGACGTGCCATGCGACGGCAAGGCGGCCGACGTTCTCCCGCGTGAGCTGCGCCAGCGGGGACCAGCGGCTGCCGAGCGGGTCGCGGCCGTACGCGGCCCACTCGCCCGCGGCCGGCCGGCCGTCACGGGGCGATGTCGCCGGCCTCGCCTCGCGCTGTGCCTGGGCGGCGCCGCCGCCGACCACGAGAGCGAGCGCCGCGAGCGGGAGCAGTCGAATGGAGGTCCTCATGGCGTTCCGCCGCTGATGATGCGGCGCAGGATAGGCCAGGGCACGGCCCCGGCCAAGCCGTTCGGGACGAGCGGGTCCCGGGCGGGACGAACGCGGCGGCGGGCGCCGCTCAGCTCTCGCGGCCCGGGCTGAACGCCTGGATCTCGCGGCTCCGGTAGCGCCGGCTCCAGGTGACCGTGGCCCCGCTCGCGAGCACGACGCGATAGTCGCCGTGGGACCAGGGGTGCAGCTCCTTCACGGCATCGAGCCGCACGATGTCGCTCTTGCTGATGCGGAGAAATTGCTGCGGATCCAGCCGGCGCTCGAATTCCGACAGCGTGGCGCGGAGCTCGTAGCTCGCCTCGCCGACGTGAAGCCGGACGTAATTGCGGTCGGCCTCGATCCGCTCGATGCGCGACACCGGCAGGAAGAGCGCCCGCCGCTCCTCGTGCACCAGCACGCGCCGGAGATATCTCCCCGGGTTGCCCGCTGCGGCTAGAAGCTCCCGGAGCCGGTCCGCGGTCGCTGCGGCGTCGGCCGCCGTTCGCTGGGCCAGGTGCGACCGAACCCGCGCCAGCGCTGCCCGGAAGCGCTGCGGTGTCACCGGCTTGAGCAGGTAGTCCAGCGCATGCACCTCGAACGCCCGGACCGCGTGCTCGTCGAACGCGGTGACGAACACGATCGGCGGCATGGCCTCCGGCCCCACCTGCTCCACCACGCCGAAGCCGTCCACCACCGGCATCTGCACGTCGAGGAACACCAGGTCCGGCCGTGTGGCCCGCACCAGCTCGACGGCCTCCGCCCCGTCGCGGGCCTCGCCCACGACCGCGACGTCCGGCTCACCGGCGAGCAACCCGCGGAGCTTGAGGCGCGCGGGAGTCTCGTCGTCAACGATCAGCGCGCGCATGCGTCCGCCCCCGCTACCGCGGCCGCCTCGCGCCCGCTTGGCGTCGGCGCGGCCGCCGCGGGCGGGGCGATGCGATACGGGATGCGCATCGCCACCACGAACCCGCGCCCCGGCGCCCTCCCTACCCGGAGCTCGTGATCCGCGCCGTAAAGCAGCGCCAACCGTTCCGCCGTCGCGGCGAGGCCGATGCCGCCCCCGCCCCCGCCCCCGCTCGCGTCCGATCGCGTCCGATCCGGCGGATCGCCGGCCCCGCCGTCGTCCTCCACCTCGAGCGCCAGCCGCTCGCCGTCGCGCCACGCCGCGACGGCGATGTGCCCGCGGCCGGTCCGGGCGGCATTGCCGTGACGCACGGCGTTCTCCACCAGCGGCTGGAGGAGCAGCGACGGCACCCGCGCGCCGAGCGCATCCGGCGTCGCATCGATGCTGATCACCAGGTCGTCGCCGAACCGCGCCGCCATGATCGCCGCGTAGCAGCGGAGCGAGCCCAGCTCCTCCTCGAGCGCGACTTCCTGGCGCTGCGTGGTGCGGAGGGAGTGCCGCAGCAGCTCGGCCAGGTGGCCGATCATCTCGTCCGCGGCCGCCGGGTCCTGGTACATCGTCTGGGAGATGGTGTTGAGGGCGTTGAACAGGAAGTGCGGCTGGAGCTGGAGCCTGAGGCTCCGGAGCTGCGCCTCGACCAGATGACGGCGGAGCTCCTCCTCCCGCCGCTCGCGCGCGCGGCGGCTCCGGTGGGCATCGAGCAGCGCGAGCGCGCCGAGCGCCGCGGCGTACCAGAGCACGTCGTTCTGCGCCTCCATGAAGAAGCGCGTCGGGAACCGGCCGTAGTCGTACGGTCCGAGCCCCACGAGCGGAGCGAGCGCCGCGCGGCTCCCCCACCGGAGCAGCGTGAGCAGCACGGTGCAGGCGATGAACCCGGCGAGGTGCACCGGTAGCGAGCGACGCCAGGAGGCGCGGCCGAGCGGGAACCTCCTCGCCAACCACACCAGCCCCACCAGCAGGAGAAGCCCCGCGTACGAGCCGGTGGCCTCCTCGAGGAGCCGCATGCCGAACGTCCCGGGGTGATCCCGCGTGAGGTCGTCGAGGTAGCGGTAAGCGGACTGGAGCAGGCCGAGCGCAGTCGCGATCGCGAACGCGCCGAGCCAGAAGAGGCCCCTCTCACCGGCGAGGTGGAAGCGGCGATCGGCGGCGGGCGGATTGGTGGCCACCCGGTCGAGTCTACGGCCCGCGCGGGCCGGCGGCAACGCCGGCGGGACCAGCGGGTCCGGGGGGGACGAGCGGGTTGGGCGTGCCGCCTCTCCGGCGTCCGGCTCGGGCCCGAACGCAAAGGGCCCCGCCTCTCGGCGGAGCCCCTCGCCGGCGTTCGGCTCGCCCGGGCCTAGTGCCGGTACGCCTGCGACAGCGGTACGACGTCCCGCGGATTCTTCTCGTCCCCGAAGAGCAACCGCCCCTCGCGGAACGACGCGCCCCGAAGCGTGGTGGCCAGGACCTCGCCCAGCTCGGTCACGAGATGCACGTCGAGCTTGTCCCGGACCTCCTTCGGCAGGTCGTCGAGATCCGGCTCGTTCTCCTTGGGGAGAATGATCCGGGTGATGCCGGCCCGGACCGCGCCGAGCACCTTCTCCTTCACCCCGCCGATGGGGAGCACCCGTCCGCGGAGCGTGATCTCGCCCGTCATCGCGATGTCGTGCCGCACCGGGCGGCCGCTCATCGCGGAGACGATGGCGGAGGCCATCGTCACGCCGGCCGACGGGCCGTCCTTCGGGATGGCGCCCGCGGGCACGTGGATGTGGATGTCCCGGTCGAACATCTCGTCCGGGATCTGGAGCGCGGCCGCGTGCGAGCGGGCGTAGGTCCAGGCCGCGCGCGCCGACTCCTTCATCACGTCGCCCAGCTGGCCGGTCAGCACCAGCTCGCCCTTGCCGCGCATCGTGCTCGCCTCGACGAACATGATGTCGCCGCCGGTCGGGGTGTAGTACATCCCCGTCGCGACGCCCACCTGGTCCTCCCGCGCGGCCTTCTCGGGATGGACCTTGGGCCGGCCGAGGAGGTCGTCCACCACGGCCTTGTCCACGGTGAGCCGCTCCACCTCGCCCGCGGCGATCTTGCGCGCCACCTTCCGGGCCAGCCGGCCGATCTCGCGCTCCAGCTGCCGCACGCCGCTCTCCCGGGTGTATCCCGTGATCACCTCGGACAGCGCGTCATCGGTGATCTCGAGCTGCGACGGGTTGACGCCGTTCTCGGTGAACTGGCGCGGGATCAGGTACTGCCGCGCGATCGCCAGCTTCTCCCGCTCGGTGTAGCCCGAGAACTCCACCATCTCCATCCGGTCCAGCAGCGGCCCCGGAATGTTCTGGACGAAGTTCGCGGTGCAGATGAACAGCACCTCGCTGAGGTCGAACGGCACGCCGAGGTAGTGGTCCACGAACGAGTCGTTCTGGGCCGGGTCGAGCACCTCGAGCAGCGCACTCGCCGGGTCGCCCTGGAACGACACGCCCAGCTTGTCCACCTCGTCCAGCAGGAAGACCGGGTTCTTGGTGCCGGCCTGCTTCATCCCCTGGATGATCCGCCCCGGCATGGCGCCCACGTAGGTGCGCCGGTGGCCGCGGATGTCGGCCTCGTCCCGCGCGCCGCCGAGCGAGATGCGGACGTACTTCCGCCCCATCGCCCGCGCGATGGACTTCGCGATCGAGGTCTTGCCCACCCCCGGCGGCCCCACAAAGAGCAGGATGGGGCCCTTGGACTTGTCATCCGGATTACCGGCGCCCGGGGTGTGGGGCTCGGGCACGGTGGCGGTCGCCACGGGCGTGTCGGTGGACTCGCCCAGCGCGACCTCCGCTTCCTTGCGCTCCGCCTTCCGCTCGGCCTCGGCCTCCTCCTGCTCGGCCGTACGCTGCTGGTCCCGAAGCTGGCGCACCGCGAGGAACTCGAGCACGCGGTCCTTCACGTCGCCCAGGGCGTAGTGGTCTTCGTCCAGGATCCGCTGCGCCTCCCGCAGGTCCAGATGGTCCTGGGTACGGGTGTTCCAGGGCAGCTCCGCGACGTTTTCGAGGAAGGTGCGGATGACCTGGGACTCCATGGACTCGCGGCCGATCCGGCTCAGCCGGCCCAGCTCCCGGTCCACTTCCTTTCGCGCCTCGGGCGGGAGCTCCAGCGCCTCGAGCTTCTCCTTGAGCTCCTCGAACTCGCTGGTGCCCTCCTCGTCCTCGCCCAGCTCCTTCCGGATCTGCTTGAGCTGCTCGCGCAGGAACATCTCGCGCTGCCGCTCGCCCAGCTCCTCCTGGACCTGCGACTTGATGTCCTCCTGGGCGTCGAGCATGCTGATCTGCCGCTGGACGTGGACCAGCACCCGGCGAAGCCGCTCCTCGACCGAGAGTGTCTCGAGCAGGGCCTGCCGCTCGGCGGGCTTGATGTCGATGTAGCCGGCGACAAGGTCCGCGAACCGCCCGGCCTCGTTCACCCCCGCGAGCACCTGCTGGACCACCTCTTCGGGCAGGCCCGACTTCTGGCCCAGCTCCGCGGCGCGGAGGCGCGCCTCGCGGTGCAGGGCAACGAAGGCCGGCTCCTCCGGGTTGAGCGGCAGCATCTCGTCCGCCTCCCGGACCACGGCCTGGAGATACCCGTCACGCTCCCCGTAGTGAAGCGCGATCCCGCGACGCTCGCCGTGCAGCAGCAACTGCATCCCGCTCAGGCCGCGCTGCATTTGCCCGATCCGCGCGATGGTGCCCACGGTGTACAGTGATTCCGTCGTCACGTTCTCCACGTTCTGCCGTTGGGAGACCGCAAAGACCAGCCGCTCGGGCGTCGTGAGGGCGGCTTCGATCGCCCGCAGCGTCGCCGGCCGGCCGGCCCCGATCGGAGCCGTCACGCCGGGGAAGAGCACGACCTCCCGCAGCGGGAGGACCGGCAGGGTCAGACGTTCAGCCATCTATGTGTCTCGCTCCTCAATGCCCCTCACGGGGCGGTGTCGTCCACAAAAAAGCGAACCGCCGGATCTGAGCATCGCCCGTGCCACGCACGGCCGGCGACTCGCCGTTGTGCCATAACAAGTTAGACCCGGACTCGGTTCCGGGCGCGCGGCTTGAATCGCTCCCGGGCACCGCAATTTTGTCGGCCGTGAGCGGGGGCCCTGCCAGAATGACCTTCGCGAACGCGCGCTCCGGTCTCCGATTGAATCCCCGCGCGTGTGGCCGCGTACGGCGAGGCGCCGGTCCCGCGGGCGTGTTGCCCGGAGCCGCGCGGGAACACAGATTCCCACGCGTTTACGGCGCTGCCCGCCCCGCTGGACTTCCGACTCAACCTCTCACGCCGGCGCGGCTCCACCCGTGAGGCACGGCACCCGATGACGCAGTCCACCGACCAGCCCCTGCCGGCCCGCCTCGCCAAAGCGCTCGGCGGAGCGTACACCCTGGAGGGTGAGATCGGGCGCGGCGGCATGGGCGTGGTCTACCGGGCTCGCGACGAGCGGCTGCAGCGACGGGTTGCCATCAAGGTGCTCCCGCCCGAGCTCGCGTTCCAGAGCGACATCCGCGCGCGCTTCACCCGGGAGGCGCAGACCGCCGCCCGCCTCTCCCACCCGCACATCGTCCCGATCCACACCGTCGGCGAGGGCGAGGGGCTGGTGTACTTCGTCATGGGGTACGTGGACGGCGAGTCGGTGGCGGGCCGGATCAAGCGGCGGGGACGGCTCCCGGTCGAGGAGGTCCGTCGCATCATGAAGGAGACGGCGGATGCGCTGAGCGCCGCCCACGCGCTGGGCGTGATCCACCGCGACATCAAGCCCGACAACATCCTGCTCGAGGGGACTCGCGGCCGGGTGATGGTGACCGACTTCGGCATCGCCAAGGCGCTCTCGACGGCGTCCGGCGCGACGCTCACCGGAGCGGGGGTCGCGATTGGCACCCCCGCGTTCATGAGCCCGGAGCAGGCCGCGGGGGAGCGGGACATCGACGGGCGGAGCGACATCTATAGCCTCGGCATCGTGGCGTTCCAGATGCTCACCGCCGAGTTGCCGTTCCAGGCGCCCACGGTCGCCGGCATCCTGATGAAGCAAATCACCGAGCCCGCGCCCGACGTGGCCAGCGCGAGGTCGGACATTCCGGAGGATCTCGCGCTCGCGGTCACGCGCTGCCTGGAGAAGGATCCGGAGAATCGCTGGCCCACGGCGGACGCGCTCCGGCGCGCGCTCGAGAACCGGAACGTCGGCGCCTACCGCCCGACGGGTACCGGCTGGAGGGCGGGACGGCGCGACGCCGGCGTTGCCATCGATCCCCGGACCGGGCGGCCGGCGGCCGGCGCGGGCAGGCTGGGGGCTCGCGGCCAGCCGCTCCCGCCGCTTCCGCAACGCGCTCCGCGGCCCGCCGTCTCACGCCGGCCGGGCGCCGCGCCGGCTCCCACGGCCTCGTCCGACGACACGCCGCTCCCGAATACCGGCGAGCCGCAGATCGTCCTCAAGGTTCGGGCGCAGTTCGCCAAATGGGCCGCGATCTCGGGCGGCCTGTTCATGATCAATGTGGCCACCGGCATCGAGCACCCCTGGTTCCTCTTTCCCGCGGCGGGGATGGGCATCGGGTTGCTCCAGGGCTACGGGCGGCTCTGGCAGGCGGGCTACAGCTGGCGCGACGTGCTGAGCCGCCCTCCCGCGCCGGATGCGGTCGAGACCACGCTGGTCAGGGGCGCCAAGCTCCCGCGCGCGCTCCCCGCCCCCAGGGCCGAGGAGTTCGGCGCGCAGCTCGGCACGATCATGCAGGCGCACGGCGACCGGCAGGCCATCTACAAGCTGCTCGACCGGCTCTCCCCGTCGGAGAAGCAGATGCTGCCCGAGATCGCGCAGACGGCCGACGGGCTCTACCAGCGCGCCACCGATCTCGCCCGCACGCTGCACGCGATGGACAGCAACATGGCCACCGACGACCTCACCCAGGTCGAGGCGCGGATCGCCGCGGTGTCGCGGGAGCCGGAGGACGCCGAGCGGGCGCGGCGGCTGGCGCTCCTGGAGCGGCAGCGGCAGACGATGAGGGATCTGCGGGAGCGGCGGGCCCAAGTGGCATCGCACCTCGAGTCCTGCGTGCTCGCGCTGCAGAACGTGCGCTTCGATCTGCTTCGGCTTCGCTCGGCCGGAGTGGCGGCGGTGCTGGACGACCTCACCCACGCAACGCAGCAGGCCAAGGCGCTCTCGCGGGACGTGGACAACGCGATCGCGGCGGCGGGGGAGGTACGCGAGGCGATGAGATAGCGGGCGGGCGGAAGGCGGTCGGCGGGCGCCAGCCCGCCCGGCGCCCGCCGCCTAGCGCCTACTGTCCGCCTGTCCGCGCACCCGCCTGCCCGAGCTGCCGCACCGCGTCCACCAGGATGTCGAAGTCCTCCCGCCGGCTCCGGTGATTCACGATCGCGACACGCAGCGCGAAGCGCCCGTTGATTTGCGCGTTGGTCGGCACCGCGATCCCGCGCTCGTGCAGCTCGAACAGGATCCGCTGGTTCAGCTCGTCGAGGTCCCGCCGCCCGGCGTTCCCGCCCGTGTAGCGGAAGCAGACGATGTTGAGCGGAGCCGGGGCCATGAGCTCCAGTTCCGGACACTCGCGTACCCGCCGCGCGAGATACGCCGCCTGCTCAACGTTCTGGCGGATGAGCCGGCCGTACTTCTCCGCCCCGTGCTCCTTGAGCGAGAGCCACACCTTGAGCGCTCGAAAGCTGCGGGTGAGCTGGACGCCGTAGTCGCTCGGCCACCACTCGCCGCCCGCAAGGCCGCGGTCCGCCTTCTTCAGGTACTCGGGCGTGAGCGAGAACGCCCGCCGGTGGGTCTCCTCGTCCCGCACCAGTATGCATCCCACCTCGATCGGCATGTACATCCACTTGTGGAGGTCGAACGCCAGCGAGTCGGCGCGCTCCATCCCCCTGAGCACCGGCCGGAGCTCCGGGTCGAGGGTCGCGAGCGCGCCGAACGCCCCGTCAACGTGGAACCAGAGATTCTCCCGCCGGGCAAGGTCCGCCAGCGCGGCGAGATCGTCGGTGGCCCCGGTCATGACCGTTCCGGCGTTGCCGACCAGACAGAACGGCCGCCGTCCTCGCGCCCGGTCCTCGCGCAGCGCGGCCTCGAGCGCGCCGAGGTCGATGCGGAACTCGGCGTCGGTCGGGATCAGCCGGAGCGACTCGCTTCCCAGCCCGAGCAGCTCGACGGCCTTCTGGATCGAGCTGTGCATCTCGCGTGATCCGTAGATCGTGAGGGGCTGAGGCGCGGCGCCCAGCCCCTTCCCGCGCACGTCGAAGCCCGCGCGCGCGTTTCGCGCGACGGCGAGGCCGAGCAGATTGGCCATGGACCCGCCGCTCACGAGCAGCCCGCTCGCGCCGGCGGGGAAGCCGGTCATCTCCTTGCACCAGTCCAGTACCTGCGCCTCGACGTAATTCGGGACGTGCTCCCCGCCGCCCATGTTCGGGTTCATCCCCGCCGCGAGCATCTCCGCCAGCGCCCCGAAGGGCGTGCCGGTGCCGATCACCCAGCCCCAGAACCGCGGGTGGATGTTGCCCATCGGGTGCGGCAGGACGTGCTCCACGAAATCGGCGTATGCCCGTTCCGCTCCCTCGCCCGAGCGCGGCAGCGGCCGGCGAAGCGCGGCCTTCACCGCCCCCGGAATCGGCTGCCAGACGGGACGGTCGCGGACCGTCTCGAGGTAGGCCAGCAGGTCGTCCACGATGCGGTGGGCGAGCGCGCGGAACTCGTCCCAGTTCTCCGGATCGAGCGACTCTTCCAGGCGGATCGTATCGGGAAGGCTCATGGGGGCTATCTACGCTCCACCGCACTGCGAGTTTCGCGCGGCGGCGCTAGAGCCGCATCCGGCGCATCAGGTCTGCGAAGCCGGGATCGGCCCGCAGCGGATCGAGCCGGGGGTCCACCTTCAGGAACACCATCTGGTGGGTCCGCTCGGCGTAACCCCGCTCCAGCGATGCGAGCGCCTCCGCCGTGTCGCCCGAGCCCAGGTGCGCCAGGGCCAGATCGTACGCCGACACGTAGCGCGCCGCCGCCAGATCGCGAAGCTGGCCCTCCAGGGACGCCGCGTCGCTGCGCCGCCCCGCCAACCCCAGGGCGTGGGCGAGCGCCGCGAGGTTGCCGGGGTTGCCGGAGATCTGATACGCCCGCCGCAGCGCCACGGCGGCTTCCTCCAGCTCGCCGGCCTGCTCCAGCGAGATGCCGAGCCAAAGATTGGCGACGGCGAGATCGGGGTCGAGCTCCAGCGCCCGGCGGCACTGCGCGACCGCCCGCGCGTACTCCCGCGCGAAATAGTAACCCCAGCCCAACGACGCGTTCCGCAGCGCGGACAGCGGATCCAGGGCGATACCTCGCGAGAACGCGGCCTCCGACTCGGCGAATCGGCCGAGCACCGCGAGGAAGTTGCCGTACCACTGGTGCGCCGTCGCGTATCCCGGGTTCAACTCGATCGCGAGCAAGAACTCCCGTTCGGCGGCCGCCCAGTCCCAGTCGTGGTACATCGCCACGTACGCCAGCGCGGGATGCGCTTCGGCCAGCGCGGGGTCGAGCGCCAGCGCGCGCTGCGCCGCCGCGCGCGCGGCCGGAAACGCCTCCGCGGGGGGCAGCTCGCAGTAAAACCCGAGGATGGCGTAGGAGTCGGCCACGCCGACGTGCGCCAGCGGATAGTCCGGATCGCGCTCGAGGGCGTGCTGAAAGAACTCCAGCCCCTGGCGCAGCGCGCCCTCCGTGCGCCGGTTCCAGTGATGCCGGCCCTTGAGGTAGAGGGTGTACGCCTCGTAGTCGTCCGTCGCGGGGCGCACCAATGGTCCGGCAGCCCGGCCGAGCAGCTTGATCCGGAGCGTGTCCACGATGCCGCGCGACACCTCGTCCTGGATCGCGAAGACGTCCTCGAACTCGCGGTCGAACGTCTCGGACCAGAGCTGATACCCGTCGGCCACGTTGACCAGCTGCGCGGCGAGCCGCAGCCGCCGGCCGGCCCGGCGTACGCTGCCCTCGAGGACGGTCTCGACGCCCAGCTGGGCGCCGATCGCGCGGACGTCGAGCGCACGGCCCTTGAACGCGAAGGCGGACGTGCGCGAGACGACGTGGAGGCCGGGCACCTTCGCGAGCGCGTTGATCAGCTCGTCGGTCATGCCGTCGCTGAAGTACTCGTTCTCCGGATCGGGGCTCAGGTTCACCAACGGCAGCACCGCGATGGAGCGCGGCGCCCGGCGCGCGGGCGACGCCGCGCCCGACGTCCCGCCGGAAGCGGTCGAGGCGGATGCCGGCGGGGAGCCCGCGGGGCCGGCGGCGGAAGCCACCGTCGGGGCCGGAGCGGCGAGCGAGCGGGCCAGCTCCGCCGCGCCGGCGAAGCGCGCGCCCGGATCCGGCGCGAGCGCGCGGGCAACGGTACGCGAGAGCCAGAGCGGCACGTCGCCCCGGGCGGCGTGAAGCTCGGGCGGCGGCCCGGCGAACTGCCGGGCCAGCACCGCGCCCAGGGTGGCGCCGGGAAACGGCGTCGCTCCCGCCAGCATCTCGTAGAGCACGCAGCCGAGGGCGAAGACGTCGGAGCGCGCGTCGAGCTCGGCCTCGCCGGTCGCCTGCTCGGGGCTCATGTACGCGGGGGTGCCGAGCACCAGCCCCGTCTGGGTGAGCCGCTCGGGCCCGGCGCCCGGCGCCCGCGCGACGCCGAAGTCGGCGACCAGCGCATGCGTCTCGCTCAGCAGGATGTTCTCCGGCTTGACGTCACGGTGGATGATGCCGCGCCGGTGGGCGTAGTCGAGCGCGTCGGCCACCTCGCGCGCCAGCCGGACCGCCTCGTCGACCTCGAGGCGCGCCTCGCGCCGGAGCCGGCCACGCAGGCTCTCGCCCTCGACGTACGGCATCGTGTACCAGAGGCGCCCGTCGGCATCGCCCGAGTCGAACACCGGCAGAATGTGGGGGTGCTGAAGCCGCGCGGTGAGTCGAATTTCCCTGAGGAATCGCTCGGGCCCGAGCGTCGCCGCCAGCTCCGGGTGCAGGACCTTGAGGGCTACGGGGCGATCGTGGCGGAGATCCGAGGCGAGGTACACGGTGGCCATGCCGCCGCGGCCCAGCTCGCGCTCGAGGCGGTAGCGATCACGCAATGAATCCGCGAGGGAGGGGGCACCGGCAGGCACGACGCGGCCTCGCGGGGTGGGCGCGGATCAGTACGCCTTGAGCTCGGCGATGGCTGCCTTGAGGTCCGCGACCTGGGGCAGGATCACGTCCTCGAGCTCGGGGCTGTAGGCCACGAACGTGTCGGTGGCCGCCACCCGCCGCACCGGCGCGTCGAGCCAGGCGAACCACTCGTCCGCGATGCGCGCGGCGATCTCGGCCCCGTAGCCCCACGAGAGCGCGTCCTCGTAGGCCACGAGCACCCGGTTGGTCTTCCGGACCGACGCCTCGATGGCCGGCCAGTCCACCGGCGAGAGCGAGCGCAGGTCGATCACCTCGGCGCGAACGCCCCGCTCCGTCTCGAGCTCCTTGGCCGCGGCGAGCGCGCGCTGGACCACGGCTCCGTAGGTGATCACGGTGACGTCGCTCCCCTGCCGCACCACCTTGGCCTTGCCGAACGGGATCATGAAGTTGGGGCCGGGATACGGCGCCTTGTTGTACGTCTGGCGGTACAGGTGCTTGTGCTCCAGGAACATCACCGGGTCCTCGCACCGAATGGCCGTGCGGAGGAGGCCGTTGGCGTCGAGCGCCGTCGCGGGGCACACCACGCGGAACCCCGGCACGCCGGTGAAGACCGCGGCCCCGGTCTGGGAGTGGTACGGACCGCCGCCCTTGAGGTACCCGCCGTAGCTCACCCGCACCACCACGGGGGCGGGCCAGGCGTTGTTGGAGCGCCACCGCATGGTGGCCAACTCGTCGCGGAGCTGCATGTACGCGGGCCAGATGTAATCGAAGAACTGGATCTCGATGACCGGCTTGAGCCCGCGGTGCGCCAGGCCGATCGCCCGCCCCACGATGTTGGCCTCGGCGAGGGGCGAGTTGTACACCCGCGCGCTCCCGTAGGCGCGCTGCAGGCCCCAGGTCACCTTGAATACGCCGCCCTTGCCTTTCACCGCCGGCAGGTGCTCCTCCCGGCTGCAGTCGGCGACGTCTTCGCCGAAGACCAGGATCCGCGGGTCGCGCGCCATCTCGTCGCGAAGGCAGGCGTTGAGCAGGTCCACCATCGTGGTGGGATCGCCGGCGAAGTGCGGGTCGTCCTCGGTATCGAACTGCTCGGAGGTCGGATCCACCTCCATCGAGTAGACGTGGTCGTAGACCGTGTCCCGCGCGGGCTGCGCCGCGGAGAGCGCCGCCTCCACCGCGGCGCGGAGCTCGTCCTCGACCCGCTGCTTCACCTCGTCCAGCTCCGCCTGGGTCGCGAGGCCCTTCTCCAGCAGCATGGCGGGGAGGCGTCGCAGCGGGTCGCGCTCCGCGTCGGCGTCCCGCTCGGCCGGCGGGCGGTACTGCACTTCGTCGTCGGAGAGCGAGTGGCTGTAGGGCCGGATCACGTGCGCGTGCACCAGCGCCGGCCCCTTGCGGGCCCGCGCGTACTCGTGCGCGCGCGCGAGCACCTCGTACGACGCCAGCACGTCGGTGCCGTCCACCTCCTGGACCAGAAGCCCCGGAAATCCCGCCACGAGCCTGGAGATCGAGCCGCCCGCCGTGTTCACCTCCACCGGAACCGAGATGGCGTAGCCGTTATCCTCGATCAGGTAGACCACCGGCAGCGCGAGGTTGCACGCGGTGTTGAGCGACTCCCAGAACTCCCCCTCGCTGGTGGTCCCGTCGCCGGCGGAGACCAGCACCACCTCGTCGCCCCGGTAGCGGTCCTCCTGCGCCGCGAGCTCGGGCACGCTGCTGTAGCGGAGCCACGCTTCCGCGGCGCCGACCGCCTGGAGGAACTGGGTGCCGGTGGGGCTCGAGGCGCTCACGATGTTGAGCGCCTTGTGCCCCCAGTGCGACGGCATCTGGCGGCCGCCCGAGTTCGGATCCTCCGCGGCGCCCACCGCCGAGAGAAACATCTCCGTCGGGGTCATGCCGAGCGTGAGGCAGAGCGCGCGATCGCGGTAGTAGGGATAGAACCAGTCGTATTTGGGGCGCAGCGCTTTGGCCGCCGCGACCAGCACTGCTTCGTGTCCCGCACCCGAGATCTGGAAGAAGATCTTGTTCTGGCGCTTGAGCTGGATCTCCTTGTCGTCGATGCGGCGCGACAGGAGCATGAGCCGATACATGTCGAGCAGGTCGGCCTTCGACAGGTTCGCCGGGCTCGGCGCGGACTTGGGGGCGGTGCGGGAGCGTGTCGCCATGGCTCGAAAAATAGCCTACCAGCGCTCGGTCTTCACGTCCGCGAGCACGCTATGGAGCTCGTTGAACACCACGTTCTTGGCCGGGGCCGGCAGAATCGGGCTGACGTACTCGGCCTGCGTACCGGTCACGCCGACCCGGAAGTTGGCAAAGCGATTGCTCCCGAGATCGGCCGAGACCAGAACGAACGCCTGGAAATCGATCGGGACGCCCTCCTGCGTGACGCGCAACCGCACGCGATACCGCCCACCTTCGACCTCTTCATTCTTCCAGGCCACGTGATAGGTGGGGATCGCCGTGCCGCGCACCCACTGGTCGAAGAACCACCCCATCGGGATGCCCGCGTGGCGCTCGACGACGCGCTGGAAGTCGTCCGTGCTGGCGGTGTGCCCCTGATATGACGCGTAGAAGTCGTGCAGCATCGCCTTGAAGCGGTCTTCTTTGCGCGTCTGCAGGTCGAGCATCAGGATGCGCAGCATGTTGAACACCCACGCGCCCTTCTCGTAAATCATGTACTGGTAGCCGTATGGCGTGTCCGGCGTCGCGTTGCGATAGCCGACCGCGATCGGACCGGTTTCGTTGCGGGCGCCGCGAATGTTCGTGGCGTACTGATCGAGGAACTTGAAATACTCGTCGTTGCGGCGCTTGAGCGTCTGCAGGTACCACAGCCCCGAGAACTCGGCGAGCCCTTCCGACAGCCAGGCGTCGCGATACGTCGCGGGCTGCACGCCGTTCCCCCACCACTGGTGCGCGACTTCATGCGCCCGGAAGAATTCGTCAAAGCCGTCGATCGACGTCTGCGCGAACGTCGACCACGCCAGATGAATGACGCCGGGGAACGACACGCCCTCGGAGTAGGGGATTTCGGTCACGTAGAAGTGCTTGAACGGCGGCTCGCCGAACAGCGCGGTAAAGAACTTGAGGCTGTTCGTAACGTCGGCCGCGACCGTCTCGCGCATATGCTTCTGTTGCAGAATCAGTCCGCCCTCGGCGGCGATCTGCCGGCGCAGCAGGCGGTGGGCGTCTTCGGAGATCAGGACGTCGAGTGTCGGCTGCTCCGGCTTCTCCTGATGCATGTTCTCGAACAACCCGAGATTGAACGTCGCAAACGGCGAGCGCCGATCGGTGATCCAGTGCGTCGTTTTCACCCGGTCCTGCACGGTGGAGTCGACGCGCTGTCCCACGCTCGCGATCG
>DASSOD010000123.1:0-4166 GCA_035700905.1 Gemmatimonadales bacterium | reverse complement strand
GAGCAGCCCCGAGTGCGCGCTCGGCGAGGCGAAGCCCTGGCGCAGCGCCACCTCGAGCAGCCGCTCCGGCGACCAGAAGCTGTTGTATCCGTAGCCGAGCAACGGCCGCTGGCGCACGTAATCCCAGAGCTGCGCCCAGATCTCCGCACGTCCGGTGAACGAGGTCAGGTCCGCGGCCCCGGCGTCGGTGCGACCCAGCGTCAGCGACGCCGCGAGCTGCGCCTCGAGCGCGTCGCCGAAGGCGAATACGACCGCGGCGAGACCCGCGCCGGCGAGGCAGATGAACGCTCGCGCGCGCGGCGGCACGAGCAGCGTCGCGCAGGCCGCGAGCCCCGCGACGCCCGCCACGAGCGCCGTGCGGGAACGGGTGAGCACCAGCAACACGAGTGCCGCCAGCGCGAGAGCCTCGCAGGCTCGGCGGCGCTCCGGACGAAGCCGGGCATAGGCCACGCTCGCGACCGCAAGGATGGCGCACGCGCTTCCCATCGCGTTGGGGTGGACCAGCCCGGCGAAGCGGTACCCGGGCTCGAGCGGATGGAACGAGCCCACCACGAGCTCCGCGAGGATCCCGGAGGCCGCGAACGTGCCGAGCGAAAAGATGGCGAACGTGAGCAGCCCCGGCCCGTCGCTCTGCCGCGCCATGGCCAGTGCGGCGAGCGCGAGAAAGGCCATGCCGACCACCTTCTTGCCGGTGGTGAGCAGGTCGTCACCCCAGAGCGGGCTCAGGGTTGCCAGCGCGAGGAAGAGCAGGATGGCGCCGCTCAGCATGCCGCGCGCGCGGACCCGGTTCTCGCTCCGCTGCAGGAGGCTCACGATGGCAAAGACGCCCAGCGTGAAAATGACCGCGTTCCGGACCGGATTGCCCCCGCCGAACTTGTCCACCGCCTCGTTGATGTCCGCGTGCGTGGTGCCCGCGGAGATATGGGTGCTCTTGGTGATGTCGTACGGCGCGAGCACGTAGAACAGGCCGAAGAAGAGCACCGAGTGGAACCAGTGGGACTGCCACCACCGCCGCCGCACCGCCGGCGGCGGCTCGGTCGCCGGCCGGAGTGCGTCCGCCGGGAGCGCGTGCACGGCGCCCGGCGGGGGTGCCGATGCGCCGCGGGACATCACTGCGCCACGCGTGACCATCCGGTCGCCTCGACGAGGTAGCGGTCCCAGCACCGCTCGAAGAGCGGCCGCGGCGCGCAGGCCATGAAGGTCCAGAGCGCGGCCAGCGCCAGGCGGCGGACCGGGGGCATCGCCCGGTCCGCGAGCGTGAGCGCCGCGAGCCGCGGCACGCGCGCCAGCCCGGCGCCCCACGAGCCGGTGAGCTTCGTGAGCGCGAATCCGTTGCGCGCGAACGTGACGTTCCGGGCCATGGCGGACGGGATCCCGAGGTGGCGCGCGATCAGCGCCTGGATCTCGAGCCAGCGCCTGAGACCGTCGGGCGAGCGGAGCGACGCCAGATGCGCCCCCGCGCCGTGCATCCGGTACTCCGCCAGCGGCTCGGCGATGACCGCCACCGGCGCGAGCAGGCTGGCGGCGAGCGGCAGGTACGCGTCGGCCATCGTCTTGTAGGCGCGCGTCGGCATCGGCAGCATGGCGCGGAGCACGTCGGCGCGGATCGCGATCGCCGAGGTTCCAGGCACGGCGACCCGCGCGTCGTGCCGCACCCGCGAGCGGAGGTCGCCCCCCACGAGGCGGGCGGCCTTGGGCCGCATCTCGCCCGTTCGCCGTCCGCGCTCGTCCACCAGCAGCATCGGGTGCACGATCATCCCGGCATCCGGCGCTGCGGCGATCGCCTCCCCGAGACGCTCGAGCTTGTGGGGGAGGAACACGTCGTCCGCGTCGAGCAGGCAGATCCACTCGCCGCGCGCCAGGCCGAACCCCCGTTCGAGCGCCCCGCTCTGGCCGGCGTTCGGGATCCGGAGCGTTGCCACCGCCGCGAGTCGTGCCGGGCCCGGGCCGGCGCACCAGCGCTCGAGCCTCGCCGGCGTATCGTCGGTGGATCCGTCGTCAACCACGATGAGCTCCGCGTCCCGACGGGTCTGCCCGGCGACGGAGTCGAGCATCGGCGTGACGAACGGCGCCTGATTGTACGCCGCCGAGACCACGGAGAAATACGGGGCTTTCACCCCGCCGCCTCTCGGCGGAGCGCCGTCCAGACGGTGGCCCACATCAGGATCGCCAGCAAGCCGTCCGAGAGCACGCTGGCCCAGGCGGCGCCCTTCCAGCCGTAGGCGGGAATGAGCCAGAGGTTCACCAGCAGGTTGGCGACGGCCACCACGACCTGCATCGCGGTGCGCGCCCCCTGCCGTCCCGCGCCGCTCAGGATGTCGGCGGCGAAGTGATGGGTCGCGCGGAGCAGCGGAATCGGCGCGAGCCATCGCGCGGCCTCGGCCGCCTCCTGGAATCCGGAGCCCGAGACCAGCGGGATGAGCGGCGCCGCCGCGAGGATGGCCGCGCTCACCGCCGCCGCGTAGCCCAGGCCGGCCGGCATGAGCCCGCGCCCGAAGGCGAGCGTCGCCCGCACCCCGCGCCTGCCCCGCTGGAAGAAATCGGCGTAGGTGGCGTAGAAGAGCGACCGCACCGGCAGGTACGCCAGCTCCACCATGCGGTAGGCGGCCGCGTAGATGCCGGTGGCCTCGAGCGTGGAGAGGCGCACGAGCATCGTCTTGTCCAGGTCGTTGTAGACGTTCTGCGCGGCGAGGCTGGTGGAGAAGTAGAACCCCTCGACCGCGTCGAACGGCGGCGCCGCGCCCCGCTTCGCCGGCGCCACGAGCTCGCGGTGCGTGAGCCAGAGCGCCGCCGCGCCCGTGCCCAGCGTGCAGAGCGCGTAGAGCGCGGCCCAGCGGGCCGGGCTGGGCGCGGGCACGAGGAAGCCGAGCGCGAGCGCCGCGGCGAGCTTCAGCCCGCTCAGGAGCAGTTGGAGCTGCGCCACCCGCCGCATCCGGTTGAACGCCTGGTACGCCTTCCAGCTCGTGTCGTAGAACCCCGCCACCAGGAGGTCGCCCCCCGCCACGCACGCGACCAGCAGGCGCGGCACGTTGGGCGGGAGCAGGAGCGGCGCGACCAGGAGGGCGCCGGCGAAGAGCGCCGCTCCCGAGACCGCGGTGACCTTGAGCGCCGTGCGGTAGGAGGCGACGAACGCGGCCGGGTCGCGGGCGGTGTTCTTCACCATGACGTTGCCGGCGCCGAGGCTCACGAACGGCACCGCGAGGCTCACCAGCGCGAGCACGCCGGCGAAGGCGCCGAAGCCCGCGCTCCCCAGCACGCGGGTGAGCGCCACGAACGTCGCGAGCTGCAGCACCAGCCGCGACCCGTTCCCCATCAGCATCCACGCCGTGTTGCGCGCGAGCGCGCCGGCCGGCAGCTTCGCGCGGCGGCGGCGGCGGCCCCGCGCCGGCGGCGGCGTGGTCGCGGCCGTCACGGGCGCGCGTACTCCCGATAGCGCATGCCCAGCGTTCCGGCGATCATCCCCGCGCCGCGGGCCGCGAGCTTGAGCCCCTGCACCGCGCGGGCGGTGAGGTAGGGCCCGAGCGGCGGCGACGTGCCGACCTGGAGCACGCCCTGCCCGACCCGCACCACCCCCCGGATCACGCGGGCGGCGCGCCGGAGCCGCGACGCGCCGAGGTCGCGCTCCACCAGCGCCACCGTCCCGCCCTCGCGAAACTCGCGCCTCGCCAGCCAGCGGACCGTCGCGCGCTCCCGCGGGATCCATTCGGTCACGACCGCGTCGTCGCACCACACCACGCGCTCGCCCATCGCCGCCACGCTCCAGAAGTAGTGCGTGTCCTCCCCGCCGCTTTCCGAGTAGCTCTCGTCGAAGCGAAGCCCGAGCGTGCGGAACACCCGTGCGTCGATGAGGCAGTTGCACGACCCGCCTCGGCGGGTGGGTGCGCCGGTGAGCTGGCGAGCGGTCCGAAAGAACGGTCCGCGCCGCACCCACTCGGGCACCGGCTCGGGAAAATGCGGCTCGACCCGCCCCGCCACGATGCCGGCGCCCGTCCGCCGCCACTCGGCGATGAGGGCGTCGAGCCAGTCCGGCTCGGGCACCTCGTCGTCGTCGATCAGGGCCAGGGCGGCGGCGCCGGGCGGCGCGAGCTCCAGCAGCCGGTTGCGCACGGCGGCGAGGCCGGGCCGGGGCTCGGCGGCATAGACCAGCTCCGCGCCGCCGTTGCGGG
>DASSOD010000122.1:0-6326 GCA_035700905.1 Gemmatimonadales bacterium | reverse complement strand
ATCCTGCGTGTAAGGCAGGCGCTCTGGACCAGCTGAGCTATTCGCCCGCACGCCTATGCCGACCGACCCCAAGCAGATACTGCATGCGCATGGAGTGTGCCGTGGCAAGCGTCACTTGCACTTACAGCGCAATGCCGAGAGGGAATACCACGCAGTATCCGACGACGAGCAACACTGCGGCGACGCTGGGGCTGCCCGCTTCGAGCACGCCGTAACCCGCGATCACGAGCGCGACCGCCGCGGCGAGGAGCACCAGGTTCCGCCGTCCGAGCGGATGCCGGCGCACGGGCTCGCGGGCCTGGGGATTGGACATAGACACTGACGCTATCACGACTTGGAATCCCGGTCAAGTTCCGCCTCCTCCGGAGGATCATCCGGAACCACCCAGCCCTCGTCGAGCGCGGCGCGCCTCGCCGCGTCCCGACCGCGCCGCCAGCGTCCGAACCAGAGGACGACGAAGGCGAGCACCGCCCATCCGCCTCCCGCCACCAGCCAGGTCACGGCGGTGTAGCGCGTCCGGACCGAGCGGCGCCACACCTCCTCGAACCGGCCGGGTGAGAGCCCGGTCGTCCGGAGCACCGCCGCGTCGAAGTCCTCACCGGCGGCGAGCAGCGCAAACAACGGTTCGAGCGCGCCGGTCGGATTCCGGCGCGCCAGCTCGACCACGGCGCTCATGGCGAGGGCGTAGGCGGCGCCGACCGTCGGCTCAGGCCCACGGAGCGCCGCATCGAGGCTCGCGAGGTCCGGCACGGCGCCGCGCGCCAGCGCCAGGTTGAGCTCGAGCCCGCCGAGACGCTCCCACTCCCCGGCCGCCCAGCCGGCGTACCCCTCGTCGAACCAGAGTGGCACCCGGACCGGCACCCGTTGGTGCAGGGCGAGGTGGGCCAGCTCGTGGCGCAGCGTCACGCGCACGTCGGCGAGGTCGGCCCGCAGGACGACGGTGCGGGATTCGGGCAGGGCGAGGCCGGCGCCCCAGTGCGGCGCGCGGCCGCGAGTCAGCGAGTCGAGGCGCCGCTGGTCGGGAACAAGGATGATCGTGAGCGATTCGGGCGCGACCGCCCCGAGCCCGGGCCACGAGTGCGGCCTCGCGGCCTCGGAGGCGAGCTCGCGGGCGAGCCGCGTCTGGCCCGGCCACGCCACCACGGCGACCGGACCGTCGCGGACGAGCGCCGGCGGCGACTGCCCGAGGAGGGGAGCGAAGAGGAGGAGCGAGCGGGTGGAAAGGATCCGCGCCCGGCGGTGCAGCCTAGCCGGCCATGAGGCTCCGGGGGATCTCGCCGCCGTTCGCAGCGAGGTCCAGCATCTCCCGGCAGCGCTTGGCCCAAGGGTTGAACCGGTTGGCCTTCTGCCCGTCGGCCCAGGCCTGCCTGGCCCCGTCGCGGTCTCCCGCGAACCAGAGGGCGCGCCCCAGCTCGAACCACGCCTCGACCAGATTCGGGCCGAGGGCCAGCGTCTTGCGGAAGAAGGTCTCCGCGTCCTGGTACATCTCCCGCTCGAGGTACACCAGGCCGAGATAGTAGTGGGCGTACAGGGTCGCCTTGCGATCGTTGTCGAGCCGGATGGCCTTGGAGAGGTGCTCGATCGCCTCCCCGAAGATCCGCTTCTTGAGGCAAATGTAGCCGACGTTGATGCGGGCGAGCGCGTTCGCCGGCTCCTTCATGAGGACCTTGGAGAAGGTGCCGAGCGCCTCGTCGTAGCTCTCGCTCAGCATCTGCGCCCACCCCAGGAGCGAGAGCGCCTGCGTCGCGCCGGGCGAGAGCGCGAGCGCCTTCTCCAGGGCCTGGATCGCGCCGGCGTAGTCGCCCAGCGAGATCAGACTCCAGCCCTTCTCCACGTAGGTGGACGCGTTCAGGTGGTCGGCCTGCATCACCGGCCGCGCCCCGGTGAACTGCGGCGCCTGCGGGGCGTCGGCGGGGGCGGCGAGCTGCTTGTAGCGGTCCACCAGGCCGCGGATCTCCTCCTTCATCTGGGCGAGCTCGCCGAGCGCGCCGTCCACCCGCTTGAAGAGCTCGATGATGTCGCGCTTGATCGCGTCGCGGTCGGACGGACCCGAGGCGGCGGCGTCCAGCCGTCGCGCGATGTCCTGGAGGCTCGCTCGGAGCTGCCCCACCGACGCGTCGGTCATCGGCCGGCCCTCGCCCGCGCCCCCACCCGCGTCTCCGCGCCCGCGCCGGCGAGCTGCAGCCGCTCCGTGGCGGTGAGCAGTCGCAGGGCCTGAAGCAGCACGATGGTGCGCTCGTTTCGCGTGAGGATCCCGGCGATGTAGGGCGCGGCGAGCCCGCGCACCATCGGCGGCGGGGGCGCGATGGTGGTGCTGTCCACCCGAATCACTTCCCGGACCTCGTCCACCACGATCGCGATGCGCTGGCCCTCGAGCGCGAGGACCATGATCCGGGTTTCCTCCCGGCGCTCGGCCGGCAGCTCGAGCCGCTTGCGCAGGTCCACCAGCGGCACCGCCTCCCCCTCGTGGGTGATCACACCCTCGAGGAAGGACGGCGCCTTGGGGAGCGGCGCCGGGTCCACCCAGCGCAGGATGCGCTCGACCTGCGAGATATCGAGCGCGAACTCCTGCGGCCCGGTGCGAAAGGTCACCACCTGGATCTCGTCGGCCATGGACATGCTCAAGCTCCTCCGTCCGCGAGGCGGACGCCCAGCGCGGGGACGTCGAGTATCGGAAGCCATCCCCCGTCCACCCGCGCGATGCACGTGGTCAGGGGAAGCGCTTCGGCCGGTGCGGCGGGAAGCGCCGCCGCACGCAGCACCTCCTCCACCGCGTCCACCTCGAGGCAGACGCGACGGCCACCCACCGCGATGACGACCGCCGCCTCGCCGAGCGCGGCAGGGCAGCTGGTGCCGTCGAGCAGCGCGCCGAGGTGCACCAGCGGCACCAGGCGCCCGCGCACCGTGGTGAGGCCGCGGAGCGCCGGCTCGCGCGCGGGCACGGCCACCGGGACCGTGGGCTCGACCACCTCGACCAGATCGGCCAGCGCGAGCGCGACCCGCCGCTCGCCCGCCCGAACCACCAGCACCGCCGGCGCCGCGTCGGTCATGCCGCCGCCAGCCGGGCGAGCTCCAGCGTCACCCGCTCCGCGATGCGGGTGACCGGCAGCACGTGATCCGCGCCGCCCGCCTGAAGGGCGGCGCCCGGCATGCCGTAGATGGTGGCGGTCTCGCGGTCCTGCGCGATCCCGATCCCGCCCGCGTCGTGGATCGCCCGCAGCCCTTCCGCGCCGTCACGGCCGAGACCGGTGAGCACGATCCCGACGGCCCGCGGCCCATACACCTCGGCCACGGAGCGGAACAGGGGATCGGCCGCCGGGCGCACGCCCCAGACCGGGGGCTCGCGGCTCAGCGCGAGGCGCGCTCCCTCCGCCCCGCGCGCGACCCGCATGTGCCAGTCGCCCGGCGCGACGTAGGCGGTATCCACCAGCAGCGGCGTGCGATCCTCCGCTTCCACGACGGCGAGGCGGCTCTGTGCCGCCAGCCGTTCGGCCAGGCTGCGGGTGAACTTGGGCGGCATGTGCTGCACGATCACCACCGCGGCCCCCTGCCCCCGCGGGAGCTCCGGCACCACTTCCGCCAGCGCGCGGGGGCCGCCGGTGGACGCCGCGATCGCGATGCAGAACCGCGCGCGTCCCGGCAGCGTGACCGGCGGGGGCAGCGGCTCGGCGACGTGCGGCCGGGCCAGCGCGGGCATGCGGTGGATGTCGGCGGCCCGCGCGGCGCGGAGCGCGGCCCGAACCCGCTCGCCGAACTGCTTGAGCGCGGCGTCGCTCCGCCCTTCCTCCTTGGGGACCAGGTCCACGGCGCCGAGCTCGAGGGCGCGAATCGCGGCACTGGTGCCGGGGCCGGCGTACGCGCTCACCACCACCACCGGCCGGGGGGCTTCCGACATCACGTACCCGATCGCCTCGAGCCCGTCGAGCTCGGGCATCTCGAGATCCATGAGCACGAGGTCGGGCGAGCGCTCGTGCACCTTGCGGATCGCGTCCATCCCGTTCCGCGCCGTGGCGGTGACCCGGAACTCGCCCGTGGCGGCGACCACCTCGCTCAGCAGCCGCCGGAAGAAGGGGCTGTCGTCCACGATCAGGACACCCGGCGGCTCAGAGCGTGCGGTCGCCATGCGAGACCGAGAGGATATGGACCACACCGTCCGCCACGCGGAAGCGGATGGTGCGACCGTAGTCCGCGCCGACATCCTGCGCGCCGAGCGGAATGCCGTGCAGCTTGAGCGTCTCCCGCGTCGCCACCACGTTGCGCTCGCCCATGAGTATCGTCCCCGGCGCCGTTAGACCCGCGAACATGCTGGCTCCGCCCGCGATCCGCGCCCGCACCCGTCGAGGGCTGGCGCCGCATTCCGCCATGCGGGCAAGCAGGGTGGGGATGGCCGTCTGCGGGCATTTGGCCGGGTTGGTGTCCTTCCGGGTCAGTCCCGGCGACGGCAGCAACACGTGCGCCAGTCCCCCCACCCGCGCCTCCGGATCGTAGAGCACGATCCCCACGCAGCTTCCCAGGCCGATCGTCACCAGCACGTCGCCGGCGCCGCCGACCCGGAGGTCCGATACCCGCACCACCAGCTCGCGCGCGGTCACGCGGTGCGCCGGAAGATGCGCTCGCGCGGGTCCACCGGCGCCAACCGCGCGCGGGCCGGCCCGAACAGCGTCTCGACCTTGCCCAGCACCAGGAGCCCGCCGGGCGCGAGGGCGTCGGCGAACTGGGCGAAGAGCCGCTCCTGCATCGGGCGGTCGAAGTAGATCACGACGTTGCGGCAGGCGATGAGGTGATAGCCGCGTCCGGGCGGCGGCTCGCGGGTGAGGTCGCGCCGGAGGACCGTCACCCGACGCCGGATGCGCTCCACCAGCCGGAGCTCGGCGCCCTGGGCCTCGAAGTAGCGGGGGCGGAGATGCGGGGGAAGCTCGACCAGCGCCTCCGCGCGGTAGCTCGCGTCGCGCGCGCGCGCGAGGCTCAGCCGGTCGACGTCCGTGGCGTCCACGTGCACCGCGTCGAGCCGCTCGGGGTGCCCATCGGCCCGGCAGATCTCGGCGGCCACGATCGCCAGCGTGTAGGCCTCCTCGCCCGAGGCGCAGCCGGCGCTCCAGCAGCGAAGCGGGCGCTCGCCCCGCCAGCCGCCGGCGATCAACTCGCGCTCGAGCCGGCTCCACGTTTCCGGGTTCCGGAAGAACCGCGTGACGTTGATCGTGAGCGCATCGCGCAGCCGCTCCCGCTCGGCGGGAGTGCGGTCGAGCACGCGTATGTAGTCGGTGTAGGTGTGCACGCCGCAGGCCCGCATCCGCACCGCGATCCGCCGCCGGATGCACTTGTCCTTGTAGACGTCGAGCGCGAGCCCGGCGGCGTCCGAGATCTTCCGCATCAGGTCGGGGAACGCCGAATCCTCGACGGCGCTCACGACGCCTGCCCCAGCATCTCGAGGTTGGCCCGGGCCAACTGGTGGCCCGGATTGAGCTCGGTGGCGCGCTGCCAGCTCGACCGCGCCCGCGCGTTGTCGCGGCGGCGGAAGGCGATGTTGCCGAGCTTGAACCAGAGGTCGTCGCCCAGCTCGGGCTGGAGCTTGGCCGCCCGCTCGTACGCCTCGTGCGCCTCGTCGTAGCGGCCGGCGCGGTAGTACAGGTCGGCGAGGTTCTTCGATACCTGCGGGAGCGAGGGATCTTCCGCCAGCGCCGCGCGCAGCTCCGACTCCGCGCCGGTCAGGTCGCCCGCGGCCTCGAGCAGCACCGCGAGGTTGTTCCGGAGCACCGCCCGGTCCGGGTAGGCCGCGACCCCCGCGCGCGCCGCGGCCAGCGCGGCCTCGGGCGCGTCGGCCCCCGCATGCGCCAGCGCGGCCGCCCAGAACCAGAGCGGGGGCGGCATGCGCTCGCCCAGGAGCTCGCGGGCGCGCTCCAGCCGCCCGAGGGCCACGCGAGGATCGCCCCGCTTCACCGCCGCGATGCCCCACGCAAGCAGGATCCGCGCGTCGTCGCGCGCCCGTCCCGCGGCGTCGCCGTACGCGGCCTCCGCCTCGTCCAGCCGGCCCAGCCGCTCGAGCGCGAGCCCCAGGTTGTGCAGGGTCGCGGCCCGCGGGCCGCCTTTGTCGAGCGCGTGCTTCAGCGCGTCGGCCGCATCGCCCCAGCGCGCCTGGCGCAGCGCGATGAGACCGAGGTAGAACGGGGCGCTTCCTTCCGCCGGACGCAGATCGGCGACCCGGCGGAACTCCCGCTCCGCCTCGTCCAGCATGCCGGCCTTGTAGAACGCGATCCCGAGGTTCCGATGCTCCTCGACCCGGGTCTCGTTCGCCCGCGGCGCGGCGCCCTGCCGGGTGCCGACGCGGT
>DASSOD010000121.1:0-2912 GCA_035700905.1 Gemmatimonadales bacterium | reverse complement strand
GCCCGCATCCGGGTCCCGCTCTCCAGCCATTCCTCGAGGGAGACGTCCTGCTCGAGCGCGATGATCGCGCCGGTCGCGTTGCGGCTGAGCCGCTCGACGGCGCCCGCCACCTCGTCCGCCACCGCGCTCCGCCCCCGTGCCCCGAAGAGCGCGAACACGCGGGTTTGGCCGAGCCGGGCCAGCGCATGCCGAAGCTCGGGCTGAAACACGACGAGGGCAGCGAAGGCGCCGTAGGTGAAGACCACGCCGAGGAGATACGTGATCATGGAGAACTTGAGGAGGAACGCGCCCACGTAGATGGCCGCGAGCACGAGCACGCCCAGAAGGATCTGCAGGGCCCGCGTGCCGGCCAGGAAGCGGAGCACGCGGTAGAGGACCGCCGCGACGATGGCGATCTCCGCCAGATCGCGCCATGTCGGGGTGCCCCAGCGAAGCTGCTCGAAGGGCGTGAGATCGGCAGGCATGGGGACCGCGCGGCTCCGGGCGGGGGAACGGCAGAAACATACATGGCGGCCTGTGACGCAGATACCCGCGCGCCGCACGGACGGGGCTCATCTTGGCGTCCCCGGCGAGAGAGCCCAACAAGAGCCGCGCACCGAAGGAGCCTCCCATGGCAATGGAGTCGCTGCAGGACCTTTTCGTGGACGAGCTGAAGGACATCTACAACGCGGAGAAGCAGATCGTTCGCGCGCTTCCGCGCATGGCGAAGTCGGCCAGCGATCCCGAGCTTCGCAAGGCGTTCGAGCACCACCTCAAGCAGACCGAAGGCCACGTGGCCCGACTGGAGCGGATCTTCAAGAGCATCGACAGCTCCCCCCGCGGCAAGACGTGCAAGGGGATGCAAGGCGTGATCGAGGAAGGCAAGGACATCATGCAGGAAGGCGACCGCGGCAGCGTGATGGACGCCGCCCTGATCGCCGCAGCCCAACGGGTGGAGCACTACGAGATCGCCGCATACGGGGCCCTCCGGACCTACGCGGAGCTCCTGGGCCAGGACGATGCCGCGAAGCTCCTCCAGCAGACCCTGACCGAGGAGGAGCAGACGGACCAGCTCCTGAACCAGCTCGCGGAGGGCGGCATCAACCAGGCCGCCGTTGGCGCCGAGGAGTTCGAGGAGGAGGAGTAGCGGCGGCGCGGCCGCGCGTCAGGGCTCGTTGAGCGCGTGGGCTACGGCGAGCGCCTCCCGCGCGGCCGCCACGTCGTGCACCCGGAAGACGCGTGCGCCCCGCTCCCAGGCGAGGGCGCACACCGTCGCGGTCGCCCGGTCGCGATCGGCCACGTCGCGCCCGGAGAGCGCGCCCACGAAGCGCTTCCGGGAAGGGCCTACCACCACCGGCCGCCCGATCGCCTGAAAGGCCCCGAGGCCGTCGAGTACCCGCGCGCTCTGCTCGACGGTCTTGGAGAACCCGAGGCCGGGGTCAACGGCGACGGCCTCGGGGGCGATCCCCCGCGCCACCGCCGCCGCCAGCGCGTCCGCCAGCTCCCGCAGCACCGCCCCCACCACGTCGGCGCCGTAGTCGGCATGGGCATACGACGCGATCTCGAGCAACGCGCCGCGGGAATGCATCAGCACCACGCCCGCGCCCGCCGTGGCCGCGACCGCTCCCATCTCCGGATCGTGGCGGAACGCCGTCACGTCGTTCACCACCGCGGCCCCGGCATCGAGCGCGGCCCGTGCGACGCCCGACTTGACCGTGTCCACCGAGATGAGCGCGTCCGGGTGGGCCCGCACCAGCGATTGGATCACCGGCAGTATCCGGCGGCGCTCCTCGGCCTCCGGCACCGCCTCGCTCCGGCCGGGCCGGGTGGACTCGCCGCCGACGTCGAGGAGCGTGGCGCCGTCCGAAAGGAGCCGCTCCGCCTGGGCGAGAGCCGGGCCGGGCTCGGCGAAGCGGCCCCCGTCGGAAAAGCTGTCGGGCGTGACGTTGAGAATGCCCATCAGGACGGGGCGGTCGAGCGCGACCGGGCCCCGCGCCGTGAGCCATGCGGCCGGGGGCTCCGCCGGCATGGCGAGGCCGACCTGCACGGCGAGCTCGCGCAGCGGGTCGGGCACCGTCCAGGGGCGCGCGAGCACGCTCAAGCGGGATCGGCTCCCCGCGAGGATGGCCCACGAGTCACCGGTCTGGACCTCGAGGCCGAGACGGCCGGCCGCCGGTACCAGGGCCTCGAGGGTCTCCTGGTCCAGCCCGGTGAGATGAAATGCGAGAGGGGAAATTCCGAGGGACGCGTTCTCGGCCGGTCCCGGCTCCCACCCGTGCGCGCTCAGCGCCTCGCGAACCGCACGGGGGGAATGGAACGCCAGCGGAACGACATTCACGCGCCGGCGGGTTCGGCCGGCGGCGCCCCCAGGATCGGCGCGCGCGCCGGCTGCGGCGAGGGCCGGGCGGGCGCGAGCACCGGGGCCGACGCCGTCGGCTCGCTCGGCGAGCGGGGCGGGAGCGGCTGGCCCTTGACTAGCCGGTCGAGATCCTCGCGGTCGATGGTCTCCCGCTCGAGCAGCGCGGCGGCGATCTCGTCCAGCAGCATGCGGTGCTCGACCAGAATGCCGGTGGCGCGGGCGTAGGCCTCGTCCACCAGCCGCTTGACCTCGTCGTCCACCATCTGGGCGGTGCGCTCCGAGATCTCGCGCCGCTGCGCGAACTCGCGGCCGAGGAAGATCTCCTGCTCCTTGTCGCCCACCGCGAGCGGGCCGATCTTCTCGCTCATCCCGAACTGCGTCACCATGCGCCGGGCGAGCCCCGTGGCGCGCTCGATGTCGTTCCCCGCCCCGGTGGTCACCTTCTCGGCGCCGAAGACGATCTCCTCCGCGACCCGCCCGCCGAAGAACATCGCCAGGCTGCCGATCAGCCACTCCTTGGTGTAGTTGTGGCGGTCCACCTCGGGGAGCGACGCCGTGAGGCCGAGTGCGCGCC
>DASSOD010000120.1:0-5432 GCA_035700905.1 Gemmatimonadales bacterium | reverse complement strand
GGGGCTCTACCCGGAGCACGACCTCTTCATCCAGCAGACCAAGCTCAAGAACACCCTGCGCTGGCTGATGGGCGAGGAGCAGATCACCCACCTCGGCATCGAGTACTACCGCGAAGCATGAAGTACTTCCATCGCACGACCGTCGCCCCGGACGACGTGCTCGCCCGCGCCGCCGAGTTCCTCGGTGCGCGGCTGAGCCCGGCCGAGGAGAGCCCGCGCCGCCGCCGCTTCGCCGGGGCGATCGGGCAGATCACCGTGACCGTGGAGGCCGAGGGCGGGCACTACACCCGGGTCACGGTGGAGACCAACCAGGTCGGCGAGAGCGAGGCCGACAAGCTCGCGAAGCGCTTCCTCACGCTGGTCCACACGTTGGCGGAGCCCAGCCACGCGCCACGCGGCGCCTACTAGCACGTCAGGAGACAGAACACGATGAATTGGTGGAAGGCCCTCCTCACCCTGGCGCTGGCGGCGGTCGCCGCGCCCGCGGCGTTCGCGCAGGAAGCGGCCCGGCACGCCGGCGGCGAGGCGAACCTCCGGATTCCGGACCTCAACCAGGCGCAGTTCCTGGGCGGCATCCCGGGCCACACGCTCCTCCTGTCGGGGCTCCTGGTCTGCGCGCTCGGCCTCCTCTTCGGGCTCGTGATCTACTCGCAGCTCAAGCGGCTGCCGGTGCACGAGACCATGCGCGAGGTCTCCGAGCTGATCTACGAGACCTGCAAGACCTACCTGATCACCCAGGGCAAGTTCATCCTGATCCTCGAGGTCTTCATCGGGTTCGTGATCCTGCTCTACTTCGGCGTGCTGCTCAAGTTCGAGCCCGTGCGCGTGGCCATCATCCTCGCATTCAGCCTCCTCGGCATCGGGGGGAGCTACGGGGTAGCTTGGTTCGGGATCCGGGTGAACACGTTCGCCAACTCCCGCACCGCCTTCGCGAGCCTCCGCGGGAGGCCGTACCCCTGCTACGCCATCCCCATCAAGGCGGGGATGAGCATCGGGATGCTCCTCATCAGCGTCGAGCTCCTGATGATGCTGTTCATCCTCCTCTTCGTGCCCGGGGAGTACGCCGGCCCGTGCTTCATCGGGTTCGCGATCGGCGAGTCGCTGGGCGCCGCGGCGCTCCGCATCGCGGGCGGCATCTTCACCAAGATCGCCGACATCGGCTCCGACCTGATGAAGATCGTCTTCAACATCAAGGAGGACGATGCCCGCAACCCCGGCGTGATCGCCGACTGCACCGGCGACAACGCGGGCGACTCGGTGGGCCCCTCGGCGGACGGCTTCGAGACCTACGGCGTCACCGGCGTCGCGCTGATCGCCTTCATCCTGCTCGCGGTGCGTGATCCGGTGGTGCAGGTCCAGCTGCTGGTGTGGATCTTCGTGATGCGCATCATGATGATCATCGCCAGCGGGATCTCCTACCTGGTGAACGAGGCCGTCGCCCGCGGCCGCTACGCCGAGGCGGAGCGGATGAACTTCGAGGCGCCGCTCACCTCGCTGGTGTGGCTCACGTCGTTCGTCTCCGTGGGGCTCACGTACCTCGTGTCGTACCTGCTCATCCCCGAGCTCGGCGACGGCACGCTCTGGTGGAAGCTCTCCACCGTGATCACCTGCGGCACGCTCGCGGGCGCCATCATCCCCGAGCTGGTGAAGGTGTTCACGTCCACCGAGTCGCGGCACACCCGCGAGGTGGTGACCAGCTCGCGCGAGGGCGGCGCATCGCTCAACATCCTCTCCGGCTTCGTCGCCGGCAACTTCAGCGCCTTCTGGCTCGGCATCACCATCATGGCGCTCATGGCCATCGCGTACCTGGTGAGCACCCAGGGGCTGGCGGCGCTGATGGTCGCGCCCGCCGTGTTCGCGTTCGGCCTGGTGGCGTTCGGGTTCCTGGGCATGGGCCCCGTGACCATCGCGGTGGACTCGTACGGGCCGGTGACCGACAACGCGCAGTCCGTCTTCGAGCTGTCGGTGATCGAGCAGGTGCCGGGCGTGAAGGCGCAGATCAAGCAGCAGTACGGGTTCGACGTGGACTTCGAGCGGGCCAAGCACCTCCTCGAGGAGAACGACGGCGCGGGGAACACCTTCAAGGCGACCGCGAAGCCGGTGCTCATCGGCACCGCGGTGGTCGGGGCCACGACGATGATCTTCTCCATCATCGTGGCGCTCACGAACGGCCTCACCACCAACGTGGAGAACCTCTCGCTCCTGCATCCGCCCTTCCTGCTCGGGCTCATCACCGGCGGGTCGATCATCTACTGGTTCACGGGTGCCTCCACCCAGGCCGTCACGACGGGCGCGTACCGCGCCGTGGAGTTCATCAAGGCCAACATCCGCCTCGAGGGCGCCACGAAGGCGTCGGTCAGCGACAGCAAGCGGGTCGTGGAGATCTGCACCCAGTACGCCCAGAAGGGGATGTTCAACATCTTCCTCACGGTGTTCTTCGCCACGCTCGCGTTCGCGTTCGTCGAGCCGTACTTCTTCATCGGGTACCTGGTCTCGATCGCGCTGTTCGGGCTGTACCAGGCGGTGTTCATGGCCAACGCCGGCGGCGCCTGGGACAACGCGAAGAAGATCGTGGAGGTGGAGCTGAAGCAGAAAGGCACCGATCTCCATGCGGCGACGGTCGTGGGCGACACGGTGGGGGATCCGTTCAAGGACACCTCGTCCGTGGCGCTCAACCCGATCATCAAGTTCACCACGCTGTTCGGGCTCCTGGCGGTGGAGCTGGCGGTGTCGCTCACGCTGGAGCGGGGCTCCGGGCTCGCCCACGGGCTCGCGGCCGCCTTCCTCGCGGTGTCGCTCTTCTTCGTGTACCGGTCGTTCTACGGAATGCGGATCGAGAGCCAGCGCGCCTGAGCGCCGCTCGGCGCGCCGACCGAACGGGCCGTCTCGTCGTGACGTACGAGGCGGCCCGTTTCGCGCCCGGCGCGGTTTACTCGCCGCCGGTTTCGGTGTAGCTTCCGCGCCGGATTCGTGCCCTCTTCGTCCCGGACCCGCATGGCCGCCACCAGCGCCGTCACCAGTCCCGCCGCCGTCCCGCCCGGCTTGACGCACGACCAGCTGATCGAGCTCTACTACTTCATGCGGCTCACGCGCGCGCTCGAGGAGCGGCTCGTGAATCTCTACCGGCAGAGCAAGGTGGTGGGCGGCCTCTACCGCTCGCTGGGCCAGGAGGCGTGCGCCGTCGGGTCGGCGTTCGCGCTCCGGCGCGAGGACGTGCTCGCGCCGCTCATCCGGAATCTCGGCTCGATGCTGGTGAAGGGGGCGACGCCTCTGGAGGTGCTCCGGCAGTACATGGCGAAGGGCGACTCGCCCACCCGCGGCCGCGAGCTCAACATCCACTTCGGCGACGTGGAGCGGCGGAACTTCATCGGGCAGATCTCGCATCTGGGCGACATGGTGCCGGTCATGGCCGGCGTGACCCTGGCGTTCCGCCTCCGGCGGGAGCCTCGGGTCGGGCTCGTGTACGTGGGGGACGGCGCCACCAGCACGGGCGCCTTTCACGAGGGAATCAACTTCGCCGCGGTGCAGCGCTGCCCGCTGGTCGTGGTCGTCGAGAACAACCGCTACGCCTACTCCACGCCCACGGAACGGCAATGCGCGGCGCGCCGCCTCGCCGACAAGGCCGCCGGGTACGGCGTGCCCGGCGTGCGCGCGGACGGCAACGACGTGCTGGAGACCTTCCGGGTGACCCGCGAGGCGGTCGAGCGGGCGCGCGCCGGCGGGGGCGCGTCGCTGATCGAGCTCATGACGTACCGGCGCGCCGGCCACGCCGAGCACGACGGGCAGTCCTATGTGCCCCCCGGCGAGCTGGAGCAGTGGGCCTCGACCAATGACCCGATCGACCGCTACACCGCGGCACTCACCGGCGCGTTCGGGATTCCCGCTCCGACCCTCGCGGCCGTGGACGAGCGCATCCGCGTGGAGCTCGACCGCGCCGTGGCGGACGCCGAGGCCTCGCCCCCGGCCGATCCGCGCGACGCGCTCCGCGGGGTGTATGCGGAGCCGGCCGAGGCGCCGCTGCTCTGGTTCCGGGCGCTGGCCGAGGCCGGCGCGCCGCGCGCGTCCCCGGGGCCGCGGAGCGCCGCGCATGCCTGAGATCACGTACGTCGAGGCCGTGCGCGAGGCGCTCGTCGAGGAGATGGAGCGCGACCCCGCCGTGTTCTGCATGGGCGAGGACATCGGCGCCTACGGCGGCGCGTTCAAGGCGACGGACGGGCTTCTGGCCCGCTTCGGCCCCGGCCGGGTGATCGACACGCCGGTGTCGGAGACCGGGTTCGTCGGCGCCGCGGCGGGCGCCGCGCACATGGGCCTCCGGCCCGTGTGCGAGATGCAGTTCATGGATTTCGTGTCCTGCGCCTACAGTATCCTGACCAACTACGTGGCCACCGCGCGCTATCGCGCGGGGCTCGCGTGCCCGATGGTGGTCCGCGGCCCCGCGGGCGGCTACGTGCGGGGCGGCCCGTTCCACTCGCAGAACCCCGAGGCCGCGTTCCTGCACACCCCGGGGCTCAAGATCGCCTGTCCCGCCACGCCGTCCGACGCGAAGGGGCTGCTCAAGGCGGCGATCCGCGACGAGGACTGCGTGCTCTTCTTCGAGCACAAGTATCTCTACCGCCGGGCGCGCGGGGCGGTCCCGCCCGGGGATCATGTCGTGCCCCTCGGCCGCGCCCGCCTGGCGCGCGAGGGACGGGACCTCTCGATCGTGACCTACGCGGCCGGGGTCTGGATGGCGCTCGACGCGGCCGAGCGGCTGGAGCGTGAGAACGGCCTCTCGGTCGAGGTGCTCGACCTTCGGACGCTGCTGCCGCTGGACGACGCGGCGGTCGTGGAGACCGTCCGCCGCACCAATCGCGTGCTCGTGGTCCACGAGGACACCGCCACCGGCGGCGTCGCGGGGGAGATCACCGCCCGCATCAACGAGCTCGCGTTCGAGTGGCTGGACGCGCCCGTGCGCCGGGTGACCGCGCACGACGTGCCGCTCCCCTACGCGCCGGCGCTCGAGGATTTCGCGCTGCCGCAGACCGACGATATCGTACGCGCGGCCCGCTGGCTGGCCGCCTACTGACGGGAACGGAGGTTTCATCCATGGCCCGGATCGACGTCGTGATGCCTCAGATGGGCGAGTCCATCGCCGAGGGAACGCTCTCGCGCTGGCTCAAGCAGGTGGGCGATTCCGTCAAGCGGGACGAGCCCATGTTCGAGATCTCGACCGATAAGGTGGACGCGGAAATCCCCGCGCCCGATTCCGGCGTGCTCGCCGAGATCCTGGTAAAGGAAGGCGAGACGGTGGCGGTGCAGACCGTGGTCGCGCGGAGCGAGACCGAGGCCGCGGCCGGGGCGCCGGCAGCCGCGCCGGCTCCGGCCGCGGCGACGCCGACCACGCCGCCGGTGGCGGCCGCCGCCGCGCGCACCGAGCCGCCCGCGGGCGGCCC